>JBGPOV010000085.1:0-15425 GCA_041488255.1 Gammaproteobacteria bacterium | reverse complement strand
GGTCTGGGCGACGTTGTCGACCTTGACCGTCTTGAACTTCTGACGGATGTGGACCATGCGCGGCAGCGGAATATCGAGGCCACCCGCGATGTTGACTTCGATGCGATCGCCGATCATTTCTTGCCCTCCGTCCGGTGGAAGCGTCCTATTTTACCCGGAAAACCGTTATGAACCACGGAGACACGGAGAGCACGGAGGAACAGTAGCTGGTGTTTTCAATGAGGCAGGACCTCTACGGCGGCGGTCCAGCGCCGGGGAGCCACAGAAGTTCACGCTTTTTGGGTTATCTCCGTGCTCTCCGTGTCTGCGTGGTGAATCAGGGGTTCAATAGAGACTCGTACAGCAGCACGTAGCGCTGCGCGCTGGCATCCCAGCTGAAATCGCGCGCCATGCCGTTCTTCTGCAGCTGGCGCCAGATCTTCTTGTCGTAGTACGCGGCCACGGCGCGCTGCACCGCGACCAGAAACGCATCGCCCGTCATGGGCTCGAACATGAAGCCGGTAGCGGTCTTGTCCGCCAGGGTCACGGGCTGGCAGTCCACCACCGAATCGTGCAGGCCCCCGGTGTCGTGCACCACGGGTGGGGTGCCGTAGCGCTGGCTGTACATCTGGTTCAGGCCGCACGGCTCGAAGCGCGACGGCATCAGGAAGATGTCCGCACCCGCCTCGATCTGGTGGGCCAGACCCTCGTCGTAACCGATCTGCACCGCGACGCGCCCTGGGTTCGCGCGCGCCAGCGCCAGGAAGGCCTCCTGCAGCGACGCATCGCCGGCACCGAGCACCGCGAGTTGCGCGGGCAAACGCACCAGATCCGGCGCGATCTCGAGCAACAGATCCAGCCCCTTCTGATCGGTGAAGCGCCCGATGGTCGCCAGCAGCGGAATTCTGTCCTCCGCCGCCAGCCCCAGACGCTGCTGCAAGGCGTGCTTGTTCTCCTGCTTGGCCGGCAGACGGACAGCGTTGTAGTAGCGCTGAATGTAGGGATCGGTCTCGGGGTCCCAGGCGTCGGTGTCGATGCCATTCAAAATGCCGGTCAGCGCGCCAGCGCGGTGCGCCAGCAATCCCTGCATCCCCATGCCGAGCGGCTCCTGCTGGATCTCGCGCGCGTAGTTGGGGCTGACCGTGGCGATGTGATCCGCGTAGTGCAGCCCGGCCTTGAGGAACGACATGTTGCCGTAGTATTCCACGCCGTCCCGGGCAAACGAGGAAGGCGGCAGCCCGAGCCGGCTGACGGTGGTGGGCGGGAACACACCCTGATACGCGAGGTTGTGGATGGTCATCACCGTGCGCGCCCTGTCGCCGGGCATGAAGTGCAGGTAGGCCGGCGCAAGCCCGGTCTGCCAGTCGTTGCAGTGGACGATGCGTGGGCGCCAGCCGATCGGCGAGGCGGCACCGCCGAGCACCGCGCCCAGATACGAGAACAGCCCGAAGCGCACGGCGTTGTCAGGCCAGTTGCTGCCCGAGGCGTCCTGGTACGGGCCACCCGGGCGGTCGTAGAGCCGTGGGCAGTCCACGATCATCAACGGCACACCGCTCGGCAGCTTGCCGGCGAGGATCTGGCTGGCGGGCATCTCGCCCAGGGCCGGAAAGGAGGTGAGGCGGCCCTTGGACTTCACGCCTTCCATCACCTGCTTGTATCCGGGCACCAGCACGCGCACGTCCACGCCCGCGTGCATCAGCGCGGCGGGCAGCGCCCCTGCGACGTCGGCCAGCCCGCCGGTCTTGATGAGCGGGGCGACCTCGGAGGTGACAAACAGGACCGCGAGCTTGTTCGCGGCGCTCATCCGCCCGCGGGTTCCAGGATGATGCCGGCGAGCGGTGGCAGTGTGACTGCGGCAGAGAACGGGAAACCCATCCAGGGCAATGCGTCGGCTTCCACCTCTAGGTTACCGACGTTGGACCCGCTGTAGTAGGCAGAGTCGCTGTTGAAGATCTCGCGCCAGCGGCCGCCGGCGGGAAGCCCGATGCGGTAGCTGTAGCGCGGCACGGGCGTAAAGTTGAGGACCACCACCACCGATGAGCCGTCGCGCGCGCGGCGGACGAAGCTCAAGGTCGACTGGTCGGCGTCGTGGCAGTCGATCCACGCGAACCCGTCCGGCACGAAGTCCTGCTCGTGCAAGGCGGGAACCTCCCGGTGCAGCCGGTTCAGATCGCGCAGCATGCGCCGCACGCCGTCGTGCCAGTGCACCGCGAGCAGGCCCCATTCCAGCTCGAACCCAGACTTCCATTCGCGCCCCTGGGCCAGCTCGTTGCCCATGAAGTTGAGCTTCTTGCCGGGCGCGGTCAATTGGTAAGTAAACAGCAGGCGCAGGTTGGCAAATTCCTGCCAGGTGTCGCCGGGCATCTTATCCAGCAGCGAACCTTTGCCGTGCACGACCTCGTCGTGCGATAGCGGCAGCAGGAAGTTCTCGGTGTAAGCATAGAGCTGACCGAAGGTGAGCTGGTTGTGGTTGAACCGGCGGAACACCGGATCGAGCCGGATGTAGGACAGGGTGTCGTTCATCCAGCCCATGTTCCACTTCATGGAGAAGCCCAGCCCGCCGACATAGGTCGGCCGCGACACCATGGGCCAGGAGGTGGATTCCTCGGCGCAGGTAAGCGCGCCGGGGAACTCCTCGTGCACCATGACGTTGAGCTCGCGCAGGAACTCGATCGCCTCCAGGTTCTCGCGGCCGCCGTATTTATTGGGCAGCCACTCCCCCGCCTTGCGCGAGTAATCGAGGTAAAGCATAGAAGCCACCGCATCCACGCGCAGCCCGTCGGCGTGGAACTCCTCCAGCCAATAGTGGGCGCTCGACAGCAAGAAACTGCGGACCTCGTTGCGCCCGTAGTTGAAAATGTACGTGCCCCAGTCTTGATGCAGGCCGCGGCGCGGGTCTGCGTGCTCGTAGAGCGCCGTGCCGTCGAAGCGCGCCAGGGCGAAGGCGTCTCTGGGGAAGTGCGCCGGGACCCAGTCCAGGATGACACCGATGCCCGCGCGATGGAACGCGTCGATCAACGCGCGCAGCCCGTCCGGCTCGCCAAAGCGGGTCGTGGCGGCGAAATACCCGGTAGTCTGATAGCCCCACGACTCGTCCAGCGGGTGCTCGGTTACCGGCAGCAGCTCCACGTGCGTGAATCCCATGTCCTGGACGTAGGGCACCAGGTGCTCGGCCAGCTCTGTGTAGCTGTAGAAGCGCCCATCGGGGTGCCGCCTCCAGGAGCCTAGGTGCACCTCGTAGATGCTCATCGGCGCATGCAGCCAGTCCCAGCTTCCCCGCGCCTCCATCCAGGCCTGGTCACCCCAGTCATATCGGGCTTCGCGCGGGACACGGGCCGCGGTGCTGGGCCGGCGCTCGAACTCGCGCCCGTAGGGGTCGGTCTTGACCAGGACTTCCCCGCTGTCGCGGTTGCGGATTTCGTACTTGTACAGCTCGCCGCCGGACAACCCCGGGATGAACAGCTCCCACACCCCGCTCGACCCGTGCACCCCCATCGGATGCACGCGCCCGTCCCAGCCGTTGAAATCGCCCACCACGCTGACCCGCTCCGCATTCGGGGCCCAGCACGCGAAGCGCACGCCGCTCACGCCGTTGCGCTGCTCCAGATGCGAGCCCAGCGTGCGCCAGGCCTGGCGCAGCCGGCCTTCGTTGAACAGGTAGAGGTCGTGACCGCTCAGGGCCGGGACGAACGCGTAGGGGTCGTGGACATCGCGCACGCGGCCGCCTTCGCTCACCCCGAGAACGTAAGGCGCTGGCGGCGCCTCAGGGCCGCGCCATTCGAACAGCCCCGCCGGATGCACGTTTTGCAGCGGGCTCAACCCCGACGGCAGCCGCAGCCAGACCGCATCGGCATGTGGATGGAATACGCGCAGGACCCAGCCGGCTGCCTCCCGGTGCAGCCCGAGATAGCGGAAAGGATCGTGCAGGCGCGCCTGCAGCAGCGCGTCGAACTCGAATGCAGTTACACTGGGCAGGTTGCCGCTCATGTGAGAACCGGGGCAACGCGGCGGGGCGGTGTGTGCAAAACGGCCAGGGCGGGCGTAATCATTGTTGTGTGGACGGTGGCGGACGGCCCAGGGTGGCCCTATTATAAGAACGGGTCGGGTCGAAAAGCCAAATCCATGTGGCCCCAGTGGACAACCCGGCGCCCACTTGCTGGCGTGACGCAGCGCAGCCGTTAGTTCCGGTTCGAGAGCCTGACGCACGCAAACGATGACTGAAAACCAGAATCACGGCCATGCCATGCCCGGCGAGACCGACCTGCGTTTCGTCAGCGTCATCACGCGCAACACCTACGCGCTGATCCTGGCCGGAGGCCGCGGCAGCCGCCTCAAGCAGCTGACCGACTGGCGCGCCAAACCCGCCGTTCCCTTCGGGGGAAAGTTCCGCATCATAGACTTCCCCCTGTCCAACTGCGTCAACTCCGGCATCCGCCGGCTCGGGGTGGCCACCCAGTACAAGTCGCACAGCCTGATCCGCCACATCCAGCGCGGCTGGAGCTTCCTGGATGGGCGCATGAAGGAGTTCATCGACCTGCTGCCGGCCCAGCAGCGCGTGCAGGAGCAGTGGTACCAAGGCACCGCCGATGCGGTGTTCCAGAACCTGGACATCCTCAAGGCCAACGACCCCGATTACGTTCTGATCCTCGCCGGCGATCACGTATACAAGATGGACTACGGGCGCATGCTGGCCTATCACCTGTCCCGCCAGGCCGACATGACGGTGGCCTGCATCGAGGTGCCGCTCGCCGAGGCCACTGCGTTCGGGGTGATGGGCGTCGACCAAGACTGGCGCGTGCGAACCTTCGAGGAGAAGCCTGCCAACCCGCCGCCGATCCCGGGGCAAGCGGATCGGGCGCTCGCCAGCATGGGGATCTACGTCTTCAACGCCAAGTTCCTGTACGAGCAGGTGAGCCGCGACAACGGTGACCCGCGCTCGTCCCACGACTTCGGCAAAGACATCATCCCGCATCTGGTGCCGCGCTACCGCGTGTTCGCGCACCGCTTCCAGGACAGCTGCGTGGGGATGAACGACGACCGCCCGTACTGGCGCGACGTGGGCACGGTGGACGCCTACTGGGAGGCGAACATCGACCTGGTGCACGTGACGCCCGAGTTGAACCTGTACGAGCAGGACTGGCCCATTTGGACCTTCCAGGAACAGCTCCCGCCGTGCAAGTTCGTCTTCGACGACGAGGGACGCCGCGGCATGGCGGTGGACTCGCTGGTGTCCGGGGGCTGCATCATCAGCGGCTCGAGCGTGAAGGGCTCGCTGGTGTTCTCCAACGTGCGCGTGCACAGTTTCTGCAGCATCGAGGACTCGGTGATCCTCCCGGACGTGGTGGTCAACCGCCAGGTCAAACTGCGCCGCTGCGTCGTCGACAAGCGCTGCGTCCTGCCCGAAGGCTTCTCGGCCGGCTTCGATGCGAAGCAGGACAGCCAGCGCTTCCACGTCACCGAGCGCGGCATCACGCTGATCACCCCCGAGATGCTGGGGCAGAAGGTCTACATCACGCGCTGATGACCGCAGCCAAGCAACTGCGGCTAGTGCTGCTGTGGCACATGCACCAGCCGGACTTCCGCGACTTCAACACGGGCGAGTTCACACAGCCGTGGGTCTATCTGCACGCGATCAAGGACTACACGGACATGGCCGCGCACCTGGAGAACCACCCGGGCGTGCACGCGGTGGTCAACCTCGTCCCGATCCTGCTCGACCAGCTGGAGGACTACGCCGACCAGTTCGCCACAGGCCAGATGCGCGACCCGCTGCTGAGGCTGCTGGCGCGGGAGAACCTGGACGAGCTCGACGCGGCGGAGCGGGAGCTGGTGCTGGACCAGTGCTTCCGCGCCAACCACAGCAAGATGATCGAGCCGTTCACCCCGTACAAGCGGCTGCGCGATCTGTTTCAGTACCTCTTGTCGATCGAGGGTGATCCCGCCCGCTATCTGTCCAGCCAGTACCTGGCCGATCTGCTGACCTGGTACCACTTGTCCTGGACCGGCGAGACGGTCCGGCGCCAGGAGGAGACCGTGGTGCGGCTGATGACCCAGGGTTCGAACTTCAGCCACGCCGACCGGATGGCTCTGTTCAAGCTGATCGGCGAGCTGATCACCGGCATCATCCCGCGTTACCGAAAGCTCGCCGAATCCGCACGCGTGGAGATCTCGACCACGCCGCATTACCATCCGATCGGGCCGCTGCTGCTGGACTTCGCATGCGCGCACGAGGCCACGCCTGAGGCGCCCTTGCCGGTGGCCAACCATTACTCGGGTGGACGCTCGCGCCTGACCTGGCATCTGGAATCCGCACAGCACAGCCACCGGCGCCGTTTCGAAGCCGTGGCGCCGGGGATATGGCCGGCGGAGGGCGCCCTGTCCACGCCATTCCTGAAGTTACTGGCGGAGCACAAAGTCGCCTGGACCGCGAGCGGGCAGCGTGTACTGACAAACTCGCTGCGCAAAGCCGGGCTGCCGGCGGATGAACCGCGGCAGTTTTTGTATCGACCTTACCATGTCGAGTTCGAGGGGCATCGGCTGCACTGCTTCTTTCGCGACGACCTGCTGTCGGACTTGATCGGTTTCGAGTACAAAAGCTGGCACGGCAAGGACGCCTGTACGCATTTCATCGCGCAGCTGGAGCAGATCCGCGCGCATGCCTCGGAGGGCGAATCGCCGGTTGTCAGCGTCATCCTGGACGGCGAGAACGCGTGGGAGTACTACTCCTACAACGCCTTCTATTTCCTAGATGAGCTTTATCGGTCGCTGGAATCGCATCCGTGGATCCGCACCGCCACTTTCAGCGAGGTTCTGGGCGACCTCGGCGGCGCACCCGAAGCCGGCGGTCTCGCTCGTCCATTGCCGCAGGTGGTGGCGGGAAGCTGGGTGTACGGCAGCCTTTCCACCTGGATCGGCTCGGAACAGAAGAACCGCGCTTGGGATTTCCTGGCGTCGGCCAAGCAGAGCTACAACCTGGTCATGGCCAGCGGGCGCCTGGGCGAGGCGGCGATGCAATCCGCCGCCCGGCAGCTGGCGATCTGCGAAGGTTCCGACTGGTTCTGGTGGTTCGGCGATTACAACCCCGAGCAAGCGGTGGCCATATTCGATCGCCTGTTTCGCGCCAACCTCGCCAACCTGTACCGGTTGCTGCAGCTCCCGGCCCCGGCGCAGCTCTCCGAGCCCATCAGCCGCGGCGGCGGCCATCCCGATCTGGGCGGCGCCATGCGCCGCGCGGCATGAAGGCAATCTGAACCGCCAAGACGCCAAGAGAACTCAAATTGACGAAAACCGTTTCACCGAGTTCGCTAATCCTCCCTGTCCTGTGTGTCCCCTCTGGCGAAGCGTTTGGCCTTTAGGGTTCCTTGGCGCTCCCTTCGGCGAAGCTCAGGACATGCTTGGCGTCTTGGCGGTTCGAATCGAACTACTAAATGACCGCTAAAGTCTGCCTGCTCCTAGGCGTCCACGCACACCAGCCGGTCGGCAATTTCCCGGAGGTGCTGGACGACGCCCACGCGCGCTGCTACCGCCCGTTTCTGCGCACGCTGCACCGCTACCCGGGGTTCCGTTTCGCGGTCCACTTCAGCGGCTGGCTGCTGGAATACCTTTTCAGCAAGTACCCGGAGGACATGGGCCTGCTCCGCGAGATGGTAGAGCGTGGCCAGGTCGAGATGTTCGGCGGTGGCGACATGGAGCCGGTGCTGGCCGTCGTACCGGGCCGCGACCGGATCGGGCAGATCGCCGCGCTGTCGGACCGACTGGCGCGGCTCACACACCGGCGGCCGCTCGGGGCCTGGCTTACCGAGCGCGTCTGGGAGGCGACGGTGATCCCGGCGCTGGCCGACGCCGGCATCGAGTACGTGACCGTCGACGACTATCACTTCTTGTGCGCGGGTAAGGAGGTCGCAGAGCTGGCGGGCTACTACACCACCGAAGAGGACAGCCGCCAGCTCGACCTGTTTCCCATCTCCGAGGGGCTGCGCTACCGCATTCCCTTCGCCCCGGCGCAGGAGACGGTGTCTTTCATCGAGCGGATGGCCGACCCGGAGCATCAGGCCGCGGCGATCTACTTCGACGACATCGAAAAGCTGGGCATCTGGCCGGAAACTCACACCTGGGTGTACGAGAAGAAATGGCTGGAGCAGTTCATCGAGGGCGTGCTCGCTTCCCCAACCATCCAGACGGAGCACTTCGCTTCCTTTCGCAGTGTCGTCCCCACACGCGGCATCATCTATTTGCCCACGACCTCATACATCGAGATGAATGAGTGGACGCTGCCCGCGGCCCGCGCCCATGCCTACGCCAACCTGGTCAAGCAGGAGAAGGACCACGCCCGCTACGAACGGGACAAGGCCTTCATCCGGGGCGGGATCTGGAAGAATTTCCTGTCCCGCTACCCGGAATCCAACTGGATGCACAAGCGCATGCTCGGACTGTCGGACCGCCTGCATGGCCTGCCTGTTTCGGAGCCCAGCGCCGAGCTGACCTCGCTGCTATACCAGGCACAGGCCAACGACGCCTACTGGCACGGGCTGTTCGGCGGGTTGTACCTGCCGCATCTCAGGCGCGCCGTGTACAACGCCATCGTCTCCCTGGAGGGGCGGCTGGACCAGCTTGCGCCGCGCGTGGCGGTGCAGCGGCGCGACGCGGATCTGGATGGCGTGCAGGAAATCTTCCTGCACAACGCCGTCTTGCAAACAGTGGTGCGCGAGGACAGCGACGCCTCGGTAATCGAGCTCGACTCTTACTCGCTCCACCACAACTTCGGCGACACGCTGGCCAGGCGTGAGGAGCACTACTACCGCAAGCTCGCGCTAGGCGAGCGGGCCGAGGTGCAGTCCGGCGGCATTGCTTCGGCTCACGATCGCGTCCGAACCAAGCACGCGATCTCGCCGCCAGACCTGGAGCCCGATCCGCGTGCGCGCGCCCTGTTTGTCGACGCCTGGGCTGCAGACCCCGCTGGACCGGGGGAACCACCGCGCTACCAACGCGATCCCGCGCCCGAGGGGATCGCTGCAGCTTTCCGCGCACAGCTGCCGCAGGGCCTGCTGCACAAGCGGATCTCGCTCGCCGACAACCGGCTGACGGTACGCTATCGCTTCAGCGCAGCGCTCACCGGGCGCTTCGACACGCAGCTGAATCTGGCCATGCCGAGCGCCGACGGGTTTCTCGGGCGCTATGTGCACGAGGGCAGCATCCCGGGCGGTTTTGGCCAACCCCTCGAGCTGGCGTCGATGACCACGCTGGCGCTGGAAGACGGCGTGCTGGGCGGTACGCTGCAAGTGCTATGCAGCCCCCCAGCGCGGCTCTCAGCGCGGCCGCATCACACCGTTTCGCAGTCCGAAGACGGGTTCGAGAAGATCATGCAGGCGGTCACACTGGATTTATCCTGGGCGGTCGGGGAAGACACGACCGAGCTGGTCGTGGCGCTCGAGATCCGCCGCCAGGCGTGAGAGCATCAGATGCGGCCGGGAACGGTGAGACAGCGACCAGCGTGCCCATCCAAAGACCAGGGCGATCTAGCGCGTTGTCTCGAGCTACTCGCGCTGCGACTGCTGCTGGCACCGCCTGTTTTCACAACATCCGAGGGCTCAAGGCGGGTGTGGGGTGTGTCTGCAGGAGCTGTGGAAGCGCTCGCGAAAGTGCCCCTGGGCGCTTTGAGCGTTCGGCCGCCGCGAGAGCCGGATGATCAACTGGTCGGCGCCTCAACGCACACATACGTCAGAACAATGATCCTCGCGCACCTTAACTTAGTCACGTTTGGTGAAAAGGTGCGTTTCAATTTCCTATTCGCCAATGTAGAACGAATGCTTCCCACGCTGAAGATGTGGTTCGATTGAACGTGAGCTTCTGGGCCTTCGCGACCGCAGTACAGTCGCCGCCAGTGCTGGCACCTCTTACCTCTGTCTGCTCAGCTCAGTCCCCAAGATAACAGAGAGATATGACCTTCAGCCTATTCCCAAGCCTGCTGGTGACGCGCTACCTTCGCAATCGACGAAAAGGGGCGTTTCTTTTTCCCCTACCCGATTGGCATGACAAGGAGATTACGATGTTCAGAAGGCTTTTATTCCTCGCCGAGGTGACCGCCCTCGCAGCTGGGCTGAGCGGGGGTATCGCCAGCGCATCCGCCGCCGCGCAGGACCCCGAACGCGACGCCACGACTCCGACCGGCTGGCACGTCTGGATCAGAAAAAGCAAGGCGGACATCGATCAGCTCGCGCTCAACGCAGGCGAGCGGGTGGTCAGCGTGCAGGTCGCCTCGACCAGCCCGCTGCTGTTCACCGCCGTGATGGTCAAGAACATCGGGCCCTACGCCCGCACGGGCGGCTGGTCATACGGCAGCGAGGCTGACGTGACAAACAAACTCAACGCAGAGCAGGCCCGCCTGATCGACCTCGAGCCCTACACCGTGAACGGCCAGCGTCGCTTCGCGTACGTCTGGGTCAAGAACACCGGTGACGCCGCCAAGGGCTGGCACTGGAACTACGACCTCACGGTCGACGGGGTCACCGACGAGATCAACAAGTACAAGGTCCGCCTGATCGACCTCGACAGCTACGTCGTCAACGGCCAGCGCCGCTATTCCTACATCGGCATCGCCAACCAGGGCGTCGACGGCAAGGCGTGGTGGTGGTACCCCGACGTCACGCCGCAGTTCGTCCAGCAGAAGGCGCAGGAGAACCACGCGCGGCTGATCGACATCGAACGCCCGAGCGCCGGGCTGATGACGGTGATCATGGAGCGCAACGATGAGAACGCCTACTCGCGCCACGTCTACGACTACACGTTGAGCGACCTGCTGCGTTTCCAGGCCTCCAACGGCCTACGCATCACCGACCTCGAGGAGTACGTCAAGAACGGCAACGTCCGCTACGCGGCGAGCCTAATCGACAACGTGACGCCCGAGAACCAGCGCATGCGTGGGATTTGGCGCTCGAGCACAATGGCCAACGCGCCGTCTGGCAGCGACGCCTGGTTCGGGATCTACACTAAGGAGGTCGGCGGGCCGGTCGACGTGGGCCTGGCGCAGAGCATGACCTTCCAGCCACTGAGCGTGCTCAAGCTGGCGCCACACCTCTACGTAATGGACCTGCTCGACAACGACGCGGACCTCTCGCTGCTCGACGACGCCAACGGCATATCGTGGACGGCGCTCAAGGGCAAGCCCGACGACATCTACTGCCCCTACCACGACGGCAACGTGCCGACGCAGGTTTACTCCGACACCTTGCGCAAGACGCTCACACGCGGGCTGGGCGAGTCGCTCAACCGCGCCCACGAGGCGCTCGTGAACAAGTACAGCTCGGACGCCATCAACACCCGCGTCCACCAGCTGGGGCTCGCGAACACGAACGTCTACCCCGGCTGCCAACAGCCCCCCGGCGTAAAGGACTGGACCTTCAACACGAGCACGCTCACCGATCTGGGCAAGCTCTTCGAGGGCGTCGACACGAAGGGGTTCTTCCCTCGCCACTGGGACAAGGTCAGCACGGAGTTTTACAGCCTAATGGCCGACTGGGACCTTGCGAGCATCAGGGCCGTGGTTGCCGACGAGGCGGCCAAGGCCGGCAAGAGCGCGATCGTGAACGCCTTCATGTCGCATGTGACGCTCAACGGCAAGGGCGGGGGAACGCTCCTTCCCCAAGCCGACGGCACCTGGCAGGGCGGCCGCTCGTTCTTCGGCCGGCTCGAGCTGCCGTTCGCGACCGGCCAGAATAAGACGATCACGATCAAGACGTTCGTAGGCGGCTACTTCGTCGACAACTTTACGGCCCCGTGCAATGAGGACACGGCCGCGAGCTCGCCCGATCTGAACTGCCGCAACTGGAAGACCAAGCAGAACGCCGCGTACGCCTTGCTCGGCAGCGAGCCCTACCGGATCGCGATCCGTAAGGCGCTCGCCACCTGGCCCAACTCGTAGCGGACGGAGCTCGAGCGCGGCGGAGCAGCAGCGTTGAAGACGCTTAGTTGGCGGATCCACAAGCCTACTGAGTTGTCGGAGAGACGGTTCGCGCGTTGCTTGCCCGAATAAGGAAAAATCAAAACGCCCCTTTTCGCTAAACAGCAATGTATGCCTGGAGCAGTGTGCGTATTCCGGACCATATCGCTTCAGCGCAGCGCTCACCGGGCGCTTCGACACGCAGCTGAATCTGGCCATGCCGAGCGCCGACGGGTTTCTCGGGCGCTATGTGCACGAGGGCAGCATCCCGGGCGGTTTTGGCCAACCCCTCGAGCTGCCGTCGATGACCACGCTGGCGCTGGAAGACGGCGTGCTGGGCGGCACGCTCCAAGCGCTATGCAGCCCCCCAGCGCGGCTCTCAGCGCGGCCGCATCACACCGTTTCGCAGTCCGAAGATGGGTTCGAGAAGATCATGCAGGCGGTCACACTGGATCTGTCCTGGGCGGTCGGGGAAGACACGACCGAGCTGGTGGTGGCGCTCGAGATCCGCCGCCAGACGTGAGAGCGTCAGATGCGTACTCTCATCGCATGGGTGAGCGTCGTTGCCGCTCTGGCGGCAACTGGATCTGGCGCCGCCGACCCATTCCTGACCCCTGGGCTGTACCAAGTCGAGGTCCGCATCGGCTTACCCAACGTGCAAGATGCAGCAGCGCCGATTACCCTGACCCGATGCGTCAGCCCTGCCGATTTGAAATCGGGACGAGCTTTTTTCGTCTTGAGCGACAATCCGCTCAAGAATTGCGATCTGCTCGATTACCAGGTGACTGCGGACACAGCCACCTATCGCATAGCGTGCCGGGGACCGAACATGGGCAGTGCAGTTGCCGTGTTCGAGACCGCACGCACCACCTACCGCGGCAACATTGAGATGAACCTGGGCGGCAAGAATATGACCATGTCCGAGACGCAGGTCGGCAGAAGAATCGGCGACTGCCAGTAGCGCAGTACGCCGCCCTCGATTCCGACTGGCGTAAGATTTCTCCTTTCCCTTGGAGAAAACAACATGAAGGTGTTCATCACCGGAGGAGGAGGGTTCCTCGGCTACCGGCTTGCGCTGCAGCTGCTCGAGCGCAAGACGCTGGCCGGGCCGGACGGCAAGCCCGCATCCATTTCGCAGATCAAGCTGTTCGATGCCGTTTTTCCACCCAATCCCGATCCCAGGCTGCAGTGCGTGCAGGGAGATATCGCAGAGCCTGGCGCCATCACCGCCGCGATGGATGCCGATATCAGCTCTGTTTTCCATCTCGCGGCCGTGGTCAGCGCGGGCGCCGAAGCCGATTTCGATCTTGGCTACCGCGTCAACCTCGACGGCACGCGAAATCTGCTCGAGGCGTGCCGCAAGCTCAAGCTTCCCCCGCGGCTGGTGTATGCCAGCTCGCTGGCCGTGTTCGGCGGGAAGCTGCCGGCAGTGGTGGACGACACCGTGACGCCGACGCCGCAGACGTCCTACGGCACGCAGAAAGTCTTGGGCGAGTACCTGGTCAACGATTACTCGCGCAAAGGCTTTCTCGACGGCCGCAGCCTGCGGTTGCCGACCATCGTCGTGCGCCCCGGCAAGCCCAATCTCGCCTCGACTTCGTTCGCGAGCGGCATGTTCAGGGAGCCGCTGAATGGCCTCGTGTGTGAGTGCCCCGTGGAGGATTCGACAGCGCTCTGGATACTTTCGCCCAGGCAGGTGATCGAGTCCTTCGTGCATGCCCACGATCTGCCCTCGTTCGCCTGGGGTGCAAATCGCGCGCTCAATCTTCCGGGCATCACGATCTCGGTGAAGGAAGGCGTCGAAGCACTGCGCCGCATCGGCGGCGACGACGTCGCGGCGCGCGTCGTGTTCAAGCCTGTTGACCGAATCCAGACGATGATCAGCACGTTCCCGGCGCGCTTCAGCACTGCAAGGGCGGTCGCGATGGGCTTTACCGCCGACACCGGCATCGACGCCATCGTAAAGGACTACATTGCAAGCGAGGGGATCAAGCTCTGACAGCCTTACGCGAGGACGAACAGCGGCGGTCTGACCACGTCTCAAGGGTGCGGATCATTTCCGCCGCCGGCTGGCGTCAAGAGAGGGACGGCGTGACCGGATTTACAGGTCGGGAAAAACTCTGCCAGATACGGTCCGTATCGGAAGTCTGTGAACTCGCACGCATGCGCGAAGGAACCGTAGCAGTGTCCTTCTGATTCCACTTCACAGTATCGATTTCCGTAGCGCACGGCCAAGGGCGTGATGCTTACTGCATTCTCTCGCGCCTCAGCCCTCGCTACCAAGTCGCCCTTAGGCGTTATGACGAGAACAACGGAGTAGGGGAAGTGCGGGCTGGGCTTGTCATAGCAACTGCACTGGCGCGATTCCACTCGCAAATCTTCACTGCGAAGCGCTGCGAGCTCGACCTCGGAGAATCGAGCTTCGAGCCAACGCGATATCCCCTCTATGTCGATGGTTTTGGTCTGCTCTGGATCCTCTTGGGGGATCGCCAGATCGCGGGGCTGAGCCTCACTTATCTGGAACAGCAGTCCAGACGACACAGCCATAAGGACCGCTGCGATCCCTTTTGCTCGCTTCGCGCCAATTACTAGCATGGATGAATTGTGATCCCTGGTTGCTCGAGTGCTCTCGGTAACTTTTGCGGGTTGAGCCACGGCCTGCAGAAGTGGCGACAAGGTACACAGCACAGGAAAGGCTCGCACCCCGCTTCCTACGATGGAATTCGCATACAACGTGCCATGTTGAAGTGGGCCCACCGACCTGTGGCGAACCGAGCAGCCCCAGGGACCGACCAGCAGAGGAGATGCTGCGCTCGATGAGCGCGTGCCTGCGTTGCTGGACGCAGGCTCTGTGGCTTTGCAAAAAGTGAAATTGACGCGATGCCGACCCAACCAACATCAGCGGGTTGGCTTTCCCCCGCGTCAGTTGCTTAGATGACCTCGAACAATGCCAAGCTCATGGCGCCACCTTCACGTCGCGTCGTGGAAAATGACGCCGAGCGTGTGGCGATGGCCGAAGCGCACCCGGCTTACCCCATGCCGGAGATTCACTCGGTATACACCGCGCGTTCCCTGCACGGGGCGGTGGTGCACGGCGAACACTACCGCGTCGCCCTGGCAAAGCGGCACGACCTCCGGCCGCGACTGCATGCGTGGACGCTGCTCGGTGAGAACGAATTCGCCGCCGATGAAATCTCGCTCCGGTTCGGACAACAACACCGCGACCTGCAGCGGAAAGACGTGCTCGCCGTAGAGATCTTGATGCAGACAGTTGTAGTCCTCGACGCCGTACTGCAGCAGCAGCGGGGTCGGCCGGCGCTGGCCCGCCGCATGGCAGCGTTCGATAAACTCTGCGTGCTTGTCGGGGAACCGCACGTTGATGCCCAGGGCCGTGTTCCAGCGATTGGCGACCGGCGCCAAGCGCGGGTAGAGCGCCGTGCGCAGGCCGGCAACGAGCTCGGGCAAGGGATACGCGAAGTACTTGTACTCCCCGCGCCCGAACCCGTGCCGT
>JBGPOV010000084.1:0-15446 GCA_041488255.1 Gammaproteobacteria bacterium | reverse complement strand
TCGTCCCGGTGGCTGTCCACCAGGTCGCGCGACTTCCGGGTGATGATGGGCGCGATGCGATCGCGCATGAATTCCCGGTGCCACTCTTCCAGCACCTTGCGCGGATGGCGCGACAGGGGTTTCAACTGGAAGTCGAGGAACGCGTGGATGTCCAGCGTGCCAGCCTGGTAGTGCTCGTAGAAATGCTTGTTCTCAGCCTCGTGCACTTCGCCGTCGAGCACCCCCTTCCCGATCAGAAACTGCGCCCACTCGAAGTCGCTGTCGCCGGCCAGCAACGTGTTATCCAAGTCGAACAATGCGAGGCGCATGAGTGCCGGGAGGAATGCTACGGTCGGGAGTCTAGACAGCGCGGGTGCAGGAGAGAAACGCAGCGGACGAAACCCGGGGAAAAGGAAAATGGGGCGGCGCTGCAAATAGTATAGCCGAAAGGAGCCGGAATGAATTTCGGCCGCAGAGAGCTGCTGCCCGCGCCCGGGTACCGGTGGCTAATCGGATATTGCTGGGCATCCTGATCGACGTCGCCCTCAACACCCTCGGCGGCGCCTGGCCGAGCCCGCGCAGCTCAACGCAGCTGCAGCACGTCGCGCAGCAGCGGAAGGGTGATGGGGCGTTTGGTCTGCAGCGAACACTCGTCGAGCGCGTCCAGTACCGCCATCAGCGAGGGCAGGTCGCGCCGGCCGTGGCGCAGCAGGTAATCGGTGAGCTCAGGCGAAAGCGTGAAGCCGCGTGCGCGCGCATGGCCGTGCAGCGCCTCCGCCTTTTCCTCGTCGCTGAGCAGACGCAGCTGGAACACCAAGCCCGCGCCCAGCCGCGTTTTGACGTCATCGCGCAGACCGAGACCCGCGGGCGCCGCGTCGCCCGCGGCCAGTAGGCGCGCATCGTCTTCGCGCAGCCGTTGGAACAGTCGGAACAGCGCGGCCTGCGCGTCGGCGGAGAGCCGTTGCACGTCGTCCACCGCGATCAGCGTCGGCAGCGGCGCGCCTTGCTCCAGCGCTTCGAGCTCGCTTGACCGGGCGCAGATCCCCGCACGGCCGGTGCCCTGCGATGTTTGCGCCGCCGCGCGCAGGAGATGGCTCTTGCCGCAGCCGGGTGGGCCCCACAGGTAGACGCAGCGGTCCTCCACCGCGCCCGCGAGCCAGGCGTGGAGCACGGCGAGCGCTTCGCTGTTGCTGCCCGGTGCGAAGTTCTCCAGCGTTGGCGCGGGAGGCTCGGACAGGCGGAGGACCAGCTGCTGCATGCGGTGACCGTCAATCACTGCGATCGATCGTGGGAGGGCTCGAACCGGCGCGTTGCTCGGCGCGAGTTCGCGCTAGCAGTCGTTGCGTCGAGCCGATAGGTCTTTTCGGGTAGAATTCGCGTGCGGCGCGCCGCAGCGGGCGCTGCCGCTGCTGCGGCATCTTAACCCAGATCGAAGTGCGGGACGCCGCGGCGACGGTCACCCGCTGTGCATATCCGCACACCTGCAGCCCTTCATCCTGGAATCATGGCCCGCGAGTCCCTGCCCCCGCCCGAAACACAGCCCGACACCGGCCTCTCGTATCGCACGGCCGGCGTAGACATCGATGCCGCAGACCAACTGGTAGACAGCATCAAGCTGATCGCCCGGCGCACGCTGCGCGAGGGCGTGCTCGCCGGAATCGGCGGCTTCGGCGCGTTGTTCGAGGTGCCGAAGAAGTTCCGCAACCCGGTGCTGGTGTCTGGCACCGACGGAGTGGGCACGAAGCTGAAGCTGGCCTTCCAGCTCGGCCGGCACGACACGGTGGGCATCGACCTGGTCGCGATGAGCGTCAACGACATCCTGACGCAGGGTGCCGAGCCCCTGTTCTTTCTCGACTACTTCGCCTGCGGACGCCTGGACGTGGACACCGCCACCGCGGTGATCAAGGGCATCGCCGCCGGATGCCAGCAAGCCGGCTGCGCCTTGATCGGCGGTGAGACCGCCGAGATGCCGGGCATGTATCCGCCCGGGGAGTACGACCTGGCCGGGTTCGCGGTGGGCGTCGTGGAGAAGGATCGGATCATCGACGGCAGCCGCATCGCGCCGGGAGACGCGGTGCTGGGGCTGGCCTCCAGCGGCGCGCACTCTAACGGCTACTCTCTGATCCACCGCATCCTCGAGCGAGAAGCGGCGGACCTGTCCTCCGATTTCCACGGCCAGCCGTTGGGTGACGCGCTGCTTGCGCCCACGCGCATCTACGTCAAGCCGATCCTCGCGCTGCTGCAGCAGGTCAGAGCAAAGGGGCTGGCGCATATCACGGGCGGCGGCCTGCTGGAAAACTTGCCGCGCATACTGGCCGGCGGCCTGACTGCGGAGCTCGATCGCAACGCCTGGCCGCGCCCGGCGCTGTTCTCCTGGCTGCAGGACAAGGGCGGTGTGGCCGATCAGGAGATGTTCCGCGTTTTCAACTGCGGCATCGGGATGGCGGTGGTGGTAGGCGACGAGGAGGCTGAGCGCACCATGCAGCAGTTGCGGGCAGCGGGTGAGAGCGTGTACCGCATCGGCCGCATCCGCGCACGCCGCGCAGGCGAGCCCCAGACCCTCATCGCGTGAGCGCCGCATGCAGCGCCTCGTCATCTTGATCTCGGGCCGCGGCAGCAACATGCAGGCCCTGCTGCAGGCGGGGCTGCCGGCCGAGATCAGCGCCGTGATCAGCAACGAGCCGCTCGCGCGGGGGTTGGAGAGCGCGCGCCGATCCGGTGCCAGGACGGAGGTCGTGGACCATCGGGAGTTTGCCGATCGCCCGGCCTTCGACCTCGCGCTCGGCGACGCCATCGCGCGCCACGACCCGCATCTGGTTGTGCTGGCCGGATTCATGCGGGTGCTGACGCGAGGGTTTGTCGCCCGCTTCGCGGGCAAGCTGATCAACATCCATCCGTCGCTGCTGCCGGCTTTTCAAGGAATCCACACCCATCGGCGCGCACTCGAGCAGGGCGTGCGGATCCACGGCTGCACGGTGCACTTCGTGACCCCGAGCCTCGACAGCGGCCCGATCATCGTCCAGTCGGCGGTTCCCGTGCTGCCCGATGACACGGAGGAGGCGCTGGCTGCTCGCGTGTTGCAGCAAGAGCATGTCGTGCTGCCGCAGGCGGTGCGCTGGTTCCTGGACGGCCGCCTCCTAGTGCAAGGTAGCCGAGTGCTGGTCGCCGGCCCGTGCCGATACCCCAACCCGATCACCTCACCCCTGCCTACATGAAACACGCCATCCTGTTCTCGGTTCTGCTGGTGGTAGGCGCCCAGGCGCTCGCAGACCGCGCGCCCGACAAGGCCGTCCCGTCCCGGGTCGAGGTCAAGTACCGGGTGAGCATCGCCGGTATCCCGATCGGCGAGGGCATGGACGTGTTCCAGCACGACGGCAAGACCTACTCGATAGTCAGCGAGTCCACGGTCCCGCTGGTGCTCAAGATCCGCAGGGAGGCAAAGGGCAGTGTCACGGCCGACGGTCTGCGCCCACTGAGCTTTGTCGAGATGCGCAACGGTCGGTTCAAGCACAGCGCGAACTTCGACTGGGCCGCCGGGCAAGTGCAGCTGACCGATGGCGACAAGAAGCTGACGGTGTCGCTTCCGCCCAATACCTGGGACGCGGCCAGCCTAGCCTGGAACTTCGCCTTCTCGCGCTCGGATGGCAAGGACCTTGAGGTGTACATGACCGACGGCCGGCAGGTCACGCAGTACAAGTACGCGATCCTCGGCCGCGAGAAGCTCACCACACCGCTGGGCGATCTGGAAACCGTGCACGTGAAAAAGATTCAAGAGGAGGGCGACAAGCGAGCCTTCGACGTGTGGCTGGCAATCGACCAGCATCTGCTGCCGGCACGTGTCCGCGCGACCGAAAAGGACGGCACGGCCTTCGACTCGGTGGTGGAGAGCGTCAACCTGGTACCGTGACCAGGCTCACGCGCGGTCGCCTGGACGCGGCAGTCTCCGCGCTGCAGATGGTGCTGGGCCTGACCCGCCCCGCCGATGCCGCGCTGAGCATGTTCTTCCGGGACCATCCCGAAGCGGGCCAGGACGACCGCGGTTTCGTGGCCGAGCTGGTGTTCACGGTGCTGCGTCACCTGCGCTTGCTGGAGCACCTGGCCGGCGAACCTCAGCCCCGGCGGCTGGCGTTGGCCGCGCTAAGTTTGCAACTCGGCTTTAGCGTGCGCGAGCTGTCGCCGATGCTTGCGCGCGGAGATGACACCTGGCTGGCACAGGCGCGCGCATGCGACCAGGCGCAACTGCCACTCGCGACGCGCCTGAGCCTGCCCGACTGGTTGTACGACCGCCTGGCACAGGAGCGCACTGGCGCCGAACTGGAGGCGCTTGCGCACGGGCTGTTGCAGCCGGCGCCTCTGGACTTGCGGGTCAACACGATGCTCGGCAAACGTGAGGAGGTGCTGGCCGCGTTCGAGCGCGCCGGCATTCCTGCCGTCGCCACGCGTTATTCGCCGGTGGGCGTCCGGCTCGCAGCCAAACCGCAGCTACAGCGCCATCCGCTGTTCCTCGAAGGCAAGGTGGAGGTCCAGGACGAGGGCAGCCAGTTGCTGGCTTACCTGGTTGCGCCCCGGCGTCGCGAGATGGTGGTGGACTTCTGTGCCGGTGCCGGCGGCAAGACGCTCGCGCTGGGTGCACTGATGCACTCAGAGGGGCGCCTGTACGCCTTTGACACTGCAGCCAAGCGGCTCGCCAACCTCAGACCGCGCTTGAAACGCTCAGGGCTGTCAAACGTGCATCCGCAGCTCATTGCAGACCCGGGCGATGTGCGCGTGAAGCGGCTCGCAGCAAAGATCGACCGGGTGCTGGTGGATGCGCCTTGCAGCGGGTTGGGAACCTTGCGCCGCAACCCAGACCTCAAGTGGCGCCAGCGGCCGCAGAGCGTGACGGAGATGGCGGTCAAGCAGCGGGCTATTCTGGAAGCGGCCGGGGGACTGGTGAAGCCGGGCGGGCGGCTGGTGTACGCCACCTGCAGCCTGCTGCAAGAGGAAAATGAGGCGGTCATCGACGGCTTCCTGAGCGCTCATCCGCAGTTTACTCAGATGCACTGCGGCGAGATCCTTGGCCGCCAGGGCATCGAGCTGGACACGGGCCAGCGCTTCCGGGTCTATCCGCACACCCACGCGATGGACGGCTTCTTTGCCGCCGTCCTCGAGCGTACGAAGGGTGCATAAGCCGATGACGCTGCGCTTCCCGTGGTGGCGCGCACTGTGGCTGGCGGTGTTGCTGACCCCGCCCGCCGTGGCGCTGCAGCCCGCGGACAGAGTCGAGGAGACGGTGACGGCGCAGATCGCCTTCACCCCCGGCGACGATGCGGCCCGGATCATCGTCGAGGCGCTGCACTCGGCGCGTCGCCAGATCCTGGTGCAGGCCTTCAGCTTCACCCACCGGGACATCGCCCGGGCACTGATCGAGGCGCGAGGTCGCGGCGTGGACGTGCAGGTGATCGCGGACGCGGAGCAGACGGAACTGATCGAGAACAGCGTCATCCCGGAACTGGCTGCGGCGGGCGTGCCGGTGTTCCTGGACGAGGAGCACGCCGCCGCGCACAACAAGGTGATGGTGATCGACGAGGGCCACCCGTCCGCCGCGGTCATCACGGGCAGCTATAACTTCACCTTCGCGGCACAGTTTCGCAATGCCGAGAACCTGGTGCTGCTGCGCGGGGGACCGCACATCGCCCACGCCTATGCCGACAACTGGCGCCGGCATCGGGCCCACTCCCGGCCGTATGCGCGGCCATGAACTACCGTGATTCGTGACCCGTGATTCGTGATTGGTATTCTGTCCGAGCGGACACATCCAGCAAACGGTCTCTGGCCCCAAACCAGCAAGCAACGCGAGTCGGCACCCATGATCGCGTGGATGCCGCTGCGGCCACACGTCTCGAGTCACGAGCCACGAATCACGAGTCACGAGTCACGAGTCACGAGTAGGTGACGGCCTCCTGCTAGAATCCGCGCATGGATCCGGGCGCTGGGAAAGTCGAAATCCACAACCTCATATTCGACCTTCTGGCCGACCTGCATAGCGTCAACGTCCTGTGGCAGGTGGGCGTGCTGGCGGTGAGCTTTACCGTCGCGTGGTGGCTCACCCGGCTGGTGCACAGGCGCCTGATGATAGTTTCCTCGGCCGACCCCGGCGCCACGCTCAAGATCAGCGTCGGCGGCCTCAACCGCATCATCTTCCCGCTTTCGGCACTGGTCTGCGTGATAGTGGGGCGCTTCGTGCTGCATCGCTTCCGGCCCGAAGTCAACCTGCTAAATCTCGCGCTGCCCTTGCTCTTCTCGCTGATGCTGGTGCGCGCGGCGGTCTATGTGCTGCGCCGCGCGTTCAAAGCTGACGGCCCGCTGCGCTCCTGGGAGCGCGCAATCGCCTGGACTATCTGGATCGGGGTCGCGCTGCACATTACCGGCGTGCTGCCGGAAGTGGTGGAAGTGCTCGACAGCTTCGGCTTCCACGTCGGCAAACAGCGCATCTCGGTGCTCACCATCCTGCAGGGCCTGCTGTCAGTGGCCGTCACCGTGGTCATCGCGTTGTGGCTGGGAAGAACACTCGAAGGACGGCTGCTGGCTGCGCGCGGCGTGGATCTGAACTTGCGCATCGTGCTGTCGAAGTTCGTCAAGACGCTGCTGGTGATCATCGCGGTATTGGTAGCGCTGCCCGCCGTCGGCATCGACGTGACCGTGCTGTCGGTGTTCGGCGGCGCGGTAGGCGTGGGGCTTGGGCTCGGGCTGCAGAAGATCGCGGCCAATTACGTGTCCGGCTTCATCATCCTGCTCGACCGCTCCATCAGCCCCGGCGCTCTGGTGACTATCGACAGCCGCTACGGAGAAGTGACCAAGCTCACCGCCCGTTACGTCGTGGTCAAGGGCATGGACGGCACCGAGGCCATCATCCCCAATGAGACGGTGATCACCTCGGTGGTCGTGAACCATTCCTATTCGGATCGGCGCGTGCGCGTGGACTTGCCCATCCAGGTGAGTTACACGAGCGATGTGGATCGCGCTTTGGAGGTGATGCTCGAGGCTTCCCGCGGCCACGCCCGCGTGTTGCGTGACCCAGAACCTGTGGCGCTGCTCAAGGGTTTCGGGGACAGCGGCATCAACCTCGAGCTTTATGTCTGGGTCGCCGACCCGGAAGCGGGAACGGGGAACCTGCGCTCCGACCTCTACCGCGTGGTGTGGAAGAGCTTCAACGCCAACGGCATCTCGATCCCGTACCCGCAGCGGGAGGTCCGCATCTTGGGATCCGCAGGTCAAACCAATCTCTAATCGAGGTACGCGATCGGCATCGGTCTTGCATGCGAGCTACCACCAGGCGCCGGCGCGAGACTTCGCTCGCAGATGATCGTGATGCAGCTCGTGATTGAAAAACCCCGCGCTGGCCGCAACTTTCTGAGATTGAAGGGTTTCGTCCTCGGCAAAAGTTGATCCTGGGCTGTCTCGTTCCTGTACAATGGCCGCAGTCAGAAATCGCTAACTACTTAAGCCAAATATGGATTTTCTTCTCGAACTGCTCGGGGGCCTGATTCACCTGCCGTGGTGGGGCGACCTGCTGGTGGCGCTGGGGCTGACCCACGTCACGATCGCCGCGGTCACTATATTCCTGCACCGCTACCAAGCGCACCGTGCGCTGGAGCTGCACCCCGCGATCAGCCACTTCTTCCGCTTCTGGCTCTGGATCACCACCGGCATGGTCACCAAGGAGTGGGCGGCGGTGCACCGCAAGCACCACGCCAAGTGCGAAACCGAGGAAGACCCTCACAGTCCGAAGGTGTACGGCCTGCGCAAGGTCTTGCTGGAGGGCACCGAACTGTATCGTATCGGCGCCAGCGATGCCGAGACGCTGGCCAAATACGGCCATGGCACGCCCGACGACTGGATCGAGCGCAACGTCTACTCGCGCCATAGCGTCATGGGGGTGTCGATCATGCTGGTCATCGATCTCGTGCTGTTCGGGGTCGCGGGCCTGGCGGTCTGGGCCGTGCAGATGCTCTGGATTCCCTTCTTTGCCGCCGGTGTGATCAATGGGCTGGGGCACCATAGCGGTTACCGCAACTTCCAGACGGAGGACGTCAGCACCAACATCGTCCCGTTCGGCATACTCATCGGGGGCGAGGAGTTGCACAACAACCACCACGCCTATGCCTCCTCCGCCCGACTGTCGAGCAAATGGTTCGAGCTCGACGTCGGCTGGCTGTACATCCGCTGCATGGAGCTGCTCGGGTTGGCGCAGGTCAAGAAGCTGGCGCCCAAGATCCGCTTCGAGATCGGCAAGGCGCGTTGCGACCTGCATACCCTGCAGGCCGTGATCACGCACCGCTACGACGTCGTGCAGCGCTTTGCGCGCTCGCTCAAGAGCACGCTGAGCGACGAGCTGGAGCGCGTCAAGACGCGGGATCAGGCGGTGGATACGCGGGTGTTCAAACGCTGGCTGCACCGCGACAAGAAGGACCTGCTCGCGCACGAGCGCGTTCACTTGGAGGAGGTGCTGAAGACCAGCAAGGTGCTCGCTACCGTCTATTCCATGCGCCAGGAGCTGACTGCCCTGTGGGCCCGTTCCACGGCCTCGAAGGAGCAGCTGCTGCATCAGCTCGAAGACTGGTGCCGACGGGCCGAGAAGAGCGGCATCGCTCAGCTGGAGACATTCTCGCGCACCCTGCGCGGCTACGCTTCGGCCTGATTGCGGGCGAAACCGCCAAAACAAAAAAAGGCCTGCGCAATCGCAGGCTTTTTTTGTGTGCCAGCCATCCAGCCCGGGTGGCTATTTGAGCTTGGTCTCTTTGTAGATGACGTGCTTGCGGGCGACGGGGTCGAATTTCTTCAGCTCCATCTTGTCCGGCTTGGTGCGCTTGTTCTTGGTGGTGGTGTAGAAATGACCGGTGCCGGCGCTCGACTCCAGCTTGATCTTCTCGCGCATGGCGACTCCCTCCTAGCTGCGATGAACTAGATCTTGACGCCGCTGGCGCGGAGCTCGGCCAGCACGACGTCGATGCCTTTCTTGTCGATCAGGCGCAGACCGGCCTGGCTCACGCGCAGGCGCACCCAGCGGTTCTCGCCCTCGACCCAGAAGCGGCGCGACTGCAGGTTGGGCAGGAAGCGGCGGTGGGTCTTGTTGTTGGCATGGGAGACGTGGTTTCCCCTCATTGGCTTCTTCCCGGTGACTTCACATACGCGAGCCATCGCTCACCCCAGACTAGAAAAGTGGGGCTTTATAGCACAGAGCGCCCGCCCGGTTCAAGGCTGGCGCACAAGCCGGGCATGATTGAAGGGGTAACCTCGTACCTCCAAGCCAGTTGCACCGAAGGGCGACACACCACCCAATCCATCCCAGGGAGGCACGTGTGCAGAACTCTGGGGGATGGCCTTGTTTCCCGACGCTTTTGTACTGCCTTCCTAACTAGGCGGCTAACTTCATACACGGCAGTGACGGGGTCGGCCTTTGTGCGGCGCACGAAGCCGACCGCCCGTGAGCCGCGTGTGACCGTTGCCGCGCCTGCTGTGTCGACTCGATGCTTCTTTGACGAGCTGCAGCAAGATCTGTAGAACCCTGTCCACCGCGCTCGGATCGAGTCGCAGGAAAATGGGAGAGCATCCGGTGCTGCCGTTCGGGCGGATGCCATCCCGCGGTCTACCGCCCTGAGACTACTTTACAAACAGGCGCTGGATCTCCTATTCTTCGCGTTACGGCGCCCGTCGTGGGTTGCCGATGCGGCCCTACAGACCGGAAGGGATGGAGTGGCTGTACGTAGAGATCGCATGCGCTTGAATGACCGTTGCCATCTGGAGGGAGTTCGGAAGTTCCCAGCCGGAGATTGGCGAAGACAACAACGGGTCGTGCACGTGGGTGCGTATGACCAATCGGGAGGAGATCAAGCTATGAAGAAGTCAGGTATCGCCGCGGCACTGCTCGGCTTGCTGTGCCTTGTCGGCTCATCGACGGTATTCGCGCAAGTCAAGGGAGTGTACTGGGCAACAAGCGGGATGTTTGGTCCTTTCCCAATCACCGGGCTGATCCCGACCGTTCCGAAGGACAGGCAGCGCGACGTCACCATCCCTGTGAGCATGTGGATCATCGACCATCCTAAGGGCTTGGTGGTGTTCGACACGGGCATCAACGTCGCAGTCACTCAGGACTGCAAATCCTATTGGCAGGCCGGCCTGTGCGACTTTTTGAAGCCCACCACGAACCGTGCAGACATGATCGACGGGTGGCTCAAGAAGGCCGGCTTCTCGACCGACAAGGTCAAGGTCGTCATCACGTCGCACACGCACCTGGATCATGTGGGCAACATTAAGATGTTCCCGAACGCGATCCACGTGCTCCAGAAGAAGGAATTGTATCAAGGCTGGTTCCCCGAGAAGTTCCAGGGCCGCACGGGCGGTGCATTCGTGCTGGCCGATCTGGAAGGAACGCGCGACTTCAACTTTCTTGAGCTCACGGGCGACTACGATCTGTTCGGCGACGGCAGCATCATGATCTACAGCACGCCGGGCCATACGCTGGGTCACCAGTCGGTGAAGGTGAAGTTCGCGTCGGGCAAGTCGATGATCATGTCCCAAGACGCCATCTGGATGCAGGAGAACATGGATGGCTATCCCGCGGGGCTCAACTACAGCGTCCTGGACTACACCAACTCCATCAACCGCCTGAAGTTCATGCGGGACCTCGAAGGCGCGCCCATCTTCTACGGGCACGATCAGGACCAGTGGGCCAAGCGCAGCAGCGACGGCTGGTACAAGTAACACCGAACTCGTTTTAGTGCGAGAAGGCCCCCCATGTGGGGGGCCTTTTTTATCTCTGCCCCTCCCATTGAGAGTGTCTGCCAGACGTGATTGCCCTTGAATCGGTTTCCAAGCGCTTCGGCGCCAAGACGATCGTCCACGACCTCACGTTCGCGGTGGAAAAAGGCGAGATCGTGGGTTTCCTGGGACCCAACGGCGCCGGCAAGACCACGACGATGCGCATGATCGCCGGCTTCACCACCGCCTCATCCGGGCGCGTGACGGTGGCCGGCTACGACATGGCGACGCAGAACGAGCAGGCCGCCAGTAAGATCGGCTACGTGCCGGAGCATCCGCCGCTGTATGACACGCTCGACGTGTCTCAATACCTGCGCTTCGTTGCCCGGGTTAAGCGTGTCCCGCGTTCCGAGGTCCGATCCGAGCTGGATCGCGTCGCTGCCGCATGCAGGCTCGAGGCTGTGCTCGGCCGGGAGATCTACAAGCTCTCCAAAGGGTATCGCCAACGCCTCGGATTGGCCCAGGCGCTGCTCGGCAAACCGGAGGTGCTGCTGCTGGACGAGCCCACGGCGGGGCTCGACCCGGGGCAGATCCAAGAAACCCGGGAAGTTATCCGGTCCTTCGGTGCACACCACGCCGTGCTGCTGAGCACGCACATTCTCCCCGAGGTCACCCTCATCTGCCAGCGGGTCGCCATCATCAGCCAGGGCCGTCTGCTCGCCATCGATTCGCCGAGCGGCCTGCAGCGTGCATCCGAGCAGACCAACCGGGTGACACTCACCGCCACTGCGCCGGCAGAGGCGCTGCGCTCCGAGCTGCTGTCGCTCGCCGGGGTCATCGCGGTAGCGATACAGGAGGTCCCGGGAAACACGCGCGTGCTGAACGTCGACTGCCAGACCGATCCGCGCGAGGGTGTGGAAGCCGCCATTGCTCGAGCGGTAGCCGGTCGCTGGGACCTACATCGGCTGGAGCGCCAGCAGCCTACGCTGGAGAACGTGTTCCTGCGCTACGTGAGCCAGACACCAGCCGAAGCGAGGACGCAATGAACGGTGTGTTCGCCGTTTACCGCAAGGAGCTGCTGTCGTATTTCAGGTCGCCGATCGCCTATTTCGTGCTGGCCGTATTTCTGTTGGGCACCGGGTACTTCTTCACCTACAACATGTTCATGACCGGCAGCGCCTCGATGACCGAGACGTTCCGCGACATGGGGATCTTGCTGCTGACGGTCAGCCCGCTGGTGTCGATGCGGCTGTTCGCAGCGGAGTACAGCGGACGTACGATGGAGCTGCTCATGACGCTGCCGCTGAAGCCCTGGGAGATCGTGCTGGGCAAGTTCCTCGGAGCGCTCACCATCCTGCTGCTGATGACCGCAGGCACGCTGATCGACCTGGTGCCACTATACTTGTTCGGCAACCCGCAGACGACAACCATCGTCGCCGGCTACGTCGGGTTCGTGCTCCTTGGCATGGCTTGCCTCGCCGTCGGGCAATTCTTCTCGACCCTGACGCAGAACCAGATCGTCGCCGCCCTGATCACGGTCCCGGTGCTGCTGAGCTTCTGGTTCATCGGACATTTGCAAAGCTTTCAGACCTCCTATACCGTGCGCAGCCTGTTCGGCTACGTGTCGTTCGCTCAGCATTTCGCCGATTTCGTGCAGGGCTTGATACGAAGCGAGGCCGTTGTTTTCTTTCTGATCGTCAGCGCCATCGCGCTGACCTTGAACGCCAGCTACCTGCAGTGGCGACGCTGAAAATGGACCACCTTGTCCGATCCGGGCTGATGCTGCTCGCCGGGATCGCCCTGCTGGCAACCGCGGGCGCGATTCACGCAATTTTTCTCGAAGCCACCCTGTGGAATGCGCTCATCGCGGCCGCCGGCTTGGGGCTATCGGCATGGGGGGCGTACGCCTTGCGCGCCGATCTCGGCGCCATGGTCCGGCACAGGCGCGGGGAAATCGCGCTCTATACCCTTGGCGTCGTCGGAACGTTATCGGCGCTGGCGTATCTGTCGGTGCTTTTCCCGATGCGCCTCGACATGACGACGGAGAGGCGTTACTCGCTGTCCAAACCGACGCAACAGATGCTCAAGCGGCTGGACAAGCCCGTGCACATCACCTTCTTCTACGACCCGATGATGCGCGAGACGGTCGAGCTCTACCAGCTGATGGCGGCGCAAACAGACAAGATCACCGGCGAGTTCTACGATCCGATGCTCAATCCCGCGCAGGCGCGGTTGCGCGGCGTCCAGTTTGCCGGCACCGCGATCATGGAGAGCGAAGGCCGCAAGCTGCAGATCAACAGCGACAAGGAGACCGACATCGCCAATGGCATCCTGCGCGTATCGATGGGGGTGCAGCAAACGGTTTGCTTCCTGGACGGGCACCGCGAACCCGACCCGTTCAGCCAGGAAACTCACGACCATATAGAAGGCGCCCCCGGGCATTCCCATGGCCTCGGCACGCAGTATGTCCTGCATGAGCAACACGGCATGGCGAAGGCGCGCCACGCCCTGGAAACCATGAACTACAAGGTCGAGAAGATCTCGTTGATGAGCAACGTGGGTGCGGGAGCGCTCTCGCATTGTTCGTTGCTCGTCGTGGCCGGCCCCCAGTTGGAGCTGCTGCCGCGGGAAATCGCGGCCATCCGGACCTTCCTTGCCGCAGGGGGCAACGCGTTCTTCATGCTCGACCCCTTCGTGCACACCGGCCTCGAGCCCGTTCTGCTTGAGTATGCGATCGTGATCGACGACGACATCGTGATCGACGAGGCCAGCCATTTCTGGGCCGACCCTTCCTCGCCCGCGGTCACCGACTACAACTATCACCAGATCACCCGCGATCTGCCGTTGACGTTCTTCCCGGGTGCGCGCTCGTTATCGCCTACGTCGCAGCGCGTCCCCGGCGTCAACGTTATCGCGCTCGCCAACTCGTCCAAGAACAGCTGGGGACAGCGCAACCAGACGCGCGTCGAGTTCAAGGAAGGACGCGACATCGCCGGCCCTACCACGCTGATGGCGGTCGCAATCCGCAGGCCCGCGGCCGCCGACGATCCGCTCTACCGATCCGCGCAAGAGGGCATCGTGGGACCGGCACCCGACGCCGCGAAAGAGGGTCCCCGCAACACGGCGACCGCTCGCTCGCGGATAGCCGTCGTCGGCGATTCGGACTTCGCCACCAACTCGTTCTTTCAGATCATGGGCAACGGGAACCTGTTCCTGAACACGGTGAACTACCTCACCGCCAGGGAGAACCTGATCGGCGTGGAACCGCGCACCTACGAACTGCCTCGGGTGAACCTCACCAACCGGCAGATGAAGGGGACGTTGTTCCTGTCCATAATCCTCATTCCTGCGCTACTGGCCGTCGTCGGCACTGCCGTATGGTGGAAGCAAAGGTGAGCGGCGCGGAGACAAAGCACAGCGGACTGAGCCTCAGGCTGACCGTCGTATGGGGTGTGCTCCTGGTTCTGGTGGGCGCAATTATCGCGATCGAACTCACTGACCGCGCCAGAACACAGCGCGGGGACGGCGAGCAGGCAAGTCGCGACCCGCGCCTGCTGTTGCCCGTGCCGCTCGAGGACGTGGGCGCCATCGAAGTGGCCCACGCCGGTGCGGTCCATCGCTTCGAGCGGGACGCGGCCAGCGCGTGGTTCTACCATGGAGTGCATGTCAACGCGGACGCAGCGCACGCGCACCGGGCCGATCCAGCCATGGCCCAGCGCATCGAAACGGCGCTCCAGGGGTTCGG
Organism: Gammaproteobacteria bacterium; assembly: GCA_041488255.1. Classification (GTDB taxonomy): domain Bacteria; phylum Pseudomonadota; class Gammaproteobacteria; order Burkholderiales; family SHXO01; genus SHXO01. Next base: position 982 of record JBGPOV010000084.1, on the reverse strand, counting down.
CCGGACACGGATGGAGCGCAGCCTGCCCACCGGCGTGGCCGGGCAGCAGTATGGGCTCGCCACCCCGCAGATGGTGATTCTGGTGTATCGCCCGAAGGAATTGCAGCCGCTCCTCCAGGTCGCGGTCGGAGACGTCGCGCCCGACACATTCAGCCGCTACGTGATGGTGGTCGGCAGTTCCTCGGTGGTCACCATCGCGAATTTCCAGATCGACAACCTGCTGGCATTGATCAAGATGGCAACCGAATCCGGTCAGGGGCAGGCAGTGATCAAGTCTCCCTGATCGCTTGGCCTCCCCGCCACACGCGCACTTCATCCGAGATTGTTGGTGTATCGACTAGTGCCCCGCACAGCGCGCCCCCTGTCTGTCGTCGCCGCGAACGTCGCGTGCGTGAGACGCTTGCTGTCGGGGGCGGCGGCGCTGGTTCTGGTGGTCACTGTCGCGCCGGTCGCAGCGCACACGGTCGGCAAGGGGCTCGCCACCATCACCGTCAACGGGCAGACGATCCGGTACAACCTGTTGCTGGCCATCGCCTCGGCCGAGTCCCAGACCCCGAATGCGATGCAGCTCGGACAGCCCGGACCGAACACCGATTACTCGCCCTTGCTCAAAGCGGTCCAGGACAGGATCCGCATCGCGTCTGACGGGCGGGCGTGCCAGGCCGCGCCGGGCTCGATTACTCCACCAGCCCAGGAGGGAGGCAGCGTAGCGGTGCAACTTCAATTCGCCTGCGGGGACATCCCCAGAGAGCTGACCATCCACGACGATCTGTTCGAGGTGATGGGTGCAGGCTATCACACCATCGCAAACATCCAGTGGCCCGGAGGCAGCCAGCAGTACGTGTTTCTCCCGGATGCACGAGAGGTGCGCGTCACCGTGTCAGAGGGCGTCACGACACGAGGGATCGGCAGTTTCTTCCTGCTCGGCATCGAGCACATCCTCACCGGCTATGACCATCTGCTGTTCCTGCTGGCGCTGGTC
>JBGPOV010000083.1:0-15575 GCA_041488255.1 Gammaproteobacteria bacterium | reverse complement strand
TCGTGGGCGGGACGGGCGGCGTCTTGATCGGCGTGGATTTGCAGAAGCCGGTGGCAGTCCTGGACCTCGCCTACAACGATCCCGAAGGCTATACCGCGGCCTTCAACCTCAATCTACTGGCGCGGCTCAACCGTGAGCTGGGTGCGGACTTCGACCTGTCCGCGTTCGCGCACGAGGCCTTCTACAACGTTGCCGGCAGCCGGATCGAAATGCATCTGCGCAGCTCGCGCCGGCAGCGCGTGAGCATAGCCTCGCGCGTGTTCACCTTCGCGAGCGGCGAAACGATCCACACCGAGAACTCCTACAAGTACGCGCCCGACAGTTTTGCGCGCATGGCCCGCGCCGCGGGCTTCCATGCCACCCGGCTGTGGACCGACCCCGCGGGCTGGTTCGGCGTGTTCTTCTTGCACAACTGAGCCCCCTCCCTCTCCCTCCCCCGCGTGCGGGGGAGGGTAAGGGTGGGGGTGCTGTCCCTCTCTCGCGCGTGTCGGCTGGCGTAGAATGCCGACTCCAATCGACGACGCATCTGACGCATACGGAGAGCGTAGGCATGCGCCTTTGCACCCTGAAGCTGGACGGCGCAGAAACCGCGGGGGTTGTCATCACCGGCGGCATCGTTCCGGTGAAGCGCATCAACGCCCACCTCGGGCGGGCTTGGCCCACGGAGCTGTGGTCGCTGATCCAGATGGGCCTGAGCCAGGTCCTGCAGCGCGACGCCGAGCGCACCCCCGGCGCACTGGACCCGGCCTCGGTGCACTACGCCCCGCCGTACCGCCACCCGCGCAAGATCTGGGGCATCGGCCTCAACTACAAGGACCACGCCGCCGACCTCGGCGCGCCCTCACCGACCGAGCCGGCTTCGTTCATGAAGGGAGACCAGACGATCATCGGCCCGGGCGAGATGATCGAGCTGCCGCCGGAATCGGAGCGCGTGACGGCGGAGGCCGAGTTGGGGCTGATCATCGGCCGCAGGTGCCGCTTCGTGCACGAAGACGAGGCGCCGGCCTACATCGCGGGCTACTGCCTGATCATCGACATGACCGCCGAAGACATCCTCCAGCGCAACCCGCGCTTCCTGACGCGCGCCAAGAACTTCGACACGTTCTTCTCCTTCGGTCCCGAGTTGATCACGCCGGACGAGGTGCTCGACGTGATGCGCCTCCAGGTAGGCACCTGGAAGAACGGCTTAATGCATCGTGAGAACTTAGTGGCCAACATGGCCTTCCCGCCCCACTATCTGGTGGCCTTCCACTCGAACGTGATGACACTCTACCCGGGCGACATCATCAGCACCGGCACGCCGGGGGCGGTGGTCATCGAGGCTGGCGACGTGGCCGAGTGCCGCATCGACGGGCTGGGCACGCTCTCCAATCCGGTGGGCAGGCGCAGCGGCGAGGGCTATTCGGTGTTCGCCTCGATCGGCGTGTGAGCGCTGCGCCGGCAAAGTCGTGGGCGGGGCGCCCTGCCGTTAGCGCGGTCTGCGCACAGCGACAGCGTGCCGCCAAGCGTCACAGCATGGTGACTAGAGAGAGCCGGTGACCAACAGCTTGAAAAAGAAGAACAGCCCCACGGCCATGAGCGCGTAGACCAGCGCTTCGCTGCGCCGACCCGCGCCCGGGTGATGGTCCAGCCACCACTTCCCCGCCGCCAGCGAACCGGCGGACCCGAACCCGATGAGCCAGACCAGCCAAGGGTTCTTGCTCCAGATTTGATCCAGCGCCGAGGTCAGCCAACCGCCCGGCGCGAGCGCCTTGTAGATCACTCCCGCGACGCCCAGCATCACGAGGCAGATCAGCGCGATGCTTAAAGCGTCTGCGATCATCCCGCTCGCACCTTGCTCCACAGTAGGGTTGGGCTTGCGCGTCTTCGACCTGTCCATCGTTCGATCTCTGCGTCCAAGAAAACAGCCGACGCCCAGCGGCCTGCAACCGCCGTACCAGTAGTGGATTGTCGCGTGCCGTCAGCGAGTTGGGCTGCGGACGGAGGAGGGTAGAGGCGCGGATTCGTCTCAGCTCAGCGACTTGCCCGCGAAGGCCCGGGCGAAAAAAACCGCCGGGGCTAGCGCCCAGGCGGCTTGTCGTGCATCGGCCGTCTTCCAGCGCGGCCGGTCGCATGGAAAAGATCTACGGCGTCAGGCAGCGCACGAAGTTGCACACCCGCTGGCAGTCTTCGGAGAAGCCGCATTCGAACTCGGCGACCTTGGGATTGCCGTCGGGACCAACACCGCACTGGTCACCGGCGCGCATCTGGTGCGGCTTGGGGCGCCACTCGCACTGGTGGCAGGCGGTCACGCCCTGGATCTCGAGATTGCCACTGAGGGCCCAATCGCGAAGCGCCTTGCTCGCAGCAGGCGGCGACTCATCGGGATCGGCCGCCCACAGAGACGGGCTCAGGATGGAACAGGCCGCGACCGTGGCGACGACGGCGAGGATGCGCCTCATGGATAGAGCCTTGGTGACGGACATGGTTCGCCCAACACTACCACCAAATCGAAACATAGGGAAAGCCCCAATGGATCATGCTTCCGCGGCCGGGTTGCTGTATTGATCCACGTCAAAAGCTGGTTGCCGTGTCTGAGCTGGCTCTGCGCCGCGCGCGGGCCCGATTCTGAAGGAACCCGGCCAGGAGCACGGCGCCGATGAGCAACGCGTACGCGGCCCACGGCAGCCAGGGCCGCAGCACTATCCAGTCTTCCACCAGCGGCTCGTGTACGAGCATGACGGCCGCTGTCCAGGCCAGCACACCTGCGCCCAGGTAGATGATCATCGGATAGCGGTCGACCAGGCGCAGGATCAGGGAGCTCCCCCACACCATGATCGGAACGCTGATCAGCAACCCCAGAATCACCAGCAGAAAGCTGCCTTGGGCTGCGCCGGCCACGCCCAGCACGTTGTCCAGGCCCATTACAGCGTCGGCGATGACGATAGTGCGGATGGCGGCCCAGAAGCCTGTTATCGGCATCCGCGCCGCGCCTTTTTCATTGGGCTCATCGACCGGCGCCAGCAGCCTGTAAGAGATCCAGATCAGCAGCAGCCCACCGGCCGCCTGCAGCCCGGGGACCTTGAGCAACGCGACCACGCCGAGGCTCATCACGGCTCGTACCGCGATGGCGCCTACCGTGCCCCAAACGATGGCCTTGTTGCGAAGCTCAGTGGGCAACTTGCGCGCGGCCAGCGCGATGACGATGGCGTTGTCGCCCGCCAGCACCAAGTCGATGACGACGATGGCCAACAGCGCGGATACGAACTGGGCAGAAAGAAGGTCCACTGACGGGCTGCTCGTGACTTAGATCGGCACTGGTCAGTTGTCACACGTCACGGTGTGCTGCGGCCAGCGAGTCTGCGGCCCGGCCCCAGGCCGCTAGCCCTTGAGGCGGTTGATGCGGATCACCTCCGGATGCCGCCTCAAGCCCCGCATGATGTGGGCGAGGTGCAGGCGGTTGGAGACCTGCAGGGTGAAGTGGATGTCGGTGTAGAGGCTGGAGTCCCCGGGTTCCAGGCTCACGTTCTCGATGTTGGAACCGCTCCCGGCGATCTCGGCCGCCACCTTGGCCAACACGCCGGTCTGGTTTGACACCACCAGCTTGATGTTCACCGAGAACAGCTTCTTTGTGTCCGGTGCCCACTCCACGTCCAGCCACTTGTCGGGGTCCTTGCGCGTCTTGGCCACCACCGAGCAGTCGTGTGTGTGGATGATCATGCCGCGGCCGGTCTTGATGAAGCCGATGATCGGATCGCCGGGTATTGGATGGCAGCACTTGGCGAACTGCAGCGCCATTCCCTCCGAGCCGCGGATGACCACCGGCCCCGCAGTGCCGGGCTGCTTCGACTCCGTGCCGGCGGGCAGGAGCTTGCGTGCGATGACGATGGCCAGTTGCTTGCCCAGGCCGATCTCGGCCAGCACCTCCTGCCGGGTCTTCGCGCTGAGCTCCTTGAGCAGGCGCTCCCAATCGGCCTCGGTGATGGTGCGCGGGCTGGAGCCGAGCGCGTTGAGCGCCTGGCCCAGCAAGCGTTCGCCTAGCTGCGCCGACTCCTCGTACTGCATGGTCTTGAGGAAATGGCGGATGTGGTGGCGGGCCTTGGCGGTGACCACGTAGTTGAGCCACGACGGGTTGGGCTTGGCGTGCGCGGCCGTGATGATCTCCACCCGGTCGCCGTTCTTCAGCTCGGTGCGCAGCGCCACCAGCTCGTGGTTGATCTTGGCGGCCACGCAGCGGTTGCCGATGTCGGTGTGCACGGCGTAGGAGAAGTCGACGCAGGTGGCCCCGTGCGGCAGGGCCATGATCTTGCCCTTGGGCGTGAACACGTACACCTCGTCGGGGAACAGGTCCACCTTGAGGTGCTCGAGGAACTCCACCGAGTCGACGCTTTCCGATTGCATCTCCAGCAGGCTCTGCAGCCACTGGTGGGTCTTCTTCTGCAGCTCCGACAGCTCAGCGTCGGTGCTCTTGTACAGCCAGTGGGAGGCCACGCCGGCTTCGGCGATCCTGTGCATCTCCTGGGTGCGGATCTGAATCTCGAGCGGCGTCCCGAAAGGGGCGAACAAGGTCGTGTGCAGCGACTGATAGCCGTTGCCCTTGGGGATGGCAACGTAGTCCTTGAACTTGCCGGGGATCGGCTTGTACAAGCTGTGCAGCGCACCGAGCGCCAGGTAGCACGCGGCCGGGTCCTTCACGATCACGCGGAAGGCGTAGATGTCGTGCACCTTGGAGAAGGACAGGTTCTTGTCCTGCATCTTCTTGTAGATGCTGTACAGGTTTTTTTCCCGCCCGGTGACCAGCGCGTCGATGCGGTTGTCGGCCAGGCGCTGTTTGATGCTGTCCAGGATCTTGTCCACCACCTCGCGGCGGTTGCCGCGTTGCGCCTCAAGGGCCTTCTTCAGCACCCGGTAGCGGTTCGGGTACAGGTTCTGGAAGGACAACTCCTCGAGCTCCTGGTAGAGGGCGTTTAGCCCTAAGCGGTTGGCGATCGGCGCGTAGATCTCAAGCGTCTCGCGCGCGATACGCGCCCGCGTCTTCGGGTGCATCACGTCCAGCGTGCGCATGTTGTGCAAGCGGTCGGCCAGCTTGATGAGGATCACGCGCACGTCGCGCGCCATGGCCAGGAACATCTTGCGGAAGTTCTCCGCCTGGGCCTGCTCCTGGCTCTGAAACTCGATCTTGTCCAGCTTGGAGACGCCGTCGACCAGCTCGGCCACCATCTTGCCGAACTTGTCGCTGATCTCGGTCTTGGTGACCGCCGTGTCTTCCATCACATCGTGCAGTAGTGCCGCGGTCAGCGCCGGGCAGTCTAGGTGCCACTGCGTGAGGATCATTGCGACTTCGACCGGATGGGAGATGTAAGGCTCGCCAGAGCGGCGGAACTGCCCCTCGTGGGCGGCCTCGGAGAACTCGTAAGCCGACTGGATCTGACGCAGGTCCTCCGGCTTGAGGTAGCTGGATGCGTCGCGGAGCAGTAACTCGGCCTCGGACATCTTCGACTCGCGGTTGTGGCGAAGAAGCCCGCTTGTACCAGGTATTGTTGGGGTTGGGCTGGCGCTCAGTTCGAAGCGGGCTCGCGGAACGTCAATAGATAGGCTCTAGATGGGTCAGGCTTGCCCCTTGTTCAAGATCTCCTGGCCGACCTTGCCGGCCGCGACCTCGCGCAGGGCGATGACCGTGGGCTTGTCCTTGTTGCCCTCCACCATCGGCGAGGCGCCCTGGGAGAGCTGGCGCGCTCGGTAGGTGGCCGCCAGCGTCAGCACGAAGCGATTGGGGATGAGCCTCAGGCAGTCGTCCACGGTGATGCGTGCCATGCTGTTCTCGCTGGAGGAAGCGCCCTTACTTCAACAGGTTGATCAGGTCACGGTGGCGCTCGAGCTGAACCGCCAGCCGCAGTCGCTGGGCCCGCACGATGCTCACGAGGTCGGCCACTGCGACGTCAAAGTTGCGATTGATAATAACATAGTGGAACTCCTCGACATGGGCGACCTCCTCGCGCGCGGCCGCCAGGCGCCGCTCGATCACCTCCTGGCTGTCCAGACCGCGTCCCACCAGCCGCTTGCGCAGCGCCTCCGGCGAGGGCGGGAGGATGAACACCCCCACGGCATCCGGGATCAACCGCCGGACTTGGGCCGCTCCCTGCCAGTCGATTTCCAGCACGATGTCCTTGCCTTCGGCCCGGCGTGCGGCGATCCAGGCCAGCGAAGTGCCGTACAGATTGCCGTGCACCTCGGCTCTCTCGAGGAATTCGCCGCGGCCAGCCATCGCCAGGAAGTCGTCGCGCGACACGAAGTGATAACTGCGCCCGTCGGCCTCACCGGTACGCGGCGGCCGTGTGGTGTATGAGACGGACAGCTCGATGTCGGGTTCGCGCTCGAGCAGCGCGTTCACCAGGCTGGTCTTACCGGCCCCCGAAGGGGCGCAGATGATGAACAGATTTCCTGCGGTCATCTCTCAGCCCGGCGTGCGACGGAACCTAGGAGAAGTAACGGCACGGTCCGGGCAACGCTGAAGGGGTGCCGGGCATTTCTTCGCAGCACCGTCCGAGCCGGCGGCGGCGCCCGATCCATCGGCCGACATGATGGAACCCGATTTGCCTCCGCGGGCGCGGCGGCATGCCCTCTGGTGCGTCATGCCAGCGACCTCACTCGATGTTCTGTACCTGCTCGCGCATTTGCTCGATCAGCACCTTCAGCTCGACCGAGGCCTGGGACACGTCGACGTCCACCGACTTCGAGCCCAGCGTGTTCGCCTCGCGGTTGAGCTCCTGCATCAGAAAATCCAGTCGCTTGCCGGCCGCACCGCCGTCGGTGAGTATCCGACGCGTCTCAGCCAGGTGCGTGGTCAGCCGCGACAGCTCCTCCTCCACGTCCACCTTGGACGCAAACAGCACCAGCTCCTGACGGATGCGGTCTTCGTCCAGCGGCGCCGCGAAGTCTCTGAGCGCGTCTTTCAAGCGCGCGGCCAAGCGCTCCTGGTAGGCGGCCACCAGCAGCGGGATGCGCGGCTGCACCTTCTGCACCAGCGCTTCCATGCGCGCCACGCGCTCGAGCAGCAGCGCCTTGAGCTTCTCGCCTTCGCGCGCCCGCGCGGCGGTGAACTCCTCCAGCGCTCGCGACATCAACGCCTGCGCTTGTTCGCGCAACTGCTCGAGCGGCATGGCGTCGGCCTCGACCATCCCTGGCCAGCGGATCACGTCGCTTACCGTCAGGCTGGCGGCCCCGGGAAGCTGGTCGCGCACGCGGCGATCGAGCTCCACCAACTGGTGCAGCAGCGGGGCGTTGATCTGCAGCGAGACCTGGCTCGACCGCGTTGTCTGGAAACCCAACCGGCATTCGACCTTGCCGCGCGTGAGGCGCGCCGACACCAGCTCGCGCATGCTGGGTTCGAAGGAACGGAGCTCGTCGGGGAGCCGGAACTGGATGTCCAGGTAGCGATGGTTGACCGAGCGGATCTCAACGCTGAGCGTGCCGAGCGGGAGCTCGTGGGATAGCGCGGCGTAGCCGGTCATGCTGTAGATCATCCAGGCTCCTATAAAAGGCAAGGCTGCACCGCCGCGACGGCAGCGCGCAGAAGATAGCACATAATGAGAGCCTCCCCGACGGCCGGAACAGCGCAACCCAAGCATGCGCCCCAGTGGAAGGAAACCCGACGAGCTGCGCCCCGTGCGCATCAGCCGCGGCTACACCCGGCATCCCGAAGGCTCGGTGCTCATCGAATTCGGCGACACTCGCGTGCTGTGTACCGCCAGCGTTGACGAGAGAGTGCCGCCGTTCCTCAAGGGGCAAGGCAAGGGCTGGCTCACCGCGGAGTACGGGATGCTGCCGCGTTCCACCAACACGCGCACCCAGCGCGAGGCGGCGGCGGGAAAGCAGTCCGGCCGCACCCACGAGATCCAGCGGCTGATCGGGCGCAGCCTGCGCGCGGTCGCTGACCTCGCCGTTCTGGGCGAGCGCACCATCCAGATCGACTGCGACGTGATCCAGGCCGACGGCGGGACGCGCACGGCGAGTATCACCGGCGCGTTCGTCGCACTGCACGAGGCCGCGCGCGGCCTCGTCGACAGGCGAGTGATCGCAGCCTGGCCGCTCGGGGACTTCGTCGCAGCAGTCTCGGTGGGCCTGTACGAAGGAGTGCCGGTGCTCGACCTCGACTACGCGGAAGACTCCCAGTGCGAGACCGACATGAACGTGGTCATGACCAGCAGCGGCGGGCTGGTCGAGGTCCAGGGCACGGCCGAGGGCGCCCCCTTCAGCCGGGCACAGCTCGATTCCATGGTCGACCTCGCTGGCGCCGGCATCCGGCAGCTCATCGCCGCTCAGCGCTCCGCGCTCGGGGTCTAGACCGGAATCCGATGAATCAACTCGTGCTGGCAAGCAACAATGAAGGCAAGATCCGCGAGATCCGCAGGGTCCTCGCGCCGCTGGACATCGAGGTGTTCCCGCAGGCGCATTACGGCGTTGCCGAGGCGGACGAGCCGCACGGTACGTTCATCGAGAACGCACTGGCCAAGGCGCGCCATGCCAGCGTCCTGACCGGCCTGCCGGCGCTCGCGGACGACTCGGGGCTGTGCGTGGAAGCGCTGGATGGCGCCCCGGGCGTCCAATCGGCCCGGTTCGCGGGCGAACCCAGGTCCGACGAACGCAACAACGACCGGGTGCTGGAGCTGCTTGCGGATGCCGAGAACCGCAAGGCGCACTACTACTGCGTGATGGTGCTGCTGCGCCATGCCCACGATGCGCAGCCGCTGATCGCGGAAGGCGAGTGGCACGGGGAGATCGTGCGCGAGCGGCGTGGGGCGGGCGGCTTCGGCTACGATCCGCTGTTTCTCGACCCGCTGCTGGGCAAAACCGGCGCCGAGCTGCCGTTGGATGAGAAGAACCGCGTCAGTCACCGCGGCAAGGCTCTGGCAGTGCTGGTAGAGAAGTTGAAAGGCGAGTGAACGAGTGAATGAGTGAGGGGTACCCTGAGCCCAACCCCCGGGAAGGGGGAGGGGAAAATGGTCCCCTCTCCCCCGTCACTGGGGGAGAGGGCCAGGGTGAGGGGGTTCACTCATTCACCCATTCACTCATTCACTAGCCATCCCGTGTGTCAAAATATCGTCTTGCCGCAGCCCCGCTAGTCGGGCCGGCGGCGACCTCTCCGAAATGACCACAGTCACCATTGCACTGCCTTCGCGCGAGCCCGTGATCGCGTTCGCGGCGCTGCCCCCGCTGTCGCTGTACGTGCACATCCCGTGGTGCGTGCGCAAGTGTCCGTACTGCGACTTCAACTCCCACGAGGCGCGCGGGGAACTGCCAGAGCGGCGGTACGCGCAGGCGTTAATGGTGGACCTGGAGCGGGCGCTGCCGTCGGTATGGGGCAGGCGCGTGCATACCGTTTTCTTTGGCGGCGGCACGCCGAGCTTGTTCTCGGCGAAGACACTGGACGAGATCCTATCGGGCATCCGTGCGCGCGTGCCGCTCGACCCCGACGCCGAGGTCACGTTGGAGGCGAATCCCGGCACCTTCGAATCGGACAAGTTCGCCGAGTTCAAGCGCCTGGGCATCAACCGGCTGTCGATCGGCGTCCAAAGTTTCAACGCGCGACACCTGAAGGCGCTCGGCCGCATCCACGACGACCACGAGGCGCGCCGCGCGATCGAGATCGCCCGGGCCAACTTCGACAACATCAATCTGGACTTGATGTACGGCCTGCCCGAGCAGGCGCTGCTGGAGGCTGAGGCGGATATCTCGGCGGCTGTCGAGTTCGCGCCTCAGCACATCTCCGCCTACCATCTCACCGTCGAGCCCAACACCTACTTTCACCGGTATCCGCCGCCGCTTCCGGACGAACACCTGGGCGCGGACATGCAGGAGACGATCGAGAGCCTGTTGGCGGAGCACGGCTACGACCATTACGAGACCTCGGCCTTTGCTCGCCCCGGGTACCAGTCGCGTCACAACTCCAACTATTGGCTGTTCGGCGACTATCTGGGAATCGGTGCGGGGGCGCACAGCAAGGTCTCTTTTCGCGACCGCATCGTGCGACAAGTGCGCTGGAAGCAACCGCGCGAGTACCTCGAGCGGGTCGCGGCGGAAGGGCCGTTACAGCAGGAGAACGCCGTCCCGGCGGCCGAGGTGCCGTTCGAGTTCATGATGAACGCGCTGCGGCTCACGCGCGGCTTTCCGGCGCGCCTGTTCGAGGAGCGCACCGGTCTGCCGCTGCGGATGGTCGCGCGTGAGCTTGATGAGGCCGAGCGGCAGGGGCTTCTCACACGAACCCACACGGAAATATCGCCGAGCGTTCGCGGGCAGCGCTTCCTGAACGACCTGCTGCAGCTGTTTCTGCGCGAGCAGTAGAGCTCTCGTCCACGGCGCAGGAGACTCGATGGAAAGCAACCGCAAGGACATCACCGCCGACTCGCAGGTGGCCCGCATCTTCGAATGGCGCCGCGGCTTCAACACGATCCATCTGGTCGACGTCGGTCTCCGCGCGGGGCTGTTCAAGGCGCTGGCCGATGCGTCTGGCTCGACCGCCCCGGAGCTGGCTGCCAAGCTCGGTCTGCATGCCCCGTTTGTTGCGACCTGGTGCAGGACGGCCTACGGCATGGAGCTGCTGGATGCGGACGACGGCCCGCGCTACCGCTTGGCGCCGTTCTTCGACAGCATCCTCGCCAGCCCGACCCATCCGCGCTACCTGGGCGGTTACGTACGGCTGGGCACCGAGGTGGCCGCAGAGGACTTCAGACGCTGCGCGCAGGCCCTGCGCACCGGGGAAGTCAAGCCGTTCCAGGGGCGCGGCGACGACTTCGCGCAAGCCGTCGCGGAATCCACCTGGGGCCTGCAAGTCGTGACGGTGAAGAAGATCCTTCCGGGATTGGACGGCCTCGCCTCGCGTCTGGAAGCGGGCGGGACCGTGCTGGAGGTCGGCTGTGGAACGGGCAACCTGCTCGTTCAGCTGGCCAAGTCTTTCCCGCACGCGCGCGTGATAGGCGTGGACATCGACGCGGACAGCCTCGCGCTGGCGCGCACCCGTATCGAGAAGGCCGGCATCGCGGACCGCGCGCAAGCGCGCCAGGGAAGCGTGGGCACTGCGGTGGCGCCGTCCAGCGTCGACGCGGTGGTGATGGTGGAAGTGCTGCACGAGATCGCACCTGAGCTCCGGCCGTCGGTGATTAGCCAATGCGCGGTTGCGCTCAAGCCAGGCGGCTGGATGCTGATCGTGGACGAGACCTATCCCTCAACGCTGGAGGAGTTGCGCAAGCCCGAGTTCCGCTTTCCGCTGATGACCGGTTTCGAGGAGATGGTGTGGGGCAACGTGCTGCCCACGCGCGAAGAGCAGGAAAGACTGCTGCGCGACGCCGGCTTGACCGGGACGATCGACCGCACCGTCATCGGCGAGGGATTCACGGTGCTTGCGACGCAGAAGCCGTGATTCGTGACTCGCAGATATCGACGGGCTGCCTAGGTGTTCTAAGATTGCCTTAGCGTATTTCGAATCACGATCCGCAGCGTGCGGACCACGAATCACGAGTCACATGGTCAGATGGTGTATCTGACCAGTATCCGCGCGGCGCGGCCAGCGCCCCAGTGCGCGAAGTTGAAGCAGACTTCCTTGCTATTGTCGATGTGGGCGCGCTCGAAGGGCGCATCCAGGAACCTGGCCTTGCCGGCGTCCTGACTGGCTTCTACGCGGCTTTCGCTCCACGGCGCCTGCGAGTCGTCCGGCCGGGTGTACAGCTGCACCTCCGTGACCTGTGCGCCAGTCGGGACGACCGCACACACCGCGACACGCTGGGCGTCGCCTTCCGCACACGCGGGGCGCTCGCCGCCGGAGGCCGTCCGCCCTTTGCACGCCGGCAGCTGCACCAGTCCCTCCACCCCCTCTGCGCCCCGGCGGCGCTCCTCGGCCTGGCGCGCTTGAGTGTCCGCGACGAACTGCGCATTCAGGCGCACCTGTTCCAGCTTCGCGGTGGAGGAAGCGAGCGTCTCCAGCTGCTGCTGCAACTGCTGTCGCAGTTCGTGAGTCTCGTCGCGCCGCGCTTGGCTCAGATACTCCGAGTACGCGAAGCCGGCGACGGCGGAAGCCAGCATCAGAGTGACCATCCACAGAAGGGAACGGAAACCGCCTTTCGACACGCGGCGGTCTCCCGACTGCTTGCGCCAGTGTAGGACCAGCTTGAAGATCGCGGCGCCGACAGTGGCGGTCGCACCGATCATCGCCGCGAGAACGGTTTCCGAGAAACCCAAGGTGTGGACTCCAGTCGGGAGTGAGGTGGTTTGCCAACGGATTCAAAGGCCTGTATCGGCCTGGCGGGCGCTGCCTTGAGGCTCACGCAGCGCTCGCCAGGCAGCCGAAAGCAAGTTCTATGTCAGCGGGCTGGCGCCTGCGGAGACGCCGTGCGCCGAAACACCAAGTCCCACACGCGGTGTCCAAGCCTGACGCCGCGCTGCTCGAATTTGGTCGGTGGCCGGTACGCGGGCCGCTGGGCAAACGCGGCAGCGGTGTTCTCCAGGAGCGGTTCGTTGGCGAGCACCTCCAGCATCTGCTCGGAGTAGTCCTGCCAGTCGGTGGCGAGATGGATGTGGCCACCCGGCAGCAGACGTGAGGCGAGCAACCGCACAAACGCAGGCTGGACCAGCCGGCGCTTGTGATGGCGCTTCTTGGGCCAGGGATCGGGGAAGAACACGTGAATGCCCGCCAGGCTCTCGGGAGCAATCATCTGCTCGACCACCTCGACCGCGTCGTGCTGGATGACGCGGAGGTTGGCCAGCTGCTTTTCCTCGATCAGCTTGAGCAGGCTGCCCACGCCGGGGGAGTGCACCTCGACGCCGAGGTAATTGCTGTGCGGATGCGCCTGCGCGATCGCCGCTGTCGCCTCCCCCATGCCGCAGCCGATCTCCAGGATCGTCGGGGCGGCGCGGCCGAACACGGCCGCGAAGTCGAGCGCGCGCGGCGAGTACGGGAGCGCGTAACGACCGAGCAGTTGCGCATAGGCCCGCTTCTGAGCGTTCGACATGCGGCCCTGCCGCAGCACGTAGCTGCGGATCGGGCGGTGGCGGGATTGAGATTCCGAAGCCGTAGGATCCTTGTCTACCGCTGCGTCCTCGCAAACGGACAGCAAATGCAACCGTACCACACCAGCCGGCCGGTCTGTAATTTGGAGTGTTGGTTTCTGCCGCCACTGGACCCAGGCCGCCCGGTGCGCTCCGAGCACGGGCAGAAATTGGCTGACTGCTGACAACCTACCGGCTCGCTGCAACACCGCGGTCATGTAGATGTAACCCGCGTGACACGCTACTGACCTACTCTGCGCAGCGCAGCGCTGGCGCTGAAGGAGACCCCATGGCCGAGGTCCGCTCCATCTTCCTCTCAGACATCCACCTCGGAACGCGCGGCTGCCAGGCGCACCAGCTTCTGGAATTCCTGCGGGTGTACGACAGTGAACGGTTGTTCCTGCTCGGCGACATCATCGATTTTTGGGCCATGAGCCACCGGGGCGTCTACTGGTCCGGGCAGATGAATACGTTCGTCCAGAAGGTGCTCAAGCGCGCGCGGCATGGCACGCAGGTGATCTTCGTGCCCGGCAACCACGACGAAGCGCTGCGCGAATACGTAGGCAGCACTTTCGGCGACATAGCAATCCATGGCGAGTACGTCCACACGGCTGCCGATGGCCGCCGCTACCTGCTGCTGCACGGCGACGAGTTCGACGTGGTCACCAAATATCACAAGTGGCTCGCGATACTTGGCGATCACGCCTACGCTTTCCTGGTCCGCCTCAACATGGTGCTGTCGTGGATACGGCGCACCGCCGGTGTTCCCGGCTACTGGTCGCTGGCCAGCTACGCAAAGCGAAAGGTGAAGACGGCGGTGAGCTTCATCTACGATTTCGAGGAATGCGTGGTGCGCAGCGTCAAGGACCGGAGCCTGGACGGCGTGATCTGCGGGCATATCCACGCAGCTGCCGTCAAGCGCATCGATGGAGTGCTGTACATGAACTGCGGCGACTGGGTGGACAGCTGCACTGCCATCGTCGAGCATTTCGACGGCCGTATGGAGCTGGTGGAGTGGGGCGTGACAGCACCGCCTGCCGCGCAAGCAGCAGCGCCCCCGGCTGAGCGCGCTAAGACACCCGTTTCTTGAGACGACGCGCGGTGCGAGTCCGCTCCCGTCTCACCAAGATCGCTGGTCCCGCCGTCACTTGAATTTGTAGAACTGCTCGTTCAGGTACTGGGCGATGCTCTTTTGCTCATCGTCGGTCAGCGTGACTTGTGCCGCGTGCGTACACGCGACGAGCCGTTCGTTGAGCGCATCGAGCGACTTGATCTTTCGGTCCTGGCGCGTATAGACGCTGGTGTTGTGACACTTCACGCAGTTGGTATCGTGCAGCTTCTTACCTTGAGCGCTGTCGGCGGGTAACACAGGCCGCGCAAGCAACGCGAGCGACAACAGAATCGGAATCAGCAGTGCGCGTCTCATCTTCAGCCTCCGTGACTCAGGAGAGGTTTAAGTAGGCCTAAATCGCTCTCAATCAAGTGATCATACAAGGTCGGGGCCGCGGTCCGGCGGCCGGTCACTACCTAGATGGGCCGGGTGAGCTGGGGTTGACTGATGGACCCAGGGTAGACGCTTACGCCAGCGTAGGGTTGCAGGCGGGCAGGAACCACCGGGGCCGCCGTTGCCACCCCGGCCTCGGGATGCAGCGTGTGGGCGAGCATCTCCAGGCTGTCGACGATGCGGGGGCCGGGACGGCTGAAATAGGTGCTGCCGTCCGCCACGTAGACGCGACCTTGCTGGACCGCGCGCAGACCCTCCCACTCCGCCTTGCCCGCGAGCAACGACATCTCGTGCAGCGTACGTTCTACCCCGAAGCCGCAGCACGCGAGCAGCACGACGTCCGGGTCGGCACGCTGGATCTCCTCCCACGTCACACGCCGGGAAGGCTCGCCCTTGCGCCCGATAGGGTCCCTGCCGCCCGCCAGTTCCACCAGCTCCGGATTCCAGTGTCCGCCGCAGAACGGCGGGTCGATCCACTCCATCAGGAAGCACTTCGGGGGGCGGGCTACGCGCGCGAGAAGCGAGACCACCGATTGCACGCGTTGCTCCAGCCGCGCGACCACCGCTTCGGCTCGTTCGGGCACGCCCGACGCTTGCGCGACGAGCCGGATGTCCGCGTAGATATCTGTCAATCGCGTCGGTTCGAGATTGATCAGACGCGGGCGCAGCGGCAAAGTCGCGGCATAGGCCGCAACCGACCCGTAGTTCACGGCGCAGACGTCGCAAAGCTGCTGGGTGAGGATGACGTCAGGCCGCAGGTCGCGGATCAGCTCCTCGTCCAGGGTGTAGAGCGTGCCGCGCGAGGCGAGGGTGTCGCGGACCCAGGCGTCGATCGCCGGGCTCGGGAGATCGCTGCCGTGGATCTCGCAGCGCGTGACGCGAGGCCGGTCGCGGATCTCCTCGGGATAGTCGCACTCGTGGGAGATCCCGACCAGCTGATCCGTCAGGCCAAGGGCGGCGACAATCTCGGTGGCAGACGGCAACAGGGAAACTATGCGCATGCTCGGGCTCCCGCATCGAGGTGGAGATCAGCAAAGACGAATCCGTCCCGCTC
>JBGPOV010000082.1:0-15646 GCA_041488255.1 Gammaproteobacteria bacterium | reverse complement strand
TCCACCGGTGGAACGCTGCTCAAGCTGCCGGGGCGCGTGGGCGACACGCCGCTGCCCGGCGCAGGCACGTATGCCACGCGCGATGCGGCGGTGTCGGCGACCGGGAAAGGTGAGCTGATGATGCGGGTCCTCGCCGCCAAGAGTGTCTGCGACCTCGCCGCTGGCGGCCTGCCGGTCCAGGATGCCGTGAACCGTGTGCTCGCAGCCATGCGAGATACGATCGGTGCCGAGGCGGGATTCATCGCGATCGGGCGCGATGGTTCGATCGGCGTTGCGCGCGGCACGCGCCACATGGCAGCCGCATGGTGGACATCGGAGCAGAGCGCGATCGTAGCGACGATGACAGAAGACCAGTGAGAGCTGGGCGAACGCTTGCGAGCTGGTGACAGCGAGCAGCCGAGCGAGACGAAGCCAACCTTGGGTGCAGCCGCCGCCATGAAACGGCAGCGGTGCGAGCGCTCAGGCCTTGCGCTCGGTCGCAGGGCCCTTGCCCGGCTCGGTCTCCGGTTTGCCGGCGGTCTCACCGGAGAATGGCGCGTAGGGGTTGACGAAGGTGGGGAACTGGAACGCGCCGAAGATGTTGCGCGCCTGCTTCTGCAACTGCTGCTGCATTTCGAGGAACGTCTGCGCGCTCTGGTCCAGGTAGCTGGTCATGAGTCCCTGGATCGCCGGACCCTGCATCTTGACGAACTGGCTCCAAGCCTCGGTATGCAGCAGCGGGTTGTCGCCGAGCTTGCCCAGCGACTGCTCCTGCAGGCGGCGCTGGATCTCCATGAAGGTCTGGATGTTCTTTTCCAGGTAGGTACCCATCATTCCCTGCATGGCGTTGCCGTAGAAGCGGATGATGTGCGACAGCATGTCCGAGGAGAACATCGGTGCGCCGGCGCTTTCTTCGTCGAGGATGATCTGCAACAGAATGCTGCGAGTGAGGTCCTCGTTGGTCTTCGCGTCCACCACTTTGAATGGGACCTGCTCGAGAACCAGCTTCTTCACATCCGCCAGAGTGATGTAGCTGCTGGTCGCCGTGTCGTACAGGCGGCGGTTCGGGTATTTCTTGATCAATCGGGTGTCTTCGGACATGTGCCCCTTCCTTTTTGTGCTGCAACGTTCTGACTTAATTGACTAATAAGTATCGCCCGAACCTATCAATATGACAAGTTTAACCTATTGAAAAGTAGACGCAAATGGTTTTTGCTGCGTCGCCGTAAGAAAGTGTTGACAAACATCTCGGCCGTCGCTAGCATTTATCTGGTGCGTCGCAGCAAAGAGACGTAGGTCGAAGCGTGGCATCAGATAGTTAGGCAAGGGAATTAAAGGGCTACAGATGCGGGGGCAACTGAACCATTTTGCGGCGTTGAACAATACCGGACCGGAAGGCGACGCATATGACATCGCTCCCGCGGCGAGAGTTCACCTAACCAATGCCATCAACTCGGCAGTCGAGCCGATGATGCCCACGTCGAACGCGGTGATGAAAGGATTAACACAGGCTGCGAAGCAGTCTGTTCAGCTGGCGGATGCCGCCGGCAAGGCCGCTCAAGCCGCCCAAGTGGCGCCCGGCAAGGGTTTGTAAGGCTCCTCCCCCTTTATATAAGGTTCGTCCTTATATCAAAGGTTCGCCCCGGTGGTTTTTCCATCGGGGCTTTTTTTTCTTCATGCCGTGCGTGTAGCGATTTAGTCCCGCGCTTCGACAAGCTCACCATGAACGGCACTTTCGAACTGCCGCTCGCTCCTAGAACATGTGCTGCCCGCCGTTGATCGAGATGTTGGCGCCGGTCACGAACGCCGCCTCGTCGGAGGCGAGGTAAATGATCAGCCCAGCCACTTCCTCGGGCTTGCCCAGCCGTCCCACCGGGAGCTGCGGCAGAATTTTCTCGTTGAGGATGTTGTCGGGGATCGCGGTAACCATCTTAGTGCCGATGTAGCCAGGTGAGATGGTGTTCACCGTCACGCCCTTCTTGGCTACTTCCAGCGCCAGCGCTTTGGTGAAGCCGTGCATCCCGGCCTTGGCTGCCGAGTAGTTGGTCTGCCCGAACGCACCCTTCTGGCCGTTGACCGATGACACGTTGATGATGCGGCCCCACCCACGGTCAACCATGCCGTCGATGACCTGCTTGGTCATGTTGAACACGCTGTCCAGGTTGGTGCTGATGACCGCGTCCCAGTCGGCTTTGGTCATTTTCTTGAACGTCATGTCACGCGTGATACCCGCGTTGTTGACCAGCACGTCGATGGGCGCGACCTCGGCCTGCATCCTCTTGGCCGCCTCGGCACAGGAATCGAAGTCGGCCACGTCGCACTGATAGGCGGAGAAGCCGTAGCCGTGCGCCTTCATGCTCGCGAGCCAGTCCGCCGCCTTCTTGTTGCCGGGTGAGTAAGTGACGATGACCTTGTAGCCTGCATCGGCCATCTTGGTGCAGATGGATTCACCCAGGCCGCCCATACCACCGGTGACCAGTACGGTTCGCTGCGCCATGTTGTCTCCTCCCCGCGTGTTGGTTACTCGCAACGTCTGCTGCTCGCGCGCTCAGTTGTCCCGTTCCCGCACGTAGCTGCCGGGGGCTGGCTCGCGCTCCGGATGCCGGCGACTGCCTCGCGCCGGTGGCGCGGGCACCCGGGTCCCGGACCGCCGCCTGAGCCACCTTACCCAGTGCGGCCACCAGCTTCCCGGTCGGCTGCTTGCTTGTGCCAGCCACTCGTCAGGGCTGTGCGGCGTGGCTTGGCTCACCCAGTAGCTGCGCCGCCCAGGCGAAGGCGGGTTGACGATACCGGCGATGTGGCCGCTCGCACCGAGCACGAACTCGATTTTACCTCCAAGCAACTGCGTGCTCGCATAGGCGCTGCGCCAAGGCACGATATGGTCTTCGCGCGTGGCCAAGACGAAGGCCGGGCAGCGAATGGTGCGCAGGTTCACCGGCCGGGCACACAGCGTGAGCTTTCCGGGTATGCGCAGGTTGTTCTCGAGGTAGGCGTTGCGCAGATACCATGCGTACAGCGGCCCCGGCAGGTTAGCGCTGTCGCTGTTCCAGTACAGCAGGTCGAAGGCGCGCGGGGTCTGGCCCTTGAGATAGTTGTTGATCACGAAAGACCAGACCAGCTCGTTGGCGCGCAGGCTGGCGAAGGTGGAAGCGAGCAGGCCGCCGGGCATCAGGCCGCCATCGCTATAGATCTCCTCGCATCGGCGGACGTAATCCGCGTCGATATAGACGCCGACCTCGCCTACGTCGCTGAAGTCCAGCATGGTGGCGAGCAGCGTCAGGCTCGCGATGCGCTGCGCGCCCTCCATGACCGCCAGCGCGGAGGCGAGCAGGGTGCCGCCGACGCAGAAGCCGAGCACGTTGACCTTGTCTGTGCCGGTGATCTCCATCACCGCCTCCAGCGGCGCGTACACGCCCTGTCGCATGTAGTCCTCCCAGGTCGAACCGCTCAGCTCGCGCGGCACGTTGCGCCAGGAAACCAGAAACACCTGCATGCCTTGGTCCAGCGCATAGCGCACGAATGAATTGTCCGGCTGCAGATCCAAGATGTAGTACTTGTTGATGAAAGGCGGCACGATGAACAATGGGCGCGGATGCACCTGCGCAGTCCGAGGCGCGTATTGGATGAGCTGCATGATCGGGTTCTGGTAGACCACCGACCCAGGCGTCACCGCGAGGTTGCGCCCCACTTCGAAGGCGCTCTCGTCGCTCATGCGTATGCGCCCGCGCGAAAGGTCCTCGCGCAGATGCTCGAGGCCTTGCGCCAAGCTCGCGCCGCTGCTCTGCGCCGCCAGGCGGATGACATCGGGGTTGGTGGCCGGGAAATTCGTCGGGGCGAGCGCGTCGAGGCACTGGCGCAGCACGAACGCGGCGCGCTGCTTTTTCTGGCTCGGAATCTGCGCGCTATCGAGCAGCTCCGTGAACCAGCGCGCGTTGATGAGGTAGGAGCCCTTGAGATACTCGAACCAAGGCAGGGTGCGCCATTCCGGGCTGTCAAAGCGGCGGTCACCAGGCGCCGGCTCTGGCCCGTGCTGCCGCCTGCTGTCGTCCGTCGACAGCAGCCCGGTCCACAACGCAAGATGCTCCCGGTAGTAGCGCTCTTGGATCTCCGCTGCGCGCCCCGGCTCGGCGGCCAAGGCGCGGAACAGGTCCTGGAGCGCCAATCCGTCGCTGTCCGGCAACCTGCGCAGCAGGTCGCGCAGGAGCCGATCGACCAACGCGTGCGCTTCGCTGTGCGCACCGGCTGCGCCCTGCGGTTCGGCGCAGCGCGCGCCTGGAATCGAAGACGACATTTAGGCGATAGGGCAGCAGAGTGCTCAGCCGACGTGGCTGGCCAGCACGCGCACCAGCCACACGGACCCGATGCCCAGCCCGATAAGAGCGACTTGGTGCAGCGTCGCCTTCAGCTCCGGCCGGCGGTGCAGGCCAGGGATGAGGTCGGCCACGGCCACGTAGATCATACCCGCCGCGACGACACCGAGCAGGTACGGTGCCCAGGGTTGCAGCGCGTAGAGCATGGCGTATCCGAGCAGCCCGCCCACCACCATGGCGCTGCTGGAGGCCACGTTGAATGCCAGCGCCTGCTGTTTGGAAAACCCCGCCTCCAGCAGCACGAGAAAGTCGCCTACTTGCTGCGGGACCTGGTGGGCGATGATGGCCAGCGCGGTGACGACGCCGAGCTGCACATCGGCTAAGAAGGCCGCCGCGATCAAGATGCCATCCACGAAGTTGTGGAACGTGTCCCCCGCCATGACCATCATCCCGGTGCGGCCGCTTTCGCGTCCTGCTGCGCGGTCGGGAGAGTGGGTGGCGCGGGCGTGCGCCGTCGCAAGCTCGTCGCCGTGATGGTGGCGCCAGAGCACCAGTTTCTCCAGGGCGAAGAACAACAGCAGCCCGGACAGGATCGCCGCGCCCAGCAGCTGAGCGCCCGATGCCTCGCGGAAAGCATGCGGCAGGATCGCGAGGAACACGGCGCCGAGCAGCGCGCCCACCGCAAAGCTGATCAAGTCGGGGACGGGCGCGGGGCCGGTCTTGAAGGCCACCGCCACGGCTGCCGCTACGCTCAACACGCCGCCCGCGAGGCTAGAGACCAGGATCCACAGCAAGACCGACATGGCGCCGGGACGGGGCTGGCCCGGTTCAGCCCGCGCTGCGAGACGCGCGTCGCCTCATCACGCAGCGATCCAGATGAAGGCGCCTTGGCGGCCAGTCACGCGGTCGCGGCGGTGCGAGAAGAAGCGGGCCGGATCACTCACAGTACAGAGCCCGCCGCCGAATACGGCCGTGACCCCGGCGCGGGACAATCGGCGGCGCGCCAGCGCATAAACGTCGGCCAGCCACTTGCCTTCACGCAACGGCTCGAAGGCGAGGGTAGCGGCGCGGTCGGCGACGGTGAAAGCCTCGAAGACGTCTGCACCGACCTCGAACTTGCGCGGCCCGATCGCCGGGCCGAGCCAGGCCACGAGATGCTCGGGCGGGCAGCCCAGTGCCGCCACGGTATGCTCCAGCACACCCGCGCTCAAACCGCGCCAGCCCGCATGGGCGGCCGCCACGGTCGCCCCTGCGCGGTCGCACAGCAAAACGGGCAGACAATCGGCGATCTGGACGGCGCACACCACTCCCGCTTCCTGAGTGAAGGCAGCGTCCGCGGTGGCCTCGGCTTCGGCGCGATCGGCCTGCACGACGTCGATACCATGCACTTGCTGCAGCCACTTCGGTTCGGAGGGCAGCAGAGAGCGGACCCGCGCGCGGTTGTCACAGACCGCTTGCGCATCGTCTCCGACCCGGGTGCCGAGGTTGAGGCTGGCGTACGGTCCACGGCTGACGCCTCCGTTGCGCGTAGTGACCAGGGCCTTCACCCTGCGCGGTGCCGGCCAGTCAGGCTCGATCCAGTCAGCCGGCGCGGGCATGGTGCTCGAGCGCGGCGAGCAGCCCGGCGAGGTCGGCGGGAAGCGGGGCGCGGAAGGTAAGCCTCTGGCCGCTCGCCGGATGGGTGAGCTCCAACCGGGCAGCATGTAGCGCCTGGCGCGGGAAGTTGCGCGCGGGCTCGGGCAAGGCCCGAGCGAGCTTCGCGCTGCCGTAGACCGGGTCGCCTACCAGCGGATGGCCGATGGAATGCATGTGCACCCGGATCTGGTGGGTGCGCCCCGTCTCCAGCCGGCACCGCACCAGCGACCATGCGACGCCGGCGTGCAGCACATGGAAATGGGTGAGGGCCGGCTTTCCGCGCGCCACCACCGCCATCCTGGTACGCGCCACCGGATGGCGGCCGATCGGCGCTTCGACCCGCCCCTGGGGCGCGGGCACGCCCGCCACCAGTGCGACATATTCGCGCTGCACCGAGTGCGCCTGGAGCTGACGCACCAGGCTGGCATGGGCCTCGAGGGTCTTCGCGACCACCAAGAGCCCGCTGGTATCCTTGTCCAGGCGGTGCACGATGCCCGCACGTGGCAGCGCGGCCAGCGACGGCGCGTGTTGCAGCAACGCGTTGAGCAGCGTGCCGTCCGGGTTGCCGCTGCCGGGATGCACCACCAGGCCCGCTGGCTTGTCGATGACGAGCAATTGTGCGTCCTCGTGCACGATCGCGAGAGGAATGTCTTGCGGCGCGGCCGCGCGCGCGGCCGGGCCCAGCTCCGCCTGCACTTCGATGCGCTCGCCGCCCCACACCTTGTCCTTCGGCGCGGCAGCGGCGCCATCCACCGTCACGCGTGCGCGCCGCACCCAGTGCTGCAGCCGGCTGCGCGAGTAAGCGGGCAGCAGCCGGGCCAGGGCCTGGTCCAGGCGCAGGCCGGTCATCTCGGGCGGCACGCGCAGCTCGATTGGCGGTTCGGCCGGGGTCGGCGCGGGCTTCGGCCCGGGCTTCGGCCCGGGCTTTCCGCTATAATCCGCCGCGCTTTTGTCGAGAACCATTATGCGAAGTAGTGTAGCGTCAATCGCCATCGCGTTGCTGCTCGGGTGCGCGCTGATCATCGCCGCCTGCTCCAACGATGACACCAAGTACGACCCGACCCGCGACTGGTCGGCCGAGAAGCTGTACCGCGAGGCCAAGGATGAACTGGTCGGTAACAACTACAAGAAGGCCATCGAGTATTACACCAAGCTGGAGGCGCGCTACCCCTACGGCAAGCTCGCCCAGCAGGCGCAGCTGGAGATCGGATACGCTTATTTCAAGGACAAGGACGTGGTGTCGGCGCTGGCCGCCGCCGACCGTTTCATCAAGCTGCACCCGAACCACCCGAACGTGGACTACGCCTACTATCTGAAAGGGTTGGTGAACTTCAACGAAGATATGGGGCTGTTGGGCGGCATCTCCGGCCAGGACATGAGCGAGCGCGACCCGAAGGCCGCGCGCGAATCGTTCGAAGCGTTCAAGGAGCTGGTGGTACGCTTTCCGGATAGCCGCTATGCTTCCGATGCGATGGTACGCATGCGTTATCTCGTCAACGCGATGGCGGCCAACGAAGTGCGCACCGCTGAGTACTATCTGAGGCGCAATGCCTACGTCGCTGCCGTGAACCGCGCCCAGTTCGTCGTAGCCAATTACCAGCAGTCGCCGATGGTAGAGCAGGCGTTGATCGTGCAGGTGAAAGCCTATGACGCGATGCGGATGCCGGAGTTGCGCGACGACACCGCGCGGCTGCTCAAGCTCAACTTCCCCAATAGCAAGTTCTCCCTGGCCACGCTGCGCAAGAAGGCCTGGTGGGAGGTGTTCTAGCGAGATTCCCCGAGGCCGCAGTCTAAGCGGCTTCGTAGCCGGCCTCCTCGACCGCGGCCTTGAGCTGCGCGAGGCTGACTTGCGCCGGGTCGAAGGCGACTTTCACCTCGGCGTTGTCCAGCGATACTTCGGCGCCGGCTACGCCTCTGACCCGCTGCAGCACTCTGGTCACGCTGCGTGCGCAGCCCTGGCAGGTCATGCCGTTCACCTTCAGCGTTGTCGTTTCCATTTCTTGGCGCGTCGATCTTGCTTTTGAATCTTCTCCTTGCTCTGCGTGTCTCCGTGGTTCAACGCCCGGGTCTCCAGCGGCGCAGCAGCAGCGAATTGATGACCACCGATACCGAGCTCATGGCCATCGCCGCACCGGCGACGACCGGGCTCAGCCAACCGAGCGCGGCCAGCGGAATGCCAAGCGCGTTGTACACGAAGGCGAAGAACAGATTCTGGCGGATCCGGGACAGGGTCGCGTGGGACAGCGAAATCGCATCGGCGGCGCTGGACAAATCGTTGCGCATCAGCGTGACGTCGGCGGCCTCGATGGCGATGTCGGAACCGCTGGCGAAGGCGAAGCTCACGTCGGCCGCGGCCAGTGCCGGCGCGTCGTTGATGCCGTCACCCGCCATGCCGACGCATGCGCCGTCGGCCTTCAGGCGCTGCACTTCCGCCGCCTTGTGTTGTGGCAGCACGCCCGCCTTCCAGCGTGCGATGCCGGCCTGACGAGCGATGGCTTGCGCGGTTGCCGCGTTGTCGCCCGTCAGCATGACCAGTTCCACTTTTGCGGCATGCAGGCGCGAAACCGCGCCGGGGGAACTATCCCGCAGCCGGTCGGCGATCCCCAGGTATCCCAGAATCCGCGTGTCGTCAGCGAGCGCCACGACGGTCTTGCCCTCGCCGGCTAGCCGCTCCACGACTTCTGCGTCGACGGTCAGTGCCCGCGCTTCCATCCACGCTGCGGAGCCGAGCACCAGTTTGCGGCCCTGTGCTTCACCTTCGATACCTTGGCCGGGGCGGGCCCGCACACCCGATGCGGCGGCGGGCGTCACACCCAGCGCGGCGGCCTTGCGTAGCAGCGCACCCGCGAGGGGGTGCTCGGAGCCCCGCTCGAGCCCGGCCGCGAGCGCGATCAGTTCGCGCTCGTCCATACCGGAGAGCGGCACGATGTCGGTGACATCGGGTCTTCCCTCGGTGAGCGTGCCGGTCTTGTCCACCACCAGCGTTTGGATCTTCTCGGCGCGCTCCAGCGCCGCGGCGTCGCGCACGAGGATCCCCGACTGAGCAGCGCGGCCGGTCCCAACCATGATCGCGGTGGGCGTGGCGAGGCCCAGCGCGCACGGGCACGCGATAACCAGGACCGCGACGGCGTTGATCAGCGCGGGGGTGAAGGCGCCAGTGCCCAGCCACCAGCCGGTCAGAGTCAGCAGCGCGATCACGAGCACGATGGGGACGAAGACGCCCGAGATTTGGTCCGCGAGGCGCTGGATCGGCGCTTTGCTGCCCTGCGCTTCGCCCACCAGGCGGATGATCTCGGCCAGCTGCGTCTGGGCTCCCACGCGCAGGGCTCGGCACTTGAGCGACCCCGTGCCGTTCTGCGTCGCCGCGAAGACCCGCGCATGCGTCTCCTTGGTTACGGGCAGGCTCTCGCCCGTGAGCATGCTTTCGTCCACACTCGAACGCCCCTCGAGCACCTCTGCGTCTACCGGCACGCGCTCGCCGGGGCGCACCAGGAACACATCGCCCACGACAACTTCGGCCACGTCCACGTCGACCAGTTGTCCGTCGCGCTCGATGCGCGCCGTCATGGGCTGCAAGCGGAGCAGTTGCTCGATGGCTGCCGAGGCGCGGCCCTTGGCCCGCGCCTCCAGCAGCTTCCCCAGCAGCACCAAGGTGATGATGACGGCGCTCGCCTCGAAATAGACATGCTGCTTATGCAGGCCAAATAGCGTGACGATCGCGCTGAACAGATATGCCGCGCTGGTTCCGAGCGCAACCAGCACGTCCATGTTGGCGCCGCCGCCGCGCAACGCGCGCCACGCGCCGAGGTAGAAGCGCCGGCCGATCCAGAACTGCACCGGGGTGGCAAGCGCGAGCTGCAGCCAGCGCGGCAGCAGATCAGCGTGCTGGCCCGCAAACATCCAGCCCATCTGCGCCACCAGGGGCAGCGAAAGCGCGGCCGAGAACCAGAACAGCTTCTGCTCGCGCCGGTACTGTGCTTCGCGCCGGGCCTTGTCCGCCGCCAGATCGGGGCCAGTCACTGCCTCGGCGCCATAGCCGGCGCGCTCAACCGCCTCGATGAGGCTTCGTGTCCCCGCCCCCGGCGGGACCCGGACCCGCGCTCGCTCGGTGGCGAGGTTGACGCTCGCCGACACCCCGGGCAAGCGGTTGAGCGTCTTCTCGATGCGCGACGCGCAGGCGGCGCAGGTCATGCCGATGATACGCAGCTCCACAGCTTCCTGGGGCGCTGGATGAGGAGCGTTCATGGTTGAAACATGGAGACCAACCCAGCGCGGATCAAGACGCCCGTGTGAAGAGGTGGCGGCGCTCCCGCCTGGAAGGCCTCGAGCCCATCGCGTTGCCCCGGGTTGAACGTCAGCGCTGAAGGTCCGGGATGTCTTTGAACAGATCCAGCGCTTCGGGGTTCGCCAGCGCTTCCTTGTTTTTCACCGGCAGGCTGTGCACCATGTTGCGCACGGCCAGCTCCACGATCTTGCCGCTCTTGGTGCGCGGGATGTCGGCGACCTGCACGATCTTCGCGGGGACGTGCCTGGCCGTGGTGTTGTTGCGGATCTGCACTTTGATCTTCTTGGCGAGCGCTTCGTCCAGCGTCAGGCCGTCGCGCAGGCGCACGAAGAGCACGACACGCACGTCGTTATCCCAGTCCTGGCCGATGACCAGGCTCTCGACCACCTCGTTCAACTGCTCGACCTGACGATAGATCTCGGCTGTGCCGATGCGTACCCCGCCGGGATTGAGGACGGCGTCGGAGCGCCCGTAGATGACGGCCGTGCCGCGTTGCGTCAGCTCCATGTAGTCGCCGTGGCACCAAACGCCGGGGAAGCGGGCGAAGTAGGCGTCGTGGTATTTCTTCCCGTCCGGATCGTTCCAGAAGCCCACCGGCATCGAAGGGAAGGGCGCCGAGCACACCAGTTCGCCTTTCTCTCCCACGACCGGCTTGCCTTCGTCGTCGTAAACCTCGACCTTGAGCCCCAGCCCGCGGCACTGCAGCTCCCCGCGATAGACCGGCAGCAGGGGGCTCCCCAGTACGAAGCAGGACACGATGTCGGTGCCGCCCGAAATGGAGGACAGCAGCAGGTTGCGCTTGATGTTGCTGTAGACGTAATCGAAGCTCTCCGGCATCAGCGGCGAACCGGTGGAGGTCATCGTCTTCACGCTGTCCAGCCGATGCGTGTTGCTGGGCTTGACACCGAGCTTCGCGAGCGCGTCGATGTACTTGGCGGAGGTGCCGAACACGCTCATGCTCTCGGTGTCGGCCAGGTCGAACAGGACGCTGGGGTTGGGGTAGAAGGGAGACCCATCGTACATCAGCAGCGTCGCGCCGGTCGCCAGCCCAGACACCAGCCAGTTCCACATCATCCACCCACAGGTGCTGAAGTAGAACAACCGGTCGCCGCGCTTGAGGTCGGTGTGGAGCTGGTGCTCCTTGAGGTGTTGCAGGAGCGTGCCGCCGGTGCCGTGCACGATGCACTTGGGGACGCCGGTGGTGCCCGATGAATACAGGATATAAAGCGGGTGATTGAACGGCACCTGCTCGAAAGCGATCTCGGTGGGGTTGAACCCGCCGGTGAAGGCGCCGGAGTGCACCGCCTTGGGGATGTCGCCGATGAGGGGCTTGGCGATGAGATAGGGCACGACGACGACTTTTTCCAGCGCCGGCAGCTGCCGCACGATCTCGGCGATGCGCAGCAACGTGTCGTGCGTCTTGCCGGAGTAGTAATAGCCGTCCACGCAGAACAGCACCTTGGGCTTGATCTGGCCGAAGCGGTCGAGCACCCCCTGCACCCCGAAGTCCGGCGAGCACGACGACCAGATCGCCCCGATGCTGGTGGCCGCGAGCAGCGCGACCACGGTCTCCGGCATGTTGGGCATGAACGCGGCGACCCGGTCGCCCGGCTCGACTCCCATGGCCCGCAACGCTTGTGCGCTGGCGGAAACCTGGTCGTAAAGCTGGGCGAAGCTCAACTTGCGCCGCACCTTGTTCTCGCCCCAGAACACCAGGGCGGCGTCGTGGTCGCGTCGGCGCAGCAAGTTCTGCGCGAAGTTGAGGCGCGCGTTGGGGAACCAACATGCGCCCGGCATCTTGTGCGCGTCGGCCAGATAGGGCCCGGCTCCCATGTCCCCGATGACGCCGCAGAAGCTCCATACCGATTGCCAAAACATCTCCGGCTCGCGAACGGACCATTCGTAGAGGGACGCATGGTCCGAGCATTCCGCCTGCCAGCGGCCGTTGACCTCCTGGATGAAGCGCGTCAGGTTGGCCTGGGCCTTGCGCTCGGCGGAAGGCTCCCAGAGCACGCTAGGACTACTAGCTTGAGTCATGAATCGCTCTGCGCTCTCTGCGTGTCCGCGGTTCACAGTGGGGAGCGCTACTCGGGCCGCATCTGCGGGAACAAGATCACGTCGCGGATGCTCGGGCTGTCGGTCAGCAGCATCACCAGCCGATCGATGCCGACGCCCTCGCCGGCGGTAGGGGGCAGG
Organism: Gammaproteobacteria bacterium; assembly: GCA_041488255.1. Classification (GTDB taxonomy): domain Bacteria; phylum Pseudomonadota; class Gammaproteobacteria; order Burkholderiales; family SHXO01; genus SHXO01. Next base: position 3,241 of record JBGPOV010000082.1, on the reverse strand, counting down.
CCGTACTCGAGCGCGCGCACGTAGTCGGCGTCGTAGAACATGGCCTCCTCGTCGCCTGCGGCTTTCGCCTCGGCCTGCGCGTGCAGGCGCTGCGCCTGGTCGTCGGGGTCGTTCAGCTCCGAGAACCCGTTGGCGATCTCGCGGCCGGCGATGAACAGCTCGAAGCGGTCGCTGACCGCGGGGTTTGCATCGCTGCGGCGCGCCAGCGGCGAGACGTCGGTCGGATGCGCGACGATGAACGTCGGCTGTGTGAGCTTCGACTCCGTGGTCTGCTCGAACAGCTTGAGCTGCAGCAAGCCGACGCTGTCGGCGGAAAACACCTCGATGTCGAACGGCGCCAGCGCGACGCGCAGGTATTCCGGCTTCTCCAGCTCGTGCAGCCGATAATGCGGGTTGTACTTTGCGATTGCCTCCGCCATGGTCAGCCGGTCGAACCGCTGGCCCAGCTCGATGGTAGCGCCTTGATAGGTCAGGGAGGTGCCGCCCGCGACCTTCTGCGCGACTTCGCCCAACAGCAGCTCGGTGAGGTCCATCAGATAATGATAGTCCTGATACGCCTCGTAGAACTCGAGCATCGTGAACTCGGGATTGTGGCGGGTGGAGATGCCCTCGTTGCGGAAGCTGCGGTTGATCTCGAACACCTTCTCCATCCCGCCCACGACCAGCCGCTTCAGATAAAGCTCCGGCGCTATGCGCAGATACAGATCCATGTCGAGCGCATTGTGATGGGTGACGAACGGACGCGCCGCCGCGCCGCCGGGGATCGGCTGCATCATCGGCGTCTCGACTTCGAGGTAGCCGCGCGCGACGAAGAACTCGCGCAGTGTCTGGATGGTCCGCGAGCGCTTCTTGAACACGTCCAGTGAATCCTGGTTCGTGACCAGGTCCAGGTAACGCTGGCGGTAGCGCTGCTCTTGGTCGGCCAGGCCGTGAAATTTCTCCGGCAGGGGGCGCAGCGACTTGGACAGCAGCCGGACGCTGTTCGCTTTGACAGAAAGCTCGCCGGTGCGGGTGCGAAACAGCGTGCCCTGCGCACCGACGATGTCACCCAGGTCCCAGTGCTTGAACTGTTCGTACAATGCGTCGCCTAGCGCATCGCGTGTGACGTAGAGCTGGATGCGGCCGGACATGTCTTGGAGCGTGGCGAAGCTCGCCTTGCCCATCAGGCGCTTGAGGATCATGCGGCCCGCCACAGCCACTTGGACTTGTGCGGGCTCCAGGTCCTCGTTGGGCTTGTCGGCGAATGCCGTTTGCAGTTCGCCGGCCATGTGGGTGCGCCGGAAGTCGTTCGGGAAGGCGACGCCCTGGCGGCGCAGCGCCTGCAGCTTCGCGCGCCGCTCAACAACGATCTGGTTCTCGTCCGCAGCGGGAACGTCTTTCGGAAGCTCTGGCCTGCCGTTGTTTTCGGACATCCCGGGTCTCGCTCCTGCCGCACCAATCACGAGTCACGAACCACGGGAGTTAGACCCCCTGCTTGAGGCTGGCGGTGATGAATGCGTCGAGATCGCCATCCAGCACAGCCTGGGTGTTGCCCACCTCCACGTTGGTGCGCAGGTCCTTGATGCGAGACTGGTCCAAGACGTACGAGCGGATCTGGTGGCCCCACCCGATGTCGGTTTTGGACTCCTCCATCTTCTGCTTCTCCGCCTCGCGCTTGCGCAGCTCGGCCTCGTACAGCCGCGATTTCAGCATGGCCATGGCCTCGGCGCGGTTGCGGTGCTGCGAGCGGTCGTTCTGGCACTGGACCACGATGCCCGTGGGTAGATGCGTGATGCGGATGGCCGAGTCGGTCTTGTTGACGTGCTGGCCGCCCGCACCGCTGGCGCGAAAGGTGTCGACGCGCAGGTCGGCCGGATTGATCTCGATCTCGATCGTCTCGTCGACCTCGGGGTACGCGAACACGCTGGCAAACGACGTGTGGCGCCGGGCGTTGGAGTCGAAGGGCGATTTGCGCACCAGACGGTGGATGCCCGACTCGGTGCGCAGCGTGCCATAAGCGTAGTCTCCGGTGACTTTGAGCGCGGCGCTCTTCAGCCCCGCGACTTCGCCCGGCGACTCCTCCAGCACTTCGACGTCGAACCCGCGCCGCTCGCAAAAGCGCACGTACATGCGCTCGAGCATCGCGGCCCAGTCCTGCGCTTCGGTGCCGCCCTGGCCGGCCTGGATGTCCAGGAAGCAGTTGTTGGGGTCCATGGGGTTGGAGAACATGCGGCGGAATTCCATGTCCGCCACGGTCTTCTCCAGCGCATCCACGTCCCGCGCCACCGACTCCAGGCCGGCGTCGTCGCTCTCTTCGCGCACGATGGCCAGCAGTTCCCGGCTATCCTGCAACCCCTGGGTCACGCGCTGCACTGTGCCGACCACCGACTCGAGCGCCTTGCGCTCCTTGCCGATCTCCTGGGCCCGCTTGTTGTCCTCCCAGAGGGCAGGGTCCTCGCCCAGCTTGGTCAGCTGCTCGAGGCGCTGGCGCTTGGTGTCGAAGTCAAAGATACCTCCGGAGATCGCCGGCTCGCTGGTCCAGGTCGGCCAGCTTGTTTGTCACTGCATTCAAACGCTCTGCTTCCATGTCCGTGTCCTTCCGTCGATCCCGTGTCGTCGGCCGTGACGCAGCCGACCGGTTGATCGGCAGCGGCTAAGAGCAGCGGCTAAGGGGGAAAACGTGTAATTCTAACAGCGTAGAGGCCTCAGGCGAACAGCAGCAGCCCAACCGCAGCGCCGACCGCAGTCGACGCGAGGCCCGGCAGACAGCGGCGGAGCATGTCCATGCCGCCGGTGACGCCGATCAGCCCGAGCTTGAACCCGATGTTGGCCAGAAACGCGAGCCCGATGGCGGTGACAGCTTGCGGCGCGGCAAGGCTACCCAGTCCGAATAGGCGCAACGCCGACAGCGTGATGGCGTCCACGTCGGTCAGGCCCGAGACCACCGCCACGCCGTAAAGACCCGCGGCGCCAACCTTGTCGTGCAGCCATGCCGCGACTAGAAGCACGACCGCGTACACCACCGCAAACACCAGCGCCGTGCGCAGCTCGGTCGGGTTGCTGATGGCCGGTATGGGCGGCTCGTCCTGGCTTTGCAATTTGCGCAGCCGGTAGGCAACCAACGCTGCTCCTGGCAGCAGCGCGCAGCCCAGCACCGGCAGGAGGCTCGACAGCAGCGCCGGCGACACTACCGCGGTCAACACCGCCAGACGCCCGAGCACCACTAGATTGGCCAGCACGATGACGGCGGAAGACAGGTCGC
>JBGPOV010000081.1:0-15960 GCA_041488255.1 Gammaproteobacteria bacterium | reverse complement strand
CGTCATCGGGCCGGGTGCCGACGAGATACTGCAGGGCTTTGCCGTAGCGGTGCACATGGGCGCCACCAAGCGCGACTTCGACGACACCGTCGCCATCCATCCCACCGTGGCCGAGGAGCTGGTGACCCTCAAGACCTCCCGCCCTGCGCTCTCCGCCTAAAGCACATCCACCACGGAGACACGGAGAGCACAGAGAAAATCCAACCTCATCTACCACGAAGGACACGAAGGGACACGAAGAAAGGGCAATGGAGATTTCGCGTTTCTTGGCGCCCTCTCGGAGGAACCTCCGTGCCCCCCTCCAGCAAGCTCAAGGCCTGCCCTGGACGCGATCCGCGGACAGGTCTGGAGATTCAACGCTAGCTTTGGTTTTCTCCGTGCTCTCCGTGTCTCCGTGGTTGGCCGCTCTAGATCAGCACGAAGACCGAACCGTCTTCGACCTTGACGGCAAAGATGCGAACGCACCCCTGCTCGGGCGGCTCGACGCCGCCATCGGTGAGGCACACACCCCAGCCGTGGTCCAGGCAGGCGATCTTGTCCCCGTCATAGACCACGCCAGCAGACAGCCGCGCACCCCGATGCGGGCAGCGGTCCTCGATGCCAAACATCCTCCCATCGGCGAGCTGGAATACCGCCACGTTCAGATCGGGGAGCGCGAGCGTCTTGACGCCCGGGCGCGCCATCGCCTCGATGCGGCAGACATGCAGCCAGCCGATGCCCGCGCCTGCTCGCTCTTCGCCCATGACCCCCTATCGCTCGCCGCCCTCGATGGTGTTACTTTACCGTCTCGAAGACAATATTGAGTGGCAACGGTGAGAAGCAGCATGACGATCGAGAGAAAGCACGTCGGCCCGCGACTGAGCCAGGTGGTCATCCACGGCGACACCGTCTACCTGGCCGGCGTCGTCGCCGATCACCCTATCGCCGACGCGGCCGCGCAAACGGGCCAGATCCTGGACAAGATCGACCAGTACCTGAAGGAGGCCGGGACCGACAAGAGCAGGATCCTGATGGCCACGATCTGGCTGGCCGACATGCGGTGCTACGACGAGATGAACTCGGTGTGGGACCAGTGGGTGCCGGCGGGGAACACGCCGGCGCGCGCCTGTGTCGAAGCCAAGTTGGCCAAACCCGACTACCTCGTCGAGATCCGCGTCGTGGCCGCCAAGTAGCGGGCGCGGCGCGAGAATAACCCAGCCACGGCTCCCGGAACGCGTCCGCTTATGCCCCAACTTTCCGAAACGGCGATCTTCCTTGCCGCCGCGGTCCTCGCCGTCCCGCTGTTCCGGCGGCTCAAGCTCGGCGCGGTTCTCGGCTACCTGGCCGCCGGCGTGGTCATAGGCCCGTCGGTCCTGCGGTTGGTCACCGAGGTCGACAGCATCATGCACTTCGCGGAGCTGGGTGTTGTGCTCCTGCTGTTCGTGATCGGCCTCGAGCTGCAGCCTTCGCGGCTGTGGGTCTTGCGCAAGTCGGTGTTCGGGTTGGGCGGCGCCCAGGTGCTGGCAACCGCGCTGGCGCTCGGGCTGATCGGCTTCGCACTCGGCCTGACATGGCAGAGCGCGACCGTCATTGGCTTCGCGCTGGCGATGTCCTCGACCGCGTTCGTGCTCCAGGTCCTGGCCGAGCGCAAGCAGCTCACGACTCGCTATGGCCGCTCCGCATTCGCCATCCTGCTGTTCCAGGATCTTTCGGTCATCCCCCTGCTCGCGCTCGTTCCGCTGCTCGCGGTCGGGCCCGCGGTGGCGCAAGGGGCCAACCCATGGCTTGCGGCGCTCAAGGCGCTGGTGGTGATCGCCGCGGTGGTCCTGGGTGGCCGGGTGGTTCTCAAGCCGGTATTCGACGTCATCGCCCGCACCGACATCCAGGAGATCTTCACGGCGGCGGCCCTGCTCGTGGTGATCGGCGTCTCGCTGCTGATGATCGCGGTAGGACTGTCCATGTCACTGGGCGCTTTCCTGGCCGGCGTGCTGCTGGCCGACTCCGAATACCGCCACCAGCTGGAGGCCGCCATCGAGCCGTTCAAGGGGCTGCTGCTGGGCCTGTTCTTCATCTCGGTCGGCATGTCCGTGGATCTCGGCGTGATTGGCCGCGAGCCGGCGACCGTCGCGGCGGCCGTGGTCGGGCTGATGCTGGTCAAGGCCGCGATCGTGTTCGGCATCGGCAAGCTTTCCGGGCAGGCCACGGACTCGGCGCGCAACCTCGCCGCCGCGCTGTCCCAAGGCGGGGAGTTCGCCTTCGTGCTGTTCAGCCTGGCCGCAGGCTACCGCATCATGGATCCGGAGCTGGTCGACCGGCTGGTGGTGGTGGTGACTCTGTCGATGGCGCTCACCCCGCTGGCGCTGGCGCTGAACGACACCCTCTCGCGCCGCATGCAGAAGCCGCGCAGCGAGGAGGCATTCGACACCATCGACGAGGGCGAGAGCCAGGTCATCATCGCCGGCTTCGGCCGCGTCGGGCAGATCGTCGGGCGCGTGTTAAACGTGAGGAAGATCCCGTTCACCGCTCTGGACCGCAACCCCGAGCAGGTAGAGACCGTGCGCCGCTTCGGGCGCAAGGTCTACTACGGCGACGCCTCGCGCTTAGAGCTGCTGCGTGCGGCCAAGGCCGACAAGGCCAAGATCTTCGTGCTGGCCATCGACGACGCGGAGGCGTCGATCCAGACCGCCGAAACGGTGCGCCAGCACTTCCCGCAGCTCAAGATCTATGCCCGTGCGCGCAACCGTTTCCACGCCTACCGCCTGATGGACTTGGGCTGCGAGTTGATCGAGCGCGAGACGTTGCGTTCCTCGCTACATCTGACCGAGGCAGTGCTCACGGCGCTGGGCGTGTCGGAATGGGAGGCGCAGCTCACGGTGGCGCGTTTCAAAGTCCACGACGAGCAGACGCTGGCGCGCCAGCACGCCGTGTACCACGATGAAAGGCAGTTGCGCCAGACCTCCATCGAGGCCGCCAAGGAGCTGGAAGGCCTGTTCGAGCAGGACCGAGAGGACGCAGCGCAACTCAACGCGAACGTACCGGTGTTCTCGCCCTCCGATGTCAGGTGAGCCCAGGCACAGGGTCAGGGAGGCGTGAGGCGCGATTCAGAGCCGCGGCCCCGTCTGCGCTATGCTGTATCCTATATCCTCGTATGGGCCTGGCTTGCGTCGGTTCGTTGCTGCTTGATCCCTCTACCCGTCCGTCATAGCCGAGTCAAAGGAGGTTACGCCATGAAGAAACTGAGTCAGCTGCTCGCCCTGGTTGCGTTCGTATCCCTGCCCCTGACGGCATCCTCGGAGGGCCTGCAAATCGCGGACGCCAAGCTCGGGAAAGGGGTCCAGGACCGCAACATCACCGAGGAAGCGGCGACCTTCGCCGTGAATGACAAGGTCTACCTGTGGCTGAAACTGACGGGCGCCGGCTCCGACGCGGTCAAGGTCAGCTGGAAGGTCGGCGACAGCACCGACACCGTCACCCTGAAGGTGGGCGGCAGTCCGTGGCGTACCTGGTCTAGCAAGACCGCCTGGAAAGCCGGCGACTGGACGGTGACCGTCACTGACGCCGGGGACCAGGTGCTGAAGGAATTGAAATTTACGGTCCAATGATCAGACAACCCAGCAGCGTCGCTCCAAGCAACCGGGTGTATCCGAGCGACGACGGCGCCGAGGCGGGTTCGATCTGCGCCGCTTTGTTCAGCACAGAAAGTCTCCTGCCGCTCCCACCGATCCGAGCCCCGGGAAGGGCCTGGCTTACCGTCGCTACTGGGTCCGGGTAGACTATGCGCAGCGGGGCGAGCTCGGTCCGCCTCGCTCCGCCAACGGCGTCTCGCGCGTCGGAAACGCGACGCGACCCAACAACGCGATCAGGCCACGCACCCTGGGGACAGTCCAATGCGAGTCGAGGTCCATTTACACGGCAACATCCAACTGCGGGCGGGGGTAACTCTGACCCAGATCGAGCTCGCGTTCCAGCCCTGGCTCGACTACCTGGACGTGGAGAACATGGACGAGGCCAAGAGCGTACACCGCGATGAACCCGGGGTCGTGTTCGACGCGCGGCGCCGGCTCCTGGAGATCTGCTGGACCGGCGATGTCGGCCGCAACTTCCGCAAGATCGTCGAGGATTCGCTCCAGGCCCTGTGCCGCTACTGCGAGCAGGCGACCGAGATTCAGCTCTCCTACTATCACGAAGATGGGCGAGACGAGATCGGCATCGTGTTCGTCGGCCCGACGGCCGAGTCCATCCACGAGGCCCAGCGCCGCCGGATGGTCGAGGACATCTCCAATATTCTGTCGCGGCACTTCAGCCCCTCTGAGGTGGCAGAAGTAGTCACGCACGTCAACGAATTGTTCTCGCGCAGCTGGATGGAGCGCACCGCAACCGGGCAATCCAGCCTGTCGTCCGAGCCCACGCCGGCCGGGAAGGGCCGCAAGCACCTGCACTGACCGGCGGCTGCGCGCGCCGGCCCGCCGATTACCAGCCAGCGCTGCCCGGCTCTGCGTTGAACGGCGCGGGCACGATTTTTCGCATGGCATCGCTCCTTTCCTGTCGGCCTATGGATCCATCCGCTCGGCAGGCGCAGCGCAGCGCGGTCCGGCGTTACCCGACGAAAGCCTGGGAATCAGGAGATAATCTGCCGCGGTTCAGGCCGGCGGCGGCTGCAAGCGCACGGGGCCTCGATTGCGTGCAAGGCAGGCGGCCGAGTCCTAATGTCGGTCCGCGCGGACGCCAACAGCCTTGGAGACGTGCATATGGAACGAGAGACTGCCTTGATCGTGGGTGCTGGTTCGGGCTTGAGCGCGTCGCTGGCGCGCCTTTTCTCACGCGAAGGGATGGTGGTGGCGCTGGCGGCTCGCAACCCCAGCAAGCTCGCTTCGCTGGCTGCGGAAACCGGCGCCGTTGCGCTCGCCTGCGACGCGTCCGATGCGGCACAGGTCGACCGCCTGTTCGTGAGCCTGGATGAGCGGCTCGGCACGCCGTCGCTGGTGGTCTACAACGCCGGCCTCAGGGTGCGCGGACCGATCGAGGCCCTCGATCCCGCCGACGTTCAGCGCGCCTGGATGGTAGGCTGCTTCGGCGGATTCCTGGTGGCGCAGCAGGCCGTGCGCAGGTTGGTGGGGCGGGGGCGGGGCACTATTTTGTTTACCGGCGCCACCGCGAGCGTAAAGGGTTTTGCACAATCAGCGGGCTTTGCGATGGGCAAGTTCGCGCTGCGCGGGCTGGCGCAAAGCCTGGCCCGCGAACTCGCTCCCAAAGGGCTGCACGTCGCGCACATCGTGATCGACGGCGGCATCGCGTCGAGCTATGCCAAGAGCGCTGAGGAGCGGGCGTCGGACCGCTTCCTCGATCCCGATGCCATCGCGCGCGAATACTTGCATCTGCATCGGCAGCAACGCAGCGCCTGGACCTGGGAGCTGGAGTTGAGGCCGCACACCGAGAGTTTCTAAGCGGTGCTCAACTTTGCGTTACGTAACCGTAACGCAAGTTGCTCGGCCCGCCCCCGGCATCGTGGTAGGCCGCCCTGAGCTCCGCCAGACGGTCTCTGGCACTGGCGTAGCTCGTGGGCTCGATGCCGTACAGCCGTGCGGAGTTCTCTCCGAAGATGGCGCTCTTCACCGGCCCGGTCGCAGCCCCCAGCGGTGCGAAGCCGTGCTTCGCCTGCATTTCCTCCGGGATCTCCAGCCGCCGCAGCCCCTCGATCTGCCACTGCGGCGCGCCGGTCCACACCGCATCCGAACCCCAGACGACGCGATCCGCACCCAGGCCCTTGATCAGGGTGCCCATCAATGCGGCGGCCATCTGCGGCTGCGCCACAGTCGTCGTGGCGAACACCTGGCCGAGATCGCCGTAGACGTTGCCGACTCCGTACTTACTGGGAATCTCGGCGAGATCGGTGACCCAGTCGATGCGGCCAGTCCGCGTGAACTGGGCCAGCGCCTCCTCCGGTGTGCCGCCGCCGGGGAAGCGGTAGGCCGAGTGGTAGATGATGAAGTTCAGCATCGGCCAGTCCTTGGCCGCCTGGCCCACGTCGCGCACGTCGCAGTAGTCACGCAGATGCGGGTACTGGCGTTCCACCGAGGGTGGGAACAATCCCTTGTGCACGCAGATGTTGCGAATGCCCGCCTTCCACGCCTTGTCGTAGAAGGGATAGACCAGCTCCGCATCGTCCATGCGCCACGGATAGCGGCTCAAGTCCTTGTGGGTGTTGTCGCCGATGGTGTAACCCTTGAAGGAGTCGGGCTGATCCTCGGCGATGGCGCGGTCGACCTGGTCCAGCCAGCCGGGTTGCCCGGGGGTAAAGATCGCATGGCTCAACATGCGCTGCGAGCCCAGCAGCGCGTTGACCCTGGCGCGGGCCTGTGCCGCCATCTGATTGGTCAGGAACCAGTCGGCGGCAACATCGGAGGGCGCGCTGCTGATGATCGCGATCTTGGTGTCGCTGTCGAAGAAGACCTCTTTGAGATAGTTGTCGAACTTGAGGTCTTCGATGGTCTGGGCCTTGCCCACGAGCTCCGGGTTCCAGCCCGCCTTGCCCACCGCCTCGCGCATGCGCACGAAGCCCTCGAGCTGCGTGTCTTCGCGCAAGAAGTGGGTGTGGCCGTCGAACACGAACTGCCCGGCCAGTTTGTTGGCGCGCTCGTCGGCCATGTCCGGCGTGGCGGCTTCGGCGCGGCTGACGCCGAACAATGGGCCGTACACCTCGTTCATCGCGACGAAGGCCGCGGCCATGCCGGCCGCGGTGCGCAGGAACTGGCGGCGGCTAAGCCCCTGTCGATGAGCCTGTTCGTCCGCCAGAGCCTTCACCCGCGCCTCCACTTCGCGCTGCCTGGGCGTCTGCGGTATGGGCGCGAACTCGTCGCTGGACACGATCTGCGTCGGAATGGGCGAATCGAACGCAGCCAGCTCCGCTGGCAGCAGTTGGCTGCGCTCGCGGTCCGAGAGCAATCTCATGGAGCACCTCCTCGTGGCAAATATACCCATGGCTGACACGGGGAACCAGGCTTGAGTTCACCCACCGGCACGCGAGCCCGATCAGAGCTGGCTGCTGTCACCGCGCGACTACAGGCGCGCTACATCCATCGGAAGCGTCTCGACGTACACTAATGCACCAGGCCTGGATCGCGGCCCTGGGAACCCGTGCCCTCGTCCCGTAGTGGCGAAGTGCGGCTTGGCTAGCGCGGTCGTCCCCCATTCAGAGGAACAACATGGATCAAACGAAACGCAGCACCGTAAGGGCGCTTTCCGGCGCCGCCATCGCACTCGCAGCAGCCGGCCTGTTCGTCAGCCAGACGGTCGTGCCCGCGGCCGCAGCGGATGAGGCCACGATCCACTGCAGCGGAGTGAACTCGTGCAAGGGCAAGAGTGAATGCGCCACCGCCAAGAACGGCTGCAAGGGACAGAATTCCTGCAAGGGCCAGGGCTGGGTCCCGCTGTCCGAGAAGATGTGCAAGGCGAAGGGCGGCGTGGTCGAGAAGGACTGAAGTTTGTGCCGCAGCAGCGGCGCGGGAGGCCTCCCGCGCCGCGGTCACTCGTAGGTAGGCCGCGGCCCGGCCAACACCGACGAAGCCTCAGTTCGAGGCCTCGGGCTCCGCGGACTTGGGCAGCACCTTCAACGCCACCGGCTTCAGCTTGTCCGGCAGTACACGGCCCATGCGCGCGCGGTGGCCGGCGTAATGCCACAGCTTTTTTTCGGCCAGCTCGACTTCTTTCTCGCGCCCGCGGGCGATGCCGGAGACGGTGAGGCGAGCCTGGTCCGATACCGCTACGGCCACTAGCTTTTCTTCCTTCTCCAGGCCCATCACGACCATGCCGCGGCCCTTGGACATGTACTTCAGCTCGACCAGCGGGAAGAGAAGCATCCGGCCATCCGCCGAGATCGCGGCGACGTAGCTACGCTCGGCCGCCTCGTACATGAAGGGCTGTACCGGCGCCTCGCCTTCCTCGATGCTCATGAACTCGCGGCCCGCGCGCCGGCTCGACACCATGTCGGCGATCTTGCTGAGAAACCCGTAGCCGCCGCTCGAAGCCACCAGGACATTGGTCTCCGGCTTGCCGCCCACCGCGTACATGATGTGTGCGCCTTCCTGAATGTCCACCAACGATGACGCGGGCGCGCCGTCGCCCCGGCCGGGCGGCAGCTCGCCCGCCTGCCCGGTGTATGCGCGGCCCTTCGAGTCCAGGAAGATGACTGGATCGACGGTGCGGCACTGGATCAGCGTCAACAGCTCATCGCCCTCCTTGAAGGACAACGTGGTGGGATCTACGCCCCATCCCTGCCTGGCGCGCACCCAGCCTTTGCGCGAAAAGATCACTGTGACCGGCTCGTCGATCACCGGGGTCTCGACCTCGGCTTTTTCCGCCTCCTCGATCTTGGTGCGGCGCTTGTCGCCGAAGGTGTTGACGTCCTCTTCGATCTCGCCTACGACCAGGTCTTCCAGCGCCTGGCGGCTGGAGAGGATCTTCTCGAAGCCCTTCTGCTCCTTGCGTTGCTGATCCAGCTCCTGTTCGACCTTGATGTGTTCGAGCTTGGCGAGCATGCGCAGCCGCATCTCGAGGATGTCCTCAGCCTGCCGCTCGGTGAGCTTGAAGGCCTTGATCAACGCCGCCTTCGGTTCGTCCGCGTTGCGGATGATCTTGATCACCTTGTCCACGTTGAGGAGCACGATCATGCGCCCCTCGAGGACGTGGATGCGGTCCAGCACCTGATTCAGCTTGTGTCGCGTGCGCCGTGTGACGGTCGCGAAGCGGAACTGCACCCATTCGACGAGGACGTCGCGCAGGTTCTTGCCCATGGGACGGCCGTCCAGCCCCACCATCACCGTGTTCAAGGGAACATTGGTCTCCAGACTGGTCTTGGCCAGCAGGAGGTTGATGAATTCGTTCTCGTCCACCTTAGAGGTGCGCGGCTCGAACACCAGCCGCACCGGGTGTTGTCGGTCGCTCTCATCGCGCTCCCGGTCGAGCATGGACAGCATCAGCTGCTTCTCGCGCTGCTGGTCCGGCGTGAGCGATCTCTTGCCGGCTTTCGGCGGCGGGTTGACGATGGCGTCGATTTCCTCGCGCACCTTCTTCGTAGACACACCCGGCGGCAGTTCGTACACCACCACCTGCCATTGCCCGCGCGCCAACCGCTCGATGCTCCACCGCGCACGCACGCGCACGGCGCCGCGCCCGCTGCTATAGGCCTCCTTCAGTTCCGAGCGCGGCGTGATGATCTGCCCGCCGCCCGGGAAATCGGGCCCCTTGATGTGCTTCATGAGCCCGGCCATGCTCAGCTCGGGGTCGCGGATCAGAGCGACGGCGGCGCTGGCCACTTCATTCAAGTTGTGGCTGGGGATTTCCGTGGCCATACCCACCGCGATGCCGGAGGCGCCGTTCAGCAGCACCACGGGCAGCCGGGCGGGAAGCATCGCCGGCTCCTGTCGCGTGCCGTCGTAGTTGGGCGCGAAGTCCACCGTGCCCATGTCCAGTTCGGACAGCAGCACCTCGGCAAACTTGGTGAGCCGTGCCTCGGTGTATCGGTAGGCCGCCGCTTCGTCGCCGTCGCGTGAGCCGAAGTTGCCCTCGCCGTCGATGAGCGGATAGCGCATGGTGAAGTCCTGGGCCAGGCGCACCAGCGCGTCGTACACCGACTGGTCGCCGTGCGGGTGGAACTTGCCCAGCACCTCGCCCACCACCGCTGCCGACTTGGTGCGCTTGGTCCCGGCGCGCGTGCCGGTGTCCCACATGGAATAGAGAATACGGCCCTGCACCGGCTTCTGGCCGTCGCCCAGGCGTGGCAGCGCCCGGTCCTTCACCGTCGCGATGGCGTACTGCAGGTACTGTGTCGAGGCATACCGACCCAGCGGCAACGCGTCACCGAAATCGCCCGACATGGGAGCGAAGTGCGGCGGCAGGGTGCCGCCTGCGCCGCCCGCATCGACCTTCACTGGCGCCTTCGCTGCAGCGGGCTTCTTGTCGCGTTCCCTTTCGCGCTCTGCAACCGCGGTGCCGCCGTCGTCGGCGCCACCGAACAGATCGCCCGTGCTGTCGTCTCTGCCTTTCTTGCCGCCCATGTGCTGCCTCCGGCTACCTTCACCCTTCACACTTCAGCCTTCAGGTAATGTCCGCTTCCACCAGATTTCCATAGGTCTCCATCCACTCGCGCCGCTGCGGGGCGTTCTCTTTGGCCATCATCATGTTGAAGATCTCCTCCGAGATGTCCACGCCGTCGTCCAGCGACACCGGCAGCATGCGGCGCGTGTCTGGGTTCAAGGTCGTCTCCCACAGCTGCTCGGGGTTCATCTCGCCCAGGCCCTTGAAGCGGCTCACGGCCCAGCTCCCGGGCTTCACACCCTCGTCTTTCAGTTTTTCCTCGAGCACCTCCAGCTCCTGCTTGTCCAGCGCATAGAGCTTGCGCGCGGGCTTGCCCTTGCCCTGTCCCGGCACGTCGATGCGGAACAGCGGAGGCTGCGCAACGAACACGTTGCCGTGTTCGATCAGCTTGGGGAAATGACGGAAGAACAGCGTGAGCAGCAGCACCTGGATGTGCGCGCCGTCGACGTCGGCGTCGGCCAGGATGATGATCTTGCGGTAGCGCAGCCCCGCGAGCTCCACCGTGTCGCCACGCTTGTGGTGGTCCACGCCGATGGCCAGCGCGATCGCCTCGATCTCCTTGTTCGCGTACAGGGTTTCAGGGCTGTCCTGCCAGGTGTTCTTCGGCTTGCCCTTGAGCGGGAGCACGGCCTGGAATTCCTTGTCGCGCGCCTGCTTGGCCGAGCCGCCCGCGGAGTCGCCCTCGACGATGAACAACTCGTTGCGGTCGGGGTCGTCGGAAGCGCAGTCGGTGAGCTTGCCGGGCAACACCGCCACGCCCGACAGCTTGCGCCGTTCCACCTTCTGCGCTTCGCGGGTGCGCGCCTGGGCCTGGCGCAGGACCAACTCCGCAATGCGCTTGCCTTCGTCGACGTGCTGGTTGAGCCACAACTCGATGGGATCGCGCACCATCTGCGCCACCAGCTTGACCGCGTCGCGCGAGATCAGGTCGTTCTTCACCTGGCCTTTGAACTGCGGGTCGAGCATCTTGACGCTCAGCACGAAGTTTGCGCGCGACCAGACGTCCTCGGGCACCACTTTCAAGCCGCGCTGCCCCATGGCGTGGATGTCGATGAAGTTCTTGATGGCGTTGTAGACGCCCTCGCGCAGCCCGGAGACATGCGTTCCGCCGTGGCGCGTCGGGATCATGTTGACGTAAGACTCCGTCACCAGCTCGCCCTCCGGCGTCCAGGCCAGCGCCCACATGGCGCCCTCGCCTTCCGCAAAGCTGTCCGACTCCGATTGCGCGGCGATGTAGCGCTCTCCGAAGAAGCTGTCGGCGACCGGCTCCGCGCCCGCGATGGCGCTCTCGAAGTAGCCTTTGATGCCTTCCGGAAAGTGCCAGCTCTGGGTCGCGATTTTCCCTTTCTTTTCGATCCCCAGTGTGAACTTCACCCCCGGCAGCAGCATCGCCTTGGCGCGCAGCAGCGCTGCCAGGTCCGCGGCCACGATCGCGGGCGAGTCGAAGTACTGCGGGTCGGGCCAGAAACGTACGCGAGTGCCGGTGTCCTTGGGGTCCGCGCCGCCGACCTTCTTGAGCGGCTGCTTCACCTTGCCGTTGTCGGCGAACACGATCCGGTACGCGGCGCCGTCGCGTTTGACGTCGACCTCGAGCCGCTTGGACAGGGCATTGCTCACGCACACGCCCACGCCGTGCAGCCCGCCGGCGATGCGGTACGCTGCGTCCTTGTCGGTCTTGTGGAACTTGCCGCCCGAATGCAGCGTGGTGAAGATCACCTGCACGGCCGGCACCTTCTTCTTGGGATGAATGTCGACCGGGATGCCGCGACCGTCGTCTTCCACCGACGCCGAGCCGTCCTCGTATAGGACCACCGAGACCTTCCTTGCGAACCCCGCCAACCCCTCGTCCGCGGCGTTGTCGATCACCTCCACCAGCGCGTGGTTGGGGTTGACCGGGTCGGTGTACATGCCCGGCCGGTGCAGGATCGGCGACAGATCCTCAAGAATCTCGATGTCTTCGGCGGTATACCCGTTGTTTTTCCTGGCCATTGCCACCTCTTCTGAGTCTGCTGGCTGCGGCCCTCGACCCTGGCGCTTCGGGCAGCGTCAGAGCGGGCCCCGTGCCGTTTGCAGTTTGCGTGCCCAGGCGGGCGTGCAACTCGCGGATCGCGGCTTCGCGCGTTGTGTCGGCGCCCCCCCGAATGGCGTCCACCAGCGCGAGGAGCTCGTAGAGCTTTGCATCGCGCCGGGCCGCGAACGGGACCGACTTGTACAACGGCGAAAACTCGTACCCGCGCACCTCGCCCTCCGCATCGGGCCACACTGGAGGCGGCTCCTCGGGACAGGCCAGAACGCGATTGAGCGGCGGCGCTGCGTCGGATGTGGGCATGCCACGGGTCAACCCGCCATGCACGGGTGTGAACACGTACTTGACGCCATGCACCAGGAGCTCCTCGAGCGCGACCGGGTCAGGCGTACCCCACCCCTCTTCCAGACGCATTAGCGACGCCTCCGTGGCGCGCTTCACCCCGGCGTGGACCTCCGAGGCCGACATTCCCAGCTCGTAGGCCAGCTGGCTGTAGGACCAGGGCGAGCGGTCCAGCGCGACGATCTTGAGCAGGATGCAGATGTCCTGCGGCTTGAGGCTCAAAGCTGGTCCCTGGTCCGGACGATTGGCCGGCATTCTATTCGCGAATCGCGAATAGCGAAAGCCCCAGCGCCGCACATTCCGTACCGGGCGGTGGTACGGAGCCGCGTTCCGCTGTGGACGGACATGGCCGCCACCGGTCCGTTATCGACGGGGGGCGCGATGAACTCGAGCACCCCGACCATGAACGTTGGCGCAGACCCACTCCCGACGCGTGTCCCTGCGCAACGCAGCCGGCGGCGGAAGGACCGCCTACCCTCGCCTCGCGCCCGGACTTACACTGCTCGGCACCGAGGGGGCCGGCGTAGGGCCGGCGGCCCGCGGCGTTTGCGCGAGGGAGACAAGATGACAGCCCTGACCAAGCCAGAGCTGGCTCACCTCACCGGCCTGCTTGCCGAGCGTCACCGCACCCTAGTCGATGAAGTGCGCGCCATGCTCGAACAGTCCGGCAACGAGACCTATCTGGATATCGCCGGGCGCGTCACCGACGCCGGTGACGAATCCGTGGCCGACATGCTGGCCGATATGGGCGCAGCGCATATCCACCGCCATGTCCAGGAGGTGCGCGACATCGAAGCGGCACAGGCGCGGCTTCGGGCCGGCGCTTTCGGGGTGTGTATCGACTGCGGCGGCGACATCGTGTACCAGCGCCTTACCGCCCACCCGACCGCCAAGCGCTGCGTCCAATGCCAAAGCAAGCGCGAGAGGAGCTACGCACACGAGGGGCGTCCGACGCTGTAACGCGGGGCGGTCGTTCCCGGTCGAGTCTTGCCCGCCGGGGGCGCCTTGTCCTCAGCCCATCGCCGCGCGGGTCCGCGTCGGGCTGACGTGTAGCGCCGTGGAGACAAAAAAAAGGCAGGGATACCCCTGCCTTTTGACGGCAAATGTTGGCCTGATTATTGGTTGTTGGCGCGGCCTGCACCCGTTGGCGTTGGGCTCGTGACACCCCCGGCGCCCTGGGTAGCCTTCGGATCGGCGCGCCCCGGCTGGTTGACGCTCTCGCCGCCGGCCTTGACGCCCCCCGTGCCGCTGGATTGAGCAGTGCCCTGTCCCGACTTGTCCATGGGATTGGCCTTCTGCGAAACGCCCTGTTGCTTCTTTTTCTTCTGCTTGGTCTGCTTGGGTGCGGGCGGATTGCCCTGGGTACCTTGGTCGATGGCGTAGGCCGAGACGGTCACCGCCGAGAACAAAGCAGCCATCAGAATGGCAAGTAATCTTCGCATGTCTGTCTCCTATAGGGTCAAATCGTATATCGATCTCGCGGGGCACGTGTGTGCTCGCGCCCATTCCATCAACGTTGAACAGCGACAACGGTTTACGCCCCCCGCGGCATAATGACCGCGCCCCAGGTCGCTTGGACGCCTCGCCGACGACCCAGGGGTGCAACCCGGGCTGACGTTCGACTTCTCGCTGGCCACCGCATCGAGCCCGAATGGCCGGACTTGGGCACAAGGAGGGTAGCACAATCCGTGACGGGCTCGGTAGCTGCTGTCGGCTATTTGCCCGGTGCCGGGCAGTCGAGCCCTTCCGGACGATCCACGGGCGAGGGCGTTTCCCCCGGTGCTGGCGCGGACTCAGCACGCCCTCCGTTCGCAGGCTCCGTTGGCAGGAAAGCGATGTCGCCGTAATACGCGGTGGCCTTCTCGCGCGTCGCGTCAGTGTCAGTGAGGACCGCGATTGCCGTGATTCTTCCGGGCTCTTCGCCGTACGCGCGCCGGTAATCTTCGTACACGTTGCGTTTCTCGGTCACCCACTCGCCCGTACGCTCCGCACCGATCTCGATAATGAGCATTCGGATGCGGGACGTCCACGTGTTGATGATGACCGTCTCGCGGGGAGCACCATCGCCCCACACGTACTCGAGCGTGGCGTAGGGCATGTCCAAACCGGTCAAAGCCTTGACCTCGGCGAAGAATAGCCGGTCCTCGAACGGCACCTTCTTCATGTCGCCATCGAAAGAGACCTCTAACCGGGCCGGGGCGTCATCCGTCTCGCGACGCGTGTTGTCGACTCCGGGTATGAAGTGGGGAACCTTCCACCGCCAGGTCAGCCACGGATACTTGTGGGGATCGACGTCCAGCGGCTCCGCCAGCCCGGACGAGCTGCCGTCGGCGCTGGCTTCGACCACGGTTGTCCCGCAAGAATCGACCAGCGCGTACTTCGTCGGTTTGCGGAACCTCGCAAAACCGAGTTCGCGCCAACCCCCGGGGTAGGTGTTCCCCGGGGAAGCTGCGGAGAACGGCGACACCTGCGCAGGCGGACGCGGTGGCGCATGCGCGCAGCCGCCCACCAGCAGCGCAGCGGCGAGCACCAGAATCGACGCGCCCATCCCCGGCCGCATCAACGGGCCGACTGCGAAGCTGCTATGCGTCAGAGGCTCATCCGCGCCGGGTGAGTCGGAGCGGCGCCCGCCGCGGTCCGTGGCGTACACTCGATGGAGGTCGCAATGACGGCGGACGGGGAGTGATCTGGTCACGGCTTGTGGAGCCGGAACACGATGGGGAAGCGCACCGCGAAGTCGCGTGAGCGCAACTCTGCGGGCGCACTCGGTAACCGGGCGTTCCTGGCGATCTGCACGGCTGTCTCGTCCAGGATCGGATAGCCACTGCTCTCGCCCACGACGATGCTCCTGATGTAGCCTCCCTCTGCGTAGCGCACCTCGATCAGGGTGGTCCCTTCCCACTTCTTGTCTATCGCCTCGCTCGGATAGTCGCGCTCACCCAAGACCTGCGAGCCGACCTGCTGCACGTCATGGGCAAAACGTTCCACAGCGGCCCCCGGATCGGTCTCGGTTCGGGCTTTCGCCAACGAGGGCGGCTTGGCCACCGGCGGTGATGTCCCCTCGGCCGAACGATCGCCCTGGGACGGAGGCTGTGCAAGCGCAGGCGCAGACTGCGGTTGAGGCTGTTGCTTCATCTCCGCCTGCGGCGTGATCGCCGCCGAGCGGTCAGCTTGGGAAGGAGGAGTGTCAAGCGCTGGTGCGGTTGGCGACTGGGGCTGTTGCATCGCTCGCGACTGCCCCGTCAGCCCTGCTGAGCGGCTAGCTCTGGAAGCGGTGGTTCCAGCCATTGGCGCAGCTGGTGATTGCGGCTGCTGTGTCGCTCGCAGCTGCGGCGCAAGCGCCGCCGAGCGCTCGGCTTGGGAAGGAGGAGCTTCGGGCACAGGCGCAATTGGCGACGGAGACTTTTCCTTTACCTCCCGCTGCGGTGTAGCCGGCACGGAGCGATCCGCTTGGGAAGGAGGAGCTTCGGGCACAGGCGCAATTGGCGACGGAGACTTTTCCTTGACCTCCGGCTGCGGTG
>JBGPOV010000080.1:0-16159 GCA_041488255.1 Gammaproteobacteria bacterium | reverse complement strand
TCTGGGCCGTGTCTCAGTCCCAGTGTGGCTGATCATCCTCTCAGACCAGCTACCGATCGTCGCCTTGGTAGGCCTTTACCCCACCAACTAGCTAATCGGACATCGGCCGCTCCAATCGCGCGAGGCCCTTTCGAGTCCCCCGCTTTGCTGTCGCCAGATCATGCGGTATTAGCCAGTCTTTCGACTGGTTATCCCCCACAACTGGACACGTTCCGATGTGTTACTCACCCGTTCGCCACTCGCCACCAGGGTTGCCCCCGTGCTGCCGTTCGACTTGCATGTGTAAAGCATGCCGCCAGCGTTCAATCTGAGCCAGGATCAAACTCTTCAGTTCAATCCTTCTAAACTCGCAAAGAAATCTGTTCGGTCAAAGCCCCGCGGCCACTTCGAGCGCAGGGCCAAAACCTCTCATATACCGTGCGAGCACTTCAATTTGTTGCGCCCCAACCCAGTCGCACCTCAGATCAGGCTCGCGCCCAATCCAGGCAAAACCAGCTCGAGGCACCCACCAAAGTGCCCACACCTATCGGCTGTTGAGTTTTTAAAGAGCGGTGGTTGCGGGGGCAGGATTTGAACCTACGACCTTCGGGTTATGAGCCCGACGAGCTGCCAGACTGCTCCACCCCGCGCCCGATTTCGAGAGGCGGGATTATAGGAGGGTAGGGACGCTGCGTCAAGAAAGCGCCGTCGGCTTGCACTCAGTTCGCCGCGGCGACCCACTCGAGCACGGGGGACCATTGCTCGAGGTCGCGCTCGGCCATGTGGTGCGGCAGGTCGAAGATGCTGAGCCCGTTGAAAGCGGCGTTGGGGTAGATCTGGCTGTCGCGCAGGTAGGTCAGAATCGGCAGCTCGAACTGTCCGAGGAAGGCCTCCAAGGTTGCAGCTGCCTTGGTTCTCGGATCTACACGCACACCCAGAATGCCCACGAACGCCCTGCTTTTCCGAACCGCCTTCTCGTCCCGTAGGGTTTGTAGGAAGGCAGCGGTGGCAGCCATGTCGAATACAGAGGGCTGGATCGGGACCAGAACCCTTTGAGCGATCCGCAGCGCGTGGGACAAGTTTTTCCCGTGTATCCCCGCCGGGGAGTCCATTATGAGCCAGCGCCCCTTGCCCAAATCAGGCTCACCCTCCCCCTCCCGCCGGTCCATCCGGTTGACCAGCGCTACATGCCTGGGCCGCATGGCTAGCCATGTCAACGACGATTGCTGGCGGTCCAGATCCCATAGATAGACCGGCTCATCGCGCCTCGCGAGCCCGGCAGCAAGATTGGTGGCAACCGTGGTCTTCCCTGATCCGCCCTTCGGGTTGACGACCAGGATGGAGCGCACCGGCTTTTGCTCGTCGATCACGAGATCTAGCGGTTGGACCATTCGGTTTCGGTCCCTCGGTGATCGGTTGCGTCGGGCTGCGCCGGCTCGAACGGTTCACTCACGGCCGTCGGATCCGTCTCTAACAGCGTTCCGAGTTCGTCTAGGGGGGGCAACTCCTCCAGCGACCGAAGCTTCAGGTCATCCAGGAAGGCCTTGGTCGTGGAATACAGGACCGGGCGGCCGGGCACCTCGCGATGTCCGACCACGTCGATCCATCCGCGCGCTTCCAGCGCCTTGAGCACGCCGCTCGAGACCGAAACACCGCGAATGCCCTCGATGTCCCCGCGCGTCACAGGCTGGCGGTAGGCAATGATAGCTAGGGTCTCCAGGACGGCGCGTGAATATCTGGGCGGCTTCTGCGGATTGAGGCGAGCAAGAAACGTCTGGTACTCGGCGCGGGACTGGAAGCGCCAGCCGCTCGCCACTTTGACCAGTTCCACCCCGCGGCCCTGCCAGTCAGCCTGCAGCTCATCCAGAAGACGGCTCACCACGTCGGCGCTGATCTGCGCGTCGAACAGCTTGCACAGCTCGCTCACGGGCAGAGGCTCCGCGCTGGTCAGGAGCGCGGCCTCTAGGATTGCCTTTGCCCGCGCAGGCTCATCAGACGACTGGACCATCGTGGGCTTTGACGTAGATGGGGGAAAGACTGCCCTGCTGCGTGACGTCGATCAGGCTTTCGCGCGCCAACTCTAGGATGGCCAGGAAGGTGACGACGAGGTCGGCGATCCCGCGCAGGGGATTGAACAACTGCGTGAACTCCAGGAACCCGTGGCCCTGCAGGCGGCGTAGGATCGAGCTCATCCGCTCCCGCACCGAGAGCTGCTCCCGTGTCACCGTGTGATGCCGTGCCGCCTTCGCGCGAGCAATGAGTCCCAGCCAGGCGTTGCGCAGGTCTTCGCTGGCGACACCGGGAAGTCGTACGGTGATGGTGTCCTCTACCCAGGCGCACGCTAATTCGAAGTCGCGCCCGAGCTGGGGCAGCTCGTCGAGTTTTTTCGCGGCCTGCTTCATCTGTTCGTATGCCAGCAGGCGGCGCACGAGCTCGGCGCGCGGGTCGGCCTCTTCCTCGGCTTCTGGGCGCGGCCGGGGGAGCAGCATCCGGGACTTGATCTCGATCAGCAGCGCCGCCATCAGGAGGTATTCAGCGGCGAGCTCCAGTTGATGCCCCCGGATGATCTCAACGTAAGCCATGTACTGGGCGGTCAGCTGCGCCATCGGGATATCCAGCACGTCCAGATTTTGCCTTCGGATCAAGTAGAGCAGCAGATCGAGCGGACCCTCGAAGGCCTCCAGCATGACGCGCAAGGCGTCGGGCGGGATGAAGAGATCGGGCGGTATGTCGATGACCGGCTGGCCGTACAGTCGGGCGACCGGCGATTCGTGCTTTCGCTCGATATCCGGGTGGGGCTGAACCTGGGCCGGGGGCCCGGCTTCGGCCATCCCCGCTACGACGTAGTCCATTGTCTACACACTTAAATGGGCAGGGCCGAGCAGCCCCCGAAGGGTCCGTCCGGCGGCGAACGCAAATTCGCTGGATTATCCGACAAAGGGCAGCCTGCTTCCAGACCGCTGAAGCTCCTTGTCGGGACCAGACAGCAGCGCCAAGGGCCGGCAAAACGCGGGGCTGCCCGTAGCGCCGCGTCGGAGGTCGATCGCGCCGCGCCTGGCGCCCGGTGCTGGGCCGAAAGACTGTCCCGACCTACTAGGCCGCTTTCGCCTCTGGTGCGGGTGCCCGCCTGGTGAAGGTGAAGCGGCCGCCGCTGCAATCCACCGCGACGCTATCCTTGGGGCCAAACCGGCCTTCCAGGATCTGCGTCGCGAGCGGGTTTTCGAGCGAGGACTGGATGGCGCGCTTGAGCGGCCGGGCCCCATAGAGCGGATCGAAACCCACCTTGGCCAGCTCGGCGAGCACCGAGTCGCTCACTTCGAGCTTGATCTCCATGGCTGCCAGCCGCTTCTCCAGGTGGCCGAGCTGGATCTTGGCGATGGACCGGATGTCTTTCTCGTCCAGCGCATGGAACACGATCACCTCGTCGATGCGGTTGATGAACTCGGGGCGGAAGTAATTCTTGACCTCCGCCATCACCGCCACCTTGATGACCTGATAATCGCCACCCGCCATCTGCTGGATCATCTGCGAAGCCAGGTTGGAGGTCATCACGATCACCGTGTTCTTGAAGTCGACGGTGCGCCCCTGGCCGTCGGTCATGCGCCCGTCGTCGAGCACCTGCAGCAGCACGTTGAACACGTCCGGGTGCGCCTTCTCGACCTCGTCTAGCAAGATCACCGAATAGGGCTTGCGCCGCACCGCTTCGGTCAGGTACCCGCCTTCCTCGTAACCGACATACCCCGGCGGCGCGCCGATGAGTCGCGCCACCGAGTGTTTCTCCATGAACTCGGACATGTCGACGCGTATCAGGTGATCCTCGGAATCGAACAGGAAGGTTGCCAGCGCCTTGCACAGCTCCGTCTTCCCCACCCCGGTGGGTCCGAGGAACAGGAACGAGCCGTACGGCCGATTGGGATCAGCCAGGCCCGCCCGCGACCGGCGGATGGCGTCGGAGACGAGGCGCACCGCTTCGTCTTGGCCCACCACGCGCTGGTGCAGTTGCTCCTCCATGTGCAGCAGTTTCTCGCGTTCGCCCTGCATCATCTTGGCGACGGGGATGCCCGTGGCACGCGACACCACCTCTGCAATCTCCTCGGCGCCCACCTGGGTCCGCAGCAGCTTGTGCGTCGCACGCGCGCTCCCCGCAGTCTCGGCCTTCTTGAGCTGGGACTCCAGTTGCGGGATGCGGCCGTATTGCAGCTCGGACACCTTTTGCCAGTCGCCCTTGCGCTTGGCCGCATCCATCTCGACTTTGAGCTTGTCCAGCTCTTCCATGATGTGCTGAGCACCCTGGACCTGGGCCTTCTCGGCCTTCCAGATCTCTTCCAGGTCGGCGTATTCGCGCTCCAGCTTGCCGATCTCGTCCTCCAGCAGCGCCAGGCGCTTGCGCGAAGCCTCGTCCTTCTCCTTCTTCACCGCCTCCCGCTCAATCTTCAGCTGGATCAGGCGGCGCTCGAGCTTGTCCATCTCCTCCGGCTTGGAGTCGATCTCCATCTTGATGCGCGCGGCCGCCTCGTCGATCAGGTCGATGGCCTTGTCCGGCAGGAACCGGTCGGTGATGTAGCGGTGAGACAGCTCCGCGGCCGCCACTATCGCCGGGTCGGTGATCTCCACCCCATGGTGGACCTCGTACTTCTCCTGCAGGCCGCGCAGGATGGCGATGGTGTCTTCGACGCTGGGCTCCTCTACCAGGACCCTTTGGAAGCGCCGCTCCAGCGCAGCATCCTTCTCGATGTATTTGCGGTACTCGTCTAAGGTAGTTGCCCCGATGCAGTGCAGCTCGCCTCGGGCCAACGCGGGCTTGAGCATGTTTCCGGCATCGATCGCGCCCTCCGCCTTGCCCGCCCCCACCATGGTGTGGATCTCGTCGATGAAGACGATCGTGCGCCCTTCATCTTGCGCGATTTCCTTGAGCACGGACTTGAGCCGCTCCTCGAACTCGCCACGATACTTGGCGCCGGCCAGGAGCAGCGCCATGTCCAATACCAGCACACGCTTGTCCTTGAGCGTATCGGGTACCTCGCCATTGACGATGCGCTGGGCCAGCCCCTCGACGATGGCTGTCTTGCCCACGCCTGGTTCGCCGATCAGCACCGGGTTGTTCTTGGTCCGGCGCTGCAGGATCTGAATGGTGCGGCGGATCTCGTCGTCCCGGCCGATAACCGGGTCGAGCTTGCCCTGCCGGGCACGCTCGGTCAGATCCAACGTGTACTTGGCGAGCGCTTCGCGCTGTCCTTCGGCCTCGGGATGGGAGACGGTCTGGCCCCCACGCACCGCGTCGATGGCGCGCTCCAGATGCTGGCGGTTGGCGCCGTGCTGCTTGAACAGGCGCCCGGTCTCGCCCTTGTCCGCCGTCAGGGCCAGCAGGAACAGCTCGGACGGAATGAACTGGTCGCCTTTCTTTTGGGCTTCTTTGTCCGTGAGATTGAACAGATTGGACAACTCGCGGGAGACGTTGACCTCGCCCCCATGACCTTCCACCTTCGGCAGGCGGTCGATGCTGGAGCGCAGCGCCTGGCGCAACGGTTGGACGTTGACCCCCGCCTTGGCCAGGATAGAGGCCGTGCCGCCATCCTGCTGGTCGATCAGCGCCAGCAGCAGGTGTTGCGGCTCGATATAGGGATTGTCGTTGCCCACCGCCAGGCTCTGGGCGTCGGCGAACGCCTGCTGGAACTTGGTCGTGAACTTGTCGAAGCGCATGATGGATGTCCTCCGCAAAACCCTGAGCTTGAAATTACATTGGGGCCCGAAGGGGCATTTCAACGATCGCCGCGTCGGCCGGCCGTGCCACCGGTTGTAGACCCAAGGTCCGCGCGCGCCGGTAGACTATCCGGACAGCAGAGTTGACTGGAGGCCCACGTGATCCGTCGCACAATGTTCTCACCGCTCCTCCTACTCGCCCTCGCCCCGTGCATGGCCGCAGCGCAGGATCCTGGCGCCCTCATGGCCGCCAGCCGCGAGATAGCCAGCCAGCTGATCCAGCAGCTCGGCGCCCAGCTGCGGGCAGAGCTGGCCAAGGGCGGGCCGGACGGCGCCGTCGCCGTCTGCAAGACCATCGCGCCGGAGCTGGCTGGCCGGCTATCCCGCGAGAACGGCTGGCGCGTGTCGCGGGTCAGTCTGAAAACGCGCAACCCCCTGCTTGGTGCGCCAGATGCCTGGGAGCAGCGGGGGCTCGAGGAGTTCGACCGCCGTGTCGCTGCAGGCGAGAAGGCCGAAAGCCTGGAGTTAGGCGAAGTGGTGGAAGAGCCCGCCGGTCGTTACTATCGCTACATGAAGGCGCTCCCGGTCCAGCCGCTCTGCCTCACCTGTCACGGCACCCCGGAAACCATACCCGTTTCCGTGCAACAGCGCCTGCAGGCAGAGTACCCGCACGACCGAGCCACCGGTTACAGCACGGGCCAGGTGCGCGGCGCCGTGACGGTCAAACGGCCCCTGTGAGCTGCCGCGATGATCTTCCGCCAACTGTTCGATCCCGAGTCCTCGACCTACTCGTACCTGCTAGGCGACGCCGTGCGGCGCAAGGCGGTGATCGTCGATCCAGTGCGGGAGCACGCTGCCCGCGACCTCGCCTTGTTGAGCGAACTGGGCTTGAGGGTGGCCTACATCCTCGAGACCCACGTACACGCCGACCATATCACGGGCGCCAAGGCCCTCAAGGCCGAGACTGGCGCCCAAACGGGGGTTAGCCGGCACTGCGGCGCGTCGGGGTTCGACTGGCTGCTCGAAGATGGCGACGTGATCGTGTTCGGTGACCAAGTCATCCGCGCCATCGCCACGCCAGGGCATACCCCTGGGAGCACCTGCTACCTTTGGCGCGATCGGCTGTTGACCGGAGACACCTTGCTCATCGGCGGCTGCGGGCGCACCGACTTCCAGCTGGGCGATGCCGGCGCGCTTTACGACAGCATCACTGAGCGGCTGTTCACACTGCCCGACGACACGCTCGTGTACCCGGGCCACGACTACAGAGGGCGCTGGGTCAGCACCATCGGCGAGGAGAAGCGAACCAATCCGCGCCTCGCGAACGTCGGTCGCGAGCGGTTCATCGAGATCATGAGGAACCTGGATCTGCCGCTCCCGAAAAAGATCGCGGAGGCAGTGCCTGCGAACCTTCAGGGCGGCACCCCTTAGTGAAGAATATGGCTGTGCCGATCGACGCCGTAGTCTTTGACGCTTACGGGACCGTGTTCGACGTGCATTCGGTGGTCAGGCGCTGCGAGCAACTCTTCCCGGGGCGCGGGGAACCACTGTCCCGGCTATGGCGCAGCAAGCAGCTCGAGTACACGTGGCTGCGTAGCCTGATGGGCCGCTACGAGGATTTCGAGTCCATTACACGGGCCGCGCTCGCCCATTCCTGCAAGACCTTGGGCCTGCGTCTCGATGGTGTGGCCTCCCAGGCGCTGCTGGAAGAATACCGGCACCTGGCGACCTACCCGGAGGTGCCCTCAGCGCTGCAGTCGCTGCGCGGCACGAAGCTCGCCATCTTGTCCAATGGCTCACCAGAGATGCTGCAGGCGGTGGTCCGCAACGGCGGCCTCGAGGCGCTGTTCCAGGCCATTCTGAGCGTGGACTCGCTGCGCATCTTCAAGCCGCACCCGAGCGTCTACCAGCTCGCGGTCGACCGCCTGGGCGTGAGGCGGGAGAGCATCGCCTTCGTCTCGTCCAACTTTTGGGACGCGAGCGGCGCGAGGTCCTTTGGCTTCCGCACGTTCTGGATCAACCGTGCGGCCGCGCAGCCCGATGAACTGGGATACCCCCCACACCGCGAATTGAAGGGCCTGGACGAACTCTCCGGGGCGCTCACCTCAAGCTAGTCCCGTTCCAGGCGGACCCAGCCGTTTGCGCACCACGAGATCGATGAGCGCGGAGCGCCCTACGTGCTTGGTGCCTTCGGCCAGGATCCCCTCGTGTTCTTGCAGGTGCAGGATCTCCATCCCGGCGAACGCATCCCGCAGCAGCGCCTGCGTGTACATGTGCTCGGCCTGCGGCGGGCCGCCGGTCTTGTATTCAACCTGCTTGGGCGTATACCCCTGCAGCACCAGCATCCCGCCGGGCTTGAGCGTGGTTTTGAAGCCCTCGAACAGCCGTGCGCGCTGTTCGGGCTCGGCAAACTGGATGAAGATACAGACCACGGCATCGAAGCGTACGGGCTCCCACCGCCAGTCCCGGATGTCCGCCTCCATGTATTCCACGGCCACGCCGTGGCCGGCAGCGAGCCGCCGAGCCTTGTCCAACGCCAGCGGCGAGATGTCCAGGCCCACAACGTTGCAGCCCAGCCCCGCAAGCCAGACACTGTTGCGCCCCTCGCCGCAGGCAACATCGAGCACCCGGTCTCCAGGCCTGAACCGGTGCGCCTGAGTGGCCAGGAACACGTTGGGCTCGGTGCCGAAGATGTACTCCGGCGCGCGGAAGCGCTGGTCCCAGAATTCGCGCGCATCGTCGAACCCCCCGCTGCTGCCCGATGCTGCCATCAGGGGCGCGCTCCACAGTGCCGGACGATGAAGGCCTTCACTGCCTCCACATCCGCCTCCATCACTTCCACCCGCTGCGGCCTGCCCTCGAGACCTTGGAAGCCGGGCGGCGTGTCAGGGACGCGCCCGAGCGCCTCGCGGATGGCGGGGGCAAACTTGGCCGCTAGCGCTGTCTCCAGGCACAGCAACGGCACACCAGGCTCACGGTGCTCCAGGCCGACCTTGAGCCCGTCGGCGGTGTGCGTGTCGATAACGTCCCCCGAGTCGCGGTACACGCGCCGGATCGTCTCCAACCGGTCCGTGTGCGTGCTGGAGCCGGATACGAAACCAAACCGAGGGAGGCGTTCGAGATAGGCCGTCGCGGCCAGATCGAAGCCGCCGTCCCGCTCCACCCGGCGCCACAGCTCGGCGACGACTCGGGCATCCTGTCCCGTGAGATCGTAGATGAAGCGCTCGAAGTTCGAGGCCTTGG
Source organism: Gammaproteobacteria bacterium (assembly GCA_041488255.1). Lineage (GTDB taxonomy): Bacteria > Pseudomonadota > Gammaproteobacteria > Burkholderiales > SHXO01 > SHXO01. The sequence continues at coordinate 7,237 of JBGPOV010000080.1, read as the reverse complement.
AGATGTCCATCGACGGGCTGGACGTTTGCTTGACCTCGGCCGCTTTGCGCACGCGGTAGCGCCCGGTGCGGAAAAATTCGTCCAGCACGTCGTTTTCGTTGGTGGCGAGGATCAGCCGCCGGATGGGCAGTCCCATCTGCCGGGCGATGTGGCCGGCGAAAATGTTGCCGAAGTTGCCCGATGGCACGGAAACCGACACCGGTTGACCCACCTCTTTGGCTACCGCCAGGTAGCCCTTGAAGTAGTACACCACCTGCGCGACGACCCGCGCCCAGTTGATGGAATTGACTGTTCCGACCCGCAGCCGCGCCTTGAATGCAGCGTCCTTGCCGACCATCTTGACGATGTCCTGGCAGTCGTCGAACACCCCGCGTATGCCGATGTTGAAGATATTAGCGTCCAGCAGCGAATACATCTGCGCGGTCTGGAACGAGCTCATCTTGCCGTAGGGCGAGAGCATGAACACCCGCAAGCTGCGCTTGCCCCGCATGGCGAACTCAGCCGCCGAGCCGGTGTCGCCCGAAGTCGCACCCAGGATGTTGAGCTCGCCGCCGGTCTTCGCCAGGACGTATTCGAACAGGTTGCCCAGCAGCTGCATGGCCAGGTCCTTGAAGGCGAGCGTGGGGCCGTTGGACAGCCCGAGCAGGTGCACGCCCGGCTGCAGCGTCTTGACCGGGGTGATGTCGGGGCTGCGAAACAGCCGTGCGGTATAGGTCCGTTCGATCAGCGCCTCGAGGTCGGCCTCCGCGATGTCATCGGCATAGCGGCGCAGGATTTCGAAGGCCAGCGCGGCGTAGGACAGCCCGCGCCACCGGGACAGCTCGTCGCGGCTGACCGCGGGATAGCTTTCGGGCACGACCAGTCCGCCGTCGGGGGCCAGGCCCTCTAGTAGGATCTCGCAAAACCGGGCAGGGGCCATGCCGCCCCGGGTGCTCACATAGCGCATCACGCGATTCCAGGACGCCGGGCGTGGCGAGCCGCCGCACGCGCAGGCGCAGTCACGCCGGCCCCTGCTCGGTGGCTCATGCGGCTAGCTCCTCCAGCCGGATGCGGGTGACCTTGGCGAGGTTGATCGGCAGTGCCTCGATGCGCGCGATGGCGGCGTTGATGTTTTTCTCGATGGTGAGGTGGGTGAGCATGATGATGTCCACCTGATCCTCGCCCTCGCCCGGCTCCTTCTGCACCATGGCGTCGATGGAAATGGACAGGTCGGCCAGAATGCGCGTGATGTCGGCCAGCACGCCCGGACGGTCCAGCACGCGCAGCCGCAGGTAATAGGCTGTCTCGACCTCGTCCATGGGCAGTATCGGCGTATCCGACAGCGCATCCGGCTGAAACGCCAGATGCGGTACGCGGTTCTCCGGGTCAGCGGTGTGCATGCGTGTGACGTCCACCAGGTCAGCCACCACCGCGGAGGCAGTCGGCTCGGCCCCGGCGCCGGCGCCGTAATACATGGTCTGCCCCACGGCATCGGCTTTGACCAGCACCGCGTTCATGACCCCTTCCACGTTGGCGATCAGCCTGCGCGCAGGAATCAAGGTCGGATGCACGCGCAACTCGATGCCCCTGGGCGTGCGGCGCGTAATGCCCAGCAGCTTGATCCGGTAGCCGAGCTCTTCGGCATAGCGGATGTCCTGCCGGGTGAGCTTGGATATTCCCTCCGTATAGGCTTTGCTGAACTGCATGGGGATCCCGAAAGAGATGGCCGACATGATGGTGAGCTTATGCGCCGCGTCGATGCCCTCGACATCGAAGGTGGGGTCGGCCTCCGCATAGCCGCGCTCTTGCGCCTCTTTGAGCGCGTCTTCGAAGCTCGCCCCCTTGTCGCGCATCTGCGAGAGGATGAAGTTGCTGGTCCCGTTGATGATGCCGGCGATCCATTCGATGCGGTTGGCGGTCAGCCCCTCGCGCAACGCCTTGATGATCGGAATGCCGCCCGCCACCGCGCCCTCGAAGGCCACCATCACTCCTTTTCTCTGGGCCGCGGAAAAGATCTCCGTACCGTGCTGGGCCAGCAAGGCTTTGTTTGCGGTGACCACGTGCTTCCCGTTCTCGATCGCCTGCATGATCAAGCCCTTGGCGACCGTGGTGCCCCCGATCAGCTCGACCACGATGTCGACCTCGGGGTCGTTGACCACGGACGACGCGTCTGCAGTCACTTCCGCTGCATCCCCGACGATGCGCCTGGCGCGGCTCAGATCCTTGTCGGCAACGACTTTGAGCGTTATAGCGCGGCCCGCGCGGCGCGTGATCTCCTCTTGATTGCGGCGCAGCACGGCAAAGGTACCTCCACCCACGGTGCCGATGCCCAACAGGCCAACGCTGATCGGCTTCATTTGAACTCTTTGCGAAACGCAAAGGACGTGATCATGAAGCCTTCGCGGAAGTAAAACTGGTGCGCACGCAAGCGGTGGGTGCCGGAATCGAGCTCCATGCCGTTGCAGCCCCGCCTGCGGGCCAGTTGTTCCAGGAAACCAAGCAGTGCACGCCCTACGCCGCTCGAGCGGAACGCCTCGTCAGTGACGAGGTCGTCCACGTAGAACTTGCGCCCGGCATGGGTGTTCTCGAAATGCCGAAACACCGCGACCCCCACTACTTGTTGGCCCTGAACCGCGACGCACATCTCGCCTCCGGATGCGAAGATGGCTCGCATCTTGGCGACGTAATCCGACGGCAGCTGCGGCCGGAGCTGACGGTGCACTCTTTCGGCCCGCGCGAGCCACTGCGGCTCGACCAAGTCGCGGTCGTCGTCGGTGATGCGAATGATCTCCATGGGCTTCGAGGTTGTACGACGCGCCGATCGACCCCCCGGGCTCGCCTCAGCCTGCGGCGGCGACCTTCAACAGGCCGTCGCGGCGGAACATGTCGCGGATGCCGCGGATCGCTTGCCGCGTGCGCGCTTCGTTCTCGATCATGCTGAACCGCACGTGATCGTCGCCGTACTGGCCGAACCCGATTCCAGGCGAGACCGCCACTTTGGCATCGGACAGGAGCTTCTTGGCGAACTCCAGCGAGCCGATGTCGCGGTAGGCCTCCGGGATCGGGGCCCACACGTACAGGGTGGCCTTGGGGACCTGGACCTGCCATCCCACGCTGTTCAGGCCGCTGCACAATACGTCCCGCCGCCTCTGGTAGGTCATGCGGATCTGCTCCACGCACTGCTGCGGGCCTTCCAGAGCGACGATCGAGGCGACTTGTATGGGCGTGAAGGTGCCGTAGTCGTGATAGCTCTTGATGCGTGCCAAGGCCGCCACCAAGTCCGGGTTGCCGACCATGAAACCCACGCGCCAGCCGGCCATGTTGTAGCTCTTGGACAGCGTGAAGAACTCCACCGCTACCTCTTTGGCACCCGGCACCTGCATGATGGAAGGCGCACGGTAGCCGTCGAACACGATGTCGGCGTAGGCAAAGTCGTGCACCACGTAGATCCGGTGCTCCCTCGCCAGCGCCACGATGCGTTCGAAAAAGGACAGATCCACGCACTGAGTCGTAGGGTTGCTCGGGAAGTTCAAGATGAGCATCTTCGGCTTGGGATAAGAATCGGTGATCGCCTTGGTCAGCTCATCGAAGAAATCCACTCCCGGCAGCATCGGCACATGCCGGATGTCGGCACCGGCGATCACGGGTCCGTAGATGTGGATCGGGTAGCTGGGATTGGGGACCAGGACGATGTCCCCAGATGTCAGAGTGGCCAGCGCCAAATGCGCGATTCCCTCTTTGGAGCCGATGGTGACGATGGCCTCCCGATCGGCGTCCAGCTCCACCTGGTAGCGCGACCGGTACCAGTTGCAGACGGCTTTGCGCAGCCGGAGGATGCCTTTCGAAACGGAATACCGATGCGTGTCGCCGCGTTGCGCCGTTTCCACCAATTTGTCCACGATGTGCCTGGGCGTAGGCTGGTCGGGATTACCCATGCCGAAGTCGATGACGTCTTCGCCACGCTGGCGCGCCGCGGCTTTGAGCTCGGCCGTGATGTTGAATACGTAGGGCGGCAGGCGTTTGATGCGGGGGAACTGCTTCATCGATTCTCAACTCCAGACAGCGAACGGGCTCCGGGACATAACGTTCTGATGTAAAAGGTATCATGTTACCGGACGTCCTTTCCTCCAGCAAATCCCGAGCATGAAGCTGCATCTGGCGCGGGCCGAGGGCCGCAACCTGTTTTCGGGCTACGGGCACGGCTACGTCACCATCAACAAGGTTCGCTACGAGCGCAGCCTGATCGTGCTCTCGGATCGCATTCTGGATTGGGAGGTGGCCGATTTCGATGACCTGACCGAGGCCGCGTTCACCGCGCTCGCCGGCCTGACGTTGGAAATCCTCATCCTGGGTACTGGTGCGCGGCTGCGCTTCCCGCATCCGTCTACCACCCGGGCCCTGCAAAGCGCCGGCATCGCGCTGGAGGTGATGGACACCCATGCCGCCTGCCGGACCTACAACATCCTACTGTCGGAGGATCGCCGCGTCGGCGCGGCGTTGCTGGTGGCGTCGGAGGCCTCAGAGACGCCTAAACGCCGGCCATGACTTTGAGGTGGGCCGTCGCGCTGCGACCCAGCGCACCCAAGTTATACCCGCCTTCCAGCACCGAAATCATGCGGCCCCCCGCGTGCCGCTCAGCCACGTCCTTGATCACTTGCGTCACCCAGACGTAGTCCGCCTCGACTAGGCCGAGCGCCGCCATGTCGTCCTCCCGGTGCGCATCGAAGCCGGCGGAGATGAACAGTGCCTGCGGGCGAAATCGCTCCAGCGCGCCCAGCCAGTAGGACTCCACCGCCCCCCTAAAGCCGCTGCCGTCGGTGTACGCCGGGAGCGGGATGTTGACCATCCGGGCGGAGCGTCCGTCGATCCCGCTGTAGGGATAGAACGGATGCTGGAATGTGGACACCATCAGTACCCGCTCGTCGTCCCGGAAGATATCTTCGGTGCCGTTGCCATGGTGCACGTCGAAGTCCACCACCGCCACTCGCTCGACACGGTGCGCCTCCATCGCGTGTGCGGCACCCACTGCCACGTTGTTGAAAAAGCAGAACCCCATCGCGCGCTGGCGCTCGGCGTGGTGTCCGGGCGGCCGGACGCAGCAAAACGCATTCGCCGCCTTCCCCTCCAGCACCAGGTCGGTGGCCAGCACCGCTGCCCCGGCCGCACGCAGGGCCGCGACATAGGAGTGCGGGTTCATCGCTGTGTCCGGATCGAGGTGAACGATGCCAGTTCTTGGAGCCGACGCTTCGACCGCGTCGACGTAAGCGGGGTCGTGTACGCGGGTTAGTTGCTCGCGTGTGGCGATCGGCGCCTCATACTCGACCAGGCAACCGATCAGCCCGGAGGCGATCAGCTGGTCTGCGATCGCCTGCAGGCGTTCGGGACACTCGGGGTGATGCCGCCCCATATCGTGCAGCTGGCAGTCGCGGTGAGTGATGAAGGCGGTATGCATCGACCAAGGTCCGGATTCAGGTACGCGCGTTGGATGACGCAACGCATCCTAGGGTTTTGGGGCAGCAAAGTCCATGCGCGTCGCCTGCACTCGTGGGGACCGCGCGCCGCGCCAAAACCGCATCCGCCGCTGAGTAACAGCAGTGGCATGGTTCGTGCGCTGGGCCTCCTCGGCGCGTCGGGCTATCATGTCAAAAGCCCGGACGGGCACTTGCCGATGAACGCCTTGATGGACGTCGTAACCAGCGAGCCGGCCCAGCTGCCAAGGGGCAGTCCGCCCGCGCGAGCCCTGTACCCGGTGCGCGTCCGGCTGCGCGATGGCAGCGAGATCGTGATCCGACCGATCGGGCCCGAGGACGCGGAGCGCGAGCAAGCTTTCGTGCGCGCGCTCTCGCCCGAGTCCCGCTATTTCCGTTTCATGAGTACGCTCCGGGAGCTGCCCGCCGACATGCTCTACCGCTTCACCCATCCCGACTTCCAGCGCGAGCTGGCGCTGGTGGCGCTGGTCGGTGAGGGCCCCGCAACGCGCCAGATCGGCGTCGCGCGCTGCGTGGCCGACACCGGTCGCATCAGCGCCGAGTTCGCGGTTGTGGTCGCCGACGAATGGCAGAACCGCGGCGTGGGCACCCGGCTCCTGTGCGAGTTGATGCGCGCGGCGCGTGCCGTCGGGCTCAGACGCATCTGGGGCGACATCCTGGCCAGCAATCACCGCATGCTCGGGCTCATGGCCTGCCTCGGCTTCGAGCTGCAGCCCGCGCCGGAGGATCCGCTGGTGCGGCGCGCGGTGAAAACCGTCTAGGTGAAACCGGCCCTCGGCAACCTAAGGAACTTGAATCGATGCAGCGTGAGTCACTCACAGCGCGGCTGATGGCCGCGGATCGGAGCCAGCGCCGCTACCGGCCGGAGCAGGGCCTGGCCGCGCCCGAGCGGACAGGGGCGCACCTGGAGCAGGCCGCGCGGGGGCTGCAGCAAGTGATCGATCAGGTTGGCGCAGTCATCCTCGGCAAGCAGACCCAGATCCGCCTCACTCTAGCCTGCCTGCTCGCGCGCGGCCACCTGCTGATCGAAGATCTTCCCGGGGTGGGCAAGACCACTCTGGCCCATGCGCTGGCCAGCTCGCTCGGACTGCGATTCCAGCGCATTCAGTTCACCAGCGACCTGCTGCCCGCCGACATCATCGGCGTGTCCATCTTCGACCGCCACGCGGGCAGCTTCAAGTTTCACCCCGGACCGATCTTCGCCCAAATGATCCTGGCCGACGAGGTCAACCGGGCCACGCCCAAAGCCCAGAGCGCGCTTCTGGAGGCGATGGAGGAGCATCAGGTCACCACCGAAGGCGAGACGCGCCCGCTCCCCGAGCCGTTCTTCGTGATCGCGACGCAGAACCCGTCCTATCAGGTGGGCACCTTCCCGCTGCCCGAGTCCCAGCTCGACCGCTTCCTCATGTGCCTGCGGTTGGGCTATCCCGACGCGCGCGCGGAACGCGTGCTGCTGGAGGGCCGCGACCGGCGCGACATGATGGCGGAGCTGAAGAGGTGGATTACGGCGGAGGAGCTGATTGCCTTGCAGCAGTCGGTGCGCGAGGTGTTTGCCGCCCCCGCTCTGTACGACTACCTGCAGGCCATCATCTCCCACACCCGCCAATCGCCCGAGTTCGTGACGGGGCTGAGTCCGCGCTCGGGCCTCAACCTGCTGCATGCGGCGCGCGCCTGGGCGTTCCTCGAGGCACGCGGCCACGTGCTGCCGGAGGATGTGCAAGCCGTGCTGCCCAGCGTCGTCGGCCATCGCCTACAGGCGGCCGACCGGC
>JBGPOV010000079.1:0-16293 GCA_041488255.1 Gammaproteobacteria bacterium | reverse complement strand
CTCGGCTTCTTCACGAGCCTTGCGCTCCGCTTCTTCCTTCGCGCGCGCGTCGGCTTCGAGCTTCTCGCGGGCGCGGCGCTCCGCTTCTTCCTTCGCCCGGCGCTCGGCCTCTTCACGAGCCTTGCGCTCCGCTTCCTCCTTCGCGCGCTTCTCCGCTTCGAGCTTCTCGCGGGCGCGGCGCTCCGCTTCTTCCTTCGCCCGGCTTTCGACTTCTTCGCGAGCCTCGCGTTCCGCTTCCTCCTTCGCGCGCTTCTCCGCTTCGAGCTTCTCGCGGGCGCGGCGCTCCACCTCTTCCTTCGCCCGCTTTTCGGCTTCCATGCGAGCGCGTATCTCCTTTTCCAGCTTCTGGCGCTCCGCCTGTTCCTCCACGGCCTTACGTTCGGCCTCGGCACGGATCCGGCGCGCGGCCTCGTCCTGCGCTCGGCGTGCAGCTTCCTCCTCGCGCGCGCGCCGCTCGCCCTCGTCCCGGGCACGGCGGGCGGCGTCCTCGCGCGCCTTGGTCGCGTCCCCTTCCGAGGCCTTCCGCTCAGAGTCTGCGCGCTGACCCCGCTCCGCGATCGTGGCCTGCGGGACGCCCGGCTTCGCCGGCTCAGCCGGCCCTAGTAACTGGGTGAAATCGAGGTCGTCGACGCCCGAGGTGCGGGGCGAGGCAGCAGGTCGGCCGGCTTCATTGGCGACGCCCACGCCGGCAGCCGGGTTGGTCAACTCCTTGATGAACCCGCCGTCGGACAACAGCGCGAGGATCTTGCGGAGTTCGACCGGGGCAATCCGGCTCTTCTCTGCCATGTCCTGGAGCGTGGCCTTGCCGTCCACCAGGTTCAGGACGCGGAACTCATCCTTCGAGAGGCGGTTGGATTTGCTCTTGATCTCCAGCAGGCCTTTCCCCGACTTGGAGAAAACCGTGGTCTTATCCATCGTCCCCTGACCCTGCTCTGATGTACGCGGCGACCCAGCAATGCGGCAGGCATAGGTTCACCTGTGCTGGGCACCAGCCGCTCCAACTTCGACGGGAGGTCATTGTACTGTGGGCGCCGTGGTACATCACCTATAGCCTGTCCTGTCGCGGCTTGGTGCGGATGACGGCCTGGCGCAGCCTCCGTCTGTTCCGCACCAGCTCAAGCAAGACACGGCCCAAGGCTGGGAGTGTTACGCACCACACCCGCGTCGCCCTTTTGAGTCGTCACCTGATTTTCATCGTTCCAGGGTGATTGACTTCCGCGCACCTGACCGGAGCTTGGGGTGTCGCGTCGATCCCTCTGCACACGCATGCTGTCGCCATTGCCCCGGCGGAATCTTAGAGACCGCGCCGGTTCAGGCCGCGTGAGAAATGCGGGCTAACGCTCCGCGTTGCAGTGTTCCGCCCACAGCGACATCGGCCTGACGGTGCGCCCAGCAAACCCTCAAACGTCCTCCACCGCGACTAAGCCTGTCCGCTACTCAGGTCGGCCTCGCCGACGGCTGCTCCTGTCGGCGCCTCTTACAGATAGACGCTAGGTCGCCCGGGCCGACGATCTCAATACGTTGATACAAAAGCCTTATATCAGATCGGCATGCTTCCTGCCGGGTCGTCTGCACTGCAACGAAACAAACCGTGGCGCTGGCCGGAATAGGATGGTCTGCTTGCGGGAAGCGCTCGGCCTGAGCTGAAGCCGGACGGGAGGGTCCGCCAAGATGGCGGCGCCATGCGCCGCCATCTTGTTTTTCTCGCGCGGCGCCCGATCACCCCGCCCGAAGTGGCCCCTGCGCGCGGTTCACCACCCTGCCACGATGCGCCCGGTCCACGCCTCGCTGCCCCCTCGGCGCGCGCCCGACCAGCTGTTCGATCAGCGCCTCGGCTCGCAGCCGCTCGCGAGTTGCCCTCTGCCGACTGCCGAGCCCTTCGACCGCGCGCAGCGTAATATTGCGTTGGTCATCGAGGGGAGGGCAATCTATGCACTGTCCCGCCTGCCACTCGCGAATAGCTGAGGGCAGCGTGCGTTGCGCTGCGTGCGGTTCGGTCCTCGCGCTCTCGTGTCCTTCCTGCGGGGAAGCCAACAGGCCCGGGGCGTACGTCTGCTCTCGTTGCAGCCATGCATTGACACGAGCCCAGGTGGACCTCGCCTTGGCGCCCCCGCATCTGGCCCCGCCGCAGCCCGGTGCCCAGGTTAGCGCCTCTGCTGAACGGCGGCAGTTGACGGTCATGTTCTGTGATCTCGCCGGGTCCACGGAACTCGCCTCCAGATTGGATCCGGAGGATCTCCGCGAAGTCGTTGGGGCTGTGCTGCGGCGACTAACCGAAGTGGTGACGGTGTTCAACGGGTTCGTGGCCGACTACATGGGGGACGGCGCGCTCATCTACTTCGGCTATCCCGAGGCGCACGAGAACGATGCGGAGTGCGCGATACGCGCCGCCTTGCAGGCAGAGGAGGAAGTCTCCTCGCTTGCTTTGCTCAACGGCTACAGACCGCGCGTGCGAATCGGCATCGCAACTGGGCTGGTGGTGGTTGGCGCCACGGGGGGCACAGGCATCGACGCGATCCGTAATGCGGCCGGGGCTACCCCCAACTTGGCCGCGAGACTGCAAGCCCTGGCCGAGCCGGGCGCCGTGGTCGTTGCGTCCAGCACCCGTGCGCTCGCGGGACGGCTCTTCGAGTATCGCGACCTTGGCCTGGCGTCCCTGAAGGGGTTCTCTGAGCCGGTGAGGGCGTGGCAGGTGATCGGCACGGCGCCCGCCGAGAGTCGCTTCGAGGCACAGCACGACACCAAACTGGGGCCGCTCGTGGGGCGAGAGGAGGAAGCGGCGGTCCTTTCAGATCTCTGGCGGCGGACGTGCCGGGGAACAGGGCGCGTGGTACTGCTATCCGGAGAGCCCGGCGTCGGCAAGTCGCGCCTGACTGCCATGCTCATGGATAGGCTGGCGGGCGAGGTGCATATCCGGCTGCGGTATTTCTGCTCCCCGCACCTCCAGGGCTCTCCCCTGCACCCATGCATTCAACAGCTAGAACGCGCCGCGGGCTTCACAAGGGGGGACAGCCCGGCCCGCAAGCTCGAGCGCCTGGAAGCCGCTCTACTCAAAGAGACGACCAGCCTGGAGGACATTGCGCTGTTCGCCGACTTGCTTTCACTGCCCACCGGGGAACGCTATCCAACGCTGCAATTCAGCCCGCAGAAGCGCAAGGAAAAGACCATGGAGGCATTGGTCAGGCAGCTCGACCTCCTGTCCAGTCGGCACCCATTGTTGATGATCTTCGAGGATGCGCACTGGAGCGATCCCACCACGCGGGACCTCCTCCATTTAGTTGTCGACCTGATCGCCCAGCAGCCGATCATGCTCATCGTCACGTTCCGGCCGGAGTTCCAAGCTGCATGGACTTCTCGGAAACACGTATCGGCAATCGTGTTGCGTCCGCTGCCCCGCGCGCAGAGTGTTGTGCTGGTGGAGCAGATCGCGGGGGCGGGGACACTGCCCAGGGAGCTCATGGAGGACATCGTCGACCGCAGCGACGGCGTACCGCTATACATCGAGGAACTAACTAAAGCCGTATTGGAAGCGAGCGTGCAGGATGAAAGCAAACAAGACATGGTGGCGCGCGTCGCGAGGCGTGCCATGGCCGTGCCCGCCACACTTCATGCCTCGCTGCTGACACGCCTGGACCGGCTGGGAGACGCTAAGGAAGTCGCTCAGATCGGCGCGGCCCTTGGCAGGGAGTTCTCCTTCGAACTTCTCGCGGCGCTGGCGCAAAGGCCCATGGACGCGCTGTGCAGCGCGTTAGACCGCCTCACCCAGTCCGGCCTCGTATTCGCCACCGGCACCCCGCCGCACGCCACGTATCTGTTCAAGCACGCCCTGGTTCAGGATGCAGCTTACGACACCATGCTGCGCGCGACTCGGCTCAAGCTCCATCAGCGGATCGTGGACCTGCTCGAGCTCGAATCCCCTGAACTGTCGGAGGTCCAGCCAGAGATCCTCGCCCACCACTGCACCGAAGCAGGCCTGGTCCGAAAGGCGCTCGGTTACTGGCTCAAGGCCGGCCACCGCGCGCTGATGCGCTCGACCATGGTGGAAGCCGTAGCCCGCCTGGAGAAGGGATTGAGCCTCATCGAGCGGTTGCCGGAAAGCGCATGGCGTCATCAACAGGAGCTCGACTATCAGATCGCCCGTGGCAAAGCCCTGATAGCGACGAAGGGGTACGCAGAATCAATTACAGGAGCGACTTTTGCGCGCGCGCATCAGTTGTGTGATCTGCTGAATCAACCACCCCAGCTCCTGGCGGTGCTGCACGGCGAATGGACACACGCGCTGCTGCGCGGTGAGTTGGCCTCCGCGCACCAACGTGCAACGGACCTTCTGAAGCAGGGGGAAGCGCGCGGGGACGAGCTCTGGACCTTGATGGGCTGCCGCTTTGTCGGTGTGACCTGTTTCCCGCTGGGCGAATTCGCTGCCGGCCGCGATCACCTGGAGCGCGGGCTGAAGCTGTTCGACCCGACGCGGCGCTCTACTTACGCAGCGCTAACCGTTGACGACGCGCAGGTCGTCATGCAGACCTACCTTGCATACGCGCTGCTCTACCTCGGAGACGTGGATCAGGCGCGCGCACAATGTCAGGCCGCATTGGCCGAAGCCCGTCGGCTCTCCCAGCCCTACTCCCTTACCCACGCGCTCATCGGGAGCACCTACATCGAGCTGTACCTGGGTTATCCGTCGGCGGCTCTTGAGCACCTCAAGGAGCTCCTGTCACTCACCTCCGAACACCGCATCGCCTATTACGGGGCCTTCGGTACGATTTTCCGCGGCGTGTATCTCGCCTCGCTGGGGCAAGCGGAGGAAGCCATCGAAGTGCTCACTCAAGGCCTGGCCGCGTATCGCGCCACCGGCAGCGGCTTGTATCTGCCGAGCTTTCTGACCTGGTTGGCGGATGCGCATGGCAAGGCGGGGCGACCCGCGTACGGCCTGAAGCTGATCGAGGAGGCTGTGGAACTCCTCGAGCTCACCCAGATGCGCAATGACGAGGCGGAGATACACCGGCTCCGCGCAGAGCTCCTGCTGGCCGTGCACGATACAGCCGCGGCCGAGGCGTCCTTCCGCAAGGCGCTTGAGGTTGCCCAGCGCCAGAAGGCGAAGCTGCTGGCGCTGCGCGCCGCGATGGGACTCGCACAGCTGTGGCGCGACCAGGGAAGCACAGGGCGGGCGCGGGAGCTCCTTTCACCGGTGCATGATAACGTCACGGAGGGACGCGATGTCCCGATCTTCAGGGAGGCGACGGCTTTGATCGACACGCTGTGCTAAAGGATGGCAAGCTCGCGGCTGCCTTCGCGAGTGTCCAAAACGCAGCGTAGGGATGAAAGCACGCGTATGAACGCAGACACTACGACAACGGACGGACAGGTCGCGGCGGGGCCCAACAACAGCAGCGGCGCGGCGCCTCAATTGCCGAGTGCCGCGGACGCGACGGCCATGCCGTCCTTCAAGGCGCGTAAGCCGTCCGCGCTCCAATCGATGTTAGTCGGGGTTGTGGTCTGGCTTTTGACACGGCAGTCGCTGCAGTGGCTGCTGCGCACGCTCTGCCCGATTTTGCGCTTGCCCCTCGGCTGGGCAGCGGTGACACGCTACGACGATGTCTCCGAGGTGCTCACGCGTCAAGACGTGTTCGTGGTCCCCTTCGCCGCGGAGATCGCACGGCTGAACGACGGTGAGGCGCCCGGCACAGCGTTCATCCTCGGCATAGACGATCCGAACCAGCACCACGACCAGCTGAAGCTGGTCATGCAGGCATTCAAGCGCAGTGATGTGGAAGAGCTCGTGACACCTATCGCGCGTCGCTCCGCGCAAGACATCATCGCCGGCGCCCCGGACGGCAGGATCGATGCAATCAAACAACTGATCACGCGCGTCCCGCTCGATCTGTGCGTAAAGTATTACGGGGTGGGCATTCCGGGAGATCAGCAGGATTTCGCCGATGCGACGATCGCCGTCAGCGGACACCTGTTCGGCCCACCACCGATCCAGCCCAAGCCCGCCAGCGACGAGGCCGCCGCATATGTTCGTGGGGTGGTGGACCGGGCGATCGACCGCGAACTAAAGAACCCGGGCAACGCCGATACCGTGCTCGCGCGACTGGTGGCGATGCGCCAAGCTGGCCAGCTAACCCCGAGGGAGATTCGGGCGTTTCTGATGGGCATGATCATCGGCTTTGTGCCCACGAACACCATGGCAGGTGGGAACATTCTCGAGATGCTGCTCCGCGAGCGCGCGTTCATGGCCCGGGCGCGCGCTGCCGCGCTCGCCGGCGACGACGATCTGCTGAAGCATTGCCTATTCGAAGCGCTGCGCTTCATGCCGCACAACGTCGGGCCGTTCCGCATTTGCTCGCGCGACTACACGGTGGCCGCCGACACCCCCCGTGCCACGAAGATCAAGAAGAATACCAAGGTGCTCGCATGGACCATGTCGGCAATGTTCGACTCGCGCCAGGTCGACGCACCGCTCGAATTCCGGCCTGGCCGTCCGGCATCCAACTCCATGCTGTTTGGGTATGGAATGCACTGGTGCGTCGGGGCCTTCATCGCGCAGGCGCAAATCACGCAGACGTTCAAGGCGCTGGTGGCGCGGCCCAAACTCGAACGCGCCGGCGAGCTGCAGCGGCGCGGCGGCTTTCCAAACAGGCTGCTGGTCAAATTCCGCCCGGTGTGAACCCGATGACTCATGCATTCATCAATGTCGTCATTCCGTTCTCATCGGAGTACTCCGACGATGTGAACCAGACCCTGCGCGATCTGGCCAGGCCTGGATGTGGGAACCAGACAAGCGAAGAGATCGAGCGGATCTTGACAGACATCGGCACCGTGCACTTCATGACCATTACGGTGGCGGAACCGATTTGTCCGGCGGAGCGCAGCGGATCGCCGCCGGAGCTGGCTCCTACCCTGCGCTCGGAACAATCGCACCTGCTGATCGAGATTTCGGCCGACCGGGGCACCGAGGAGACTCTCACGATCCTCGCGGACAAGCTCGAGCCGCAGCTGAAACGAATCTTGAATGCGGCCAACATAGAGCTCGGCGATGCGTCGCTGGGGCGTTACCTGGTGCGGCATAGCCGGGCGATCGGGGCTACGTGGGGCTCCGACGCGCTCGGGCAGGTGTTCTCCGGTTCCCCGGGCCAGAGCGCCCGGCGGATTGACCAGGAGGAGCGTCTCGCCGCGCGGATCGGCGCTCTGATCGAGAAGGAGCGCCAGGATCCGGTCTGGCACAAGAGCTCGCCGCGGCAGCGTCTCGAGCGGGTACGCGACAAGCTCTGGGAAGAGGGCGAGAAATGGGCATTCGTCCCCCAACCGGCGCCATGCCTCGCAGGCGACCCCCACAACAAGTGGAACGCGGCCTCGTCGATCTCCAACCCGCAGCTGAGGATGGCGGTCTTGTCGATCTTCAACGGCTTGCTGTGGCCGCTGTACCCGCTGCTTGGCGCAATCGTCTTGGGCGTGCTCGCCTTTACCTATTGGGATCACGGCCCGGACATCCAACTGATGTGGACCGCAGATGTGATCGTCGGGCTGCTTCTCGGGCTCATCGTCGCGCTTGCAGCCGTCTTCGGGCCGCCCTACCCCTGGCTCCGCGGCGCGCTTATCGTTTTGGTGGCGTTCACCCTCACGTGGCTCGTCGGCCTGACGTGGGCCGCGGTCGTCATTGTCGGACTGTTCGTCGGGCTTCTTGCCGCGCTCGCGACCGTCTTCGGCGCGGCGTATCTGTGGCTGCGCCATCTGGAGCAAACCGATCCGGTCGAAGATCTGACGCCGCCAACTGAACAGGTCGAAGCGCTGATGAAGGTGGAGAACTTCTGCGCGCAGAACCACCTCGCTTCGGTCTCGCGCCTCAAGCCCGAGCGCTTGCGGCGACTGACGTTGCGCCTCGCCTTCATCATTGTCGGAACAGGCCGTTTCGTCGGCGCCCCGGGCTTCCTCGGCAAGAACGGCGTCATCCACTTCGCGCGCTGGATGCGCTTGCCTGGCACCGACCAACTGCTGTTCTGGTCGAATTTCGACGGGACGTGGGAATCGTACGTCGCCGACTTCATCGCGGATGCGCCGAGCGGGGTGACCGCGATCTGGAGCAACTGCGTCGGCTTTCCGCGGACCGAAGGTCTGATCGCAGGCGGCGCTAAGGACCGGGACCGGCTCGTGCGCTGGGCGCGGCGGCAACAGACTCCGACGCTATTCTGGTATTCGGCCTATCGGAATCTGACCGCGGAGCGCATCCGGATCAACGCGGCGGTCCGGCAAGGGCTCGCGTCCGCTGAGTCCGACGCCGACGCGAGAGACTGGTTTGACCTGTTCGGTTCGGCACCGCGGCCGCCCGAGGCGCTGCAAACCGCGCAGCTACCCACGCTGGTATTAGGCGGTCTGTCGGGCTTGCGGTACGCGCAATGCCACGTCATCAAGTTCAGCGACGACATCCAGAGTTGCAAGAAGTGGCTGGCCTCCGCGGCTGCCGACGCGACCTATGGCGAGACGCTGCCCGGGCAAAGGTACGCCATCGTGGTTGCGCTGTCTGCGAGCGGGTTCGAGAGGCTCGGCGTTCCGCCAGATGCCATGAAGACTTTTCCCGTGACGTTCCAGCAAGGCATGTGGCCCGAGTGGCGCGCCCGCGCGCTGGGCGACACCGGCCGCAACGAACCCGAGCGCTGGGACTGGGGGTTCCCGAACACGGAACAGGACGAGGGCAAGCGGGCCGACGCGCTGCTTCTTGGTTATGGCTTGACAGACCATGACGTGAGCTCTGCGCTCGGCAAGCTTCTCGAAGGAGCGCGTGAACTCGGACATACTGTCGTCCACGAGCTTCCGCTGACGCCGTTACCCGAGAAGGCCGACGGCACGAGCGCTGGCGCCAAGCGCCGAGAGTTCCCAAGAGAGCCCTTCGGGTTTGCCGACGGTGTTTCGCAGCCGGTGATTCGCGGGACGCCCCGGTCGAAAACCCGCACCGCCCCGAACGACTTAGTCGCGGCCGGGGAAATCGTGTTGGGCTATCCGGACAACCTCGACATCATTCCGCCCTCGCCATCCATAGCGGACGAGAACGATCCGGCCCATCTTCTACCCGACGCCGGAACGGATCCGACGAGGAAACGACCGGAGTTTTCCCGCTATGAAGGAAACGGGCGGCGGGATCTCGGCGCCAACGGCACGTTCATGGTCGTTCGTCAGCTGCAGCAGAACGTAGGTGCATTCCGCGAGTGGCTCGAGAAGGCAGCCGAGCAGATCAGGGCTAACGCCATCGTCGCGGCAGACCCAGGGCCCACCCAACGGGAAGCCACCGCCTCAGAGCGCACGGGCGCAACGCCCCCCGGCTCGCAGCGCATGGCGATCGTGTGGGGTAATGCTGCGCAGGAAACCGTCCCAGGGAGCCCGCTCTCACGCCCACGGGTGGGCAATCTGAGCTCGAGCGAGTGGGCGGATAGTGCGGAATACCGCGAGAGGGTAACAGATGCCATCGCCGCGAAACTGGTCGGGCGATGGCAGGACGGTACGTCGCTGGTGCGGCATCCCCTGATGCCGGGTACATACCAAGATCCGCGGACGCCGGCCGACAACGATTTTCTGCTGGGCGCGGAAGACCCGAGCGGCCTCAGCTGCCCGTTCGGCTCCCACATCCGGCGCGCGAATCCGCGCGACACGCGTTTCCAAGGGAAGGACCCGGCCGAGATCGCCTCCACGAATCGGCACCGCATCCTGCGGGTCGGACGCAGGTACGGGGACACTGACCCGAATAAACCCCCGCAAGGCTTGTTGTTCATGTGCCTGAACGCGGACATCGAACGCCAGTTCGAGTTCATCCAGAAAACGTGGATCCTGAACCCGAACATCCACGGGCTCGAGAACGAGGTCGACCCGATCATGGGGCACGGCTCGAGGAAACTGACCATTCCGACGCCCACCGGGCCGGTGGTGCTGAGGGATCTGCCGGATCTCGTGACGATGAAAGGCGGAGGGTACTTTTTCCTTCCGGGGCGGGCCGCCCTACGCTTTCTGGCGAAGGGCGGGGGCGACTAGGCCAGTCCGGAGAAGCCGGAAGGGCCCGATGCAAGCACCCGCCTCCCCGGCTGCCGGCAATGCGCGGCTGCCAGCTGGCGCTGCGCCGCCCTAATAGGCGATCCGCCTCCAGTGGGCGGCCGCCTCCGAAAACTTCTCGTGCCCGATGTCGCATCGCAAGTGCTCTCCCATCCGGATCGGCTGGTTGCGGATCTCGCCCGCGATCCACAAATCGCACATCGTGCGGATCAGCGCGAGCTCGGGTTCCGTCATCGCATCCAATTCCATCGCGATCAGCGCCTGGAAATCTGAACCGGAGACTGCGCCGGGCAACTTCCAACCCCCGCCGTTGGGATCCCATACCGGGCTCAAGAGCGGGCAGAGCCGTACGATGCTGCCTTCGGAGAGCGTCGCGCCCGCGAGCGGCATGGGTTGGCGCAGCGCGACGTGGGCGTGGAAGCTCGCGGCGTCGGGCGGATCGTCGAAGATCACGGTCGCGACCTTCTTCAACGCGCTGAACAGGCACGTGCTGTCCGGGACCTTGCCTATCGACGGAGCCGCGCGTTCGGTGGTCAGCGGTTGGGCGATGGCGCCGGTGCCGATGCTAAGCACACGGATGTCGTCGGCTTCGGCAGGCCGGTTCGCGAGGGCTTCGACGACCGCAGCCAGCACCGGATTGTCGTAGCCGCCCAGTCCACCGTCCCAGTAGCGGCGTCCGGAAACCTCGGCCGGCTTGTCGAAGTACCGGATCGGCGCGTTCGTAGATGCGTGCACCGCCTCGACCAGGGTTGCATCGACCGCGGGGGCGGAGCTCTTCGCCCGACTGGTCAGGTTTGATCGAAAGAACGCTGCACGCTCCCGGTCGTAATCGAACGCGGTGACGATCAGGTTGACCTCGCTCTTCAAGTACTTCGGCCAGTCCTGCAGGCGTATGGTGGAGGGAAGCGGTTCGCCGTCCTGCCGATGGCGGTCGAAGATCCATTTCAGCGCCTCGAACTTACCCTTGCTCGAGTAACGAGGCAGAACGTCCCGCAGCAGCGGAATCCCGGCTGTCCATTTCGGGCTGAACATGCGCCGAAGCGTGGCGGGATCGTTGTAGAAGGCTGCGATATCGCTAGGCGTGTAATTGCAGCACAGTGCGGTGAACACGACGCTGCCACCGGAGTTGCCCGCGACGAAGTCGAATTGTCGGATGATGTCCCGACCGGGCGTGTCGGGTCCGAACAATGCACCTAGGGTCCTCGCGTGCACGCCCGCGTGGCTGCCGCCTCCGTCCAGCGAAAGGATCCGGATTCTATTCAAGACTTCCTCCCTGGGTCCGATTTCTCGGTCGAAGAGCTCGCCGAGCGTCGAGGTGTAGTCTAGCGCGAGCGCCCCGGCTTGCGTTCAACGACTAGCGGCAGCGTGAGCAGGAAGCGCCTGGAGTGCGAGCGTAGCGCGGATGAAATCCACAGACGGGCAGGCTTCGCCGTGGGTCCGCTGGCGAGCTCCGCGTTTCGGGTCGAGCACCGCCATCGCAGCTTAGGCCCGCGGCGGCACACCGATCAGATGCAAGTACAAACCTCAGGCTGGACAATCGGAGTCTCTGGACCTCCCCGGTGCTGCTCGGCCGCGTACAGGTAGCCCTTTTGAACGAGCGCGCACTTCCGCATGCAGCGTTCTCTTCCAGCAAGCTTAGGCGCTACCGATCCCAAGCGAGACAGCCTGGTCGTGCCAGCGGGGTGCTCTCGCGCTTGCTCCTGCTTGCTTGTCTGAACGAAAGCAGCCATCGCGAGCACGACCAGCGCGATTGCACCGACAATCAGCAGATGTGACGCCCTCAACCGCATCATCAGAACCCGAGGTGAGCTTGTTTGCCTCATACCCATGAGACCGACCAGATGCGACGTGTTTGCAAGTTCCACGCCATCTGCCGCGTCCGCCAGTGCGCGGCTCAGCTGCTGGCATGGTGCGGGCAAGCCGCCGCCAAGAAGCGAGAGTCACTGCGTTCCCCTTACCGCCGAGGTGCTATCACCGAGGTCGGTCGCTCTCATGGGTGCGCGATGAAGTCGGTCCGCCCGCCATCGACGGTGAGAACTTGGGCGGTGATGAACCCGGTTTCCTCGGAGACGAAGAACGAAGCGGCTGCCGCGATGTCGTCCGGGGTGCCGGTGCGGCGCATCATGGCTTTGGCGGCAATGGCGTCGAAGTTGGCGCCGCTCTGCGCGGCCATGTCGGTGGCGATAAAACCCGGGGCGATCGCGTTCACGGTGATGCCGTGGGGCCCGAGATCGAGGGCGAAGCGCCGGGTGAGAGTGATGACGGCGGCCTTGGTGGCAGCGTAGAACGTGGTACCGGCCGTGCTGGTGCCGATGCCCGCGATGGAGGTGACGTTGACGATACGGCCCCAGCGGCGGGCCTTCATGTCGCCGGCGACCGCGCGGGTGACGCGGACCAGGCCATCCACATTGACGTTGCGCATGCCATCCATTTGGGAGAAATCGAAGTCTGCGAGATCGCCCTTGCGGAAGACACCGGCGTTGTTTACGAGGATGTCGATAGGGCCGAGGGCCTGGCGCGCGCTTTCCACGAGTCGGGTGCAATCAGCCGCGCTGGCGAGGTCGGCCCCGATGGCGACGGCGCGGCCGCCGGTACGGCTGATGACCTCGACGACCTCTTCGGCCTGGTCACGGCGTTCGCGGTAGTTGACGGCGACGGCAATACCATCCCGCGCGAAGCGAAGAGCGATGGCGCGTCCAATGCCACGGGAGGAGCCGGTAACTAAAGCGACTCGAGGAATCACGGGGAAGCTCGCCTGCGGGAGGATGGGAGATTCAACCATACCACACCGTGCGGCAGGACTGTAACCGAGCTATTCCAGGCGCATGAGCGACGATCCTCAGAGCCACGCCGCGATCGGGTGGTGCCTGGCGAGCCAGTACCGCGCGAGCATCTCTAAGGCCGATAGGAGAACGATCGAAGTCTGGGTTTTCATATGCGTCGCAGCCTTGGAAAACAGGGCCTGCCCCGTCGCCCTGCGACGTTGGACTCACACTGCAACCGCCCGCCGCCGCTGCTAATGCCAAGGATCAAGGTGACTTGAAGGCGCAGTCGCAGGCAACGCAGAGTGGCGATGATGGCCGATAAGCGAATACAATCAAATGAACGACTGTGAGAATGCCAACAAGATGATAACGAAGGGTGAAATGGCGGCCATGATTCGCAAGCTGTTCGAATTGGGCCACGGCATGGCCGAGGCGGACTATGCTTGGTACAAGGAGCTACCCGTTTTGCTACCGGGCGACCACATCTGGCCGGAACCTCGCTGACAGCGACGCCAGTCATCCACCTTAACTCTCAGCTGCATTAGAGCCCCAGTGCACTGGACCAAGTCGAAAAGAAGCGACCATCCCCTGGTCGATCGCCGCCACGCCGAGGAATTCCTCAACCAGCTACCGCGGGACGACCCGTCCCGGATGCTGGAGGAGATCACCTTCTGGCTCAAGGCCCTGCGCGACGCCTACGGGCTCGTGCCGCAGCGGGCCTTCGAGGTGGTCGACCTGCTCGACGTGACTGCGACCGCGCCGCAACGCAAGCTCACCTTGGATTTCATCGCCCTGGGCAGCCGTTACCACACGTTCCAGGCCCAGCGCAACTGGAACACCTCCTTCCAGTTCTGCCGTGAGCTCGGGGCTAGCTATCAATACCTGGTGGACCAGTATCGCAAGCGCCTGAGCGGATCCGACTTGCTACGACCCGTGCTGCCGGTGATCGTCGCGCGCGCCATTCGTGCGCTCAGGCTGGAGCTCAAGTGGAGCCTGCTGCGGCGCGGTCCTGTAGATCAGGTGCTATGGCAATTGGCCGGCGCCCTGTATTCCTTTGCGGAGCAGAGTAATTTCGCAACCGAGAACTTGAAGGTCTACCCTGACGCCAAAGAGCTGTCCAGCGTGCAGCACGAATACCTGCAAGCGCTCATGCTGGGGATTTCCGCCACCAATAGTCTGCCGCCCGAGCACCTGCATCTGGTCGAGTCCCTGGTCGAGCACTACGCGGATTTTTTCGCACTGGTACGCGCGCCCCGGCGCGGGTGCCATTACTACGTCGACATGGCTCGCTCGAACCCGCCCGCGCGCCTCGTCGAGCGTATTCCACCCGCCGCGGGGGTCCGATATTTCGGGCCGGACAAGGCCGCCAACATGGTGGGTCGCATGATCGACTCCATCAGTGAGCGCGGCATGGTGCCGCGCGAAATCAACCCTGGTGGCCTGCACAAAGCAGCGTCCATACTCGATGTGTTAGATCATCTGGTGCGCTATTGGGACCCCACTCCGCCCACCCGTGCCAGCGAGCGTCAAGCCGCGCTCACGCGCATCAGCGTCGTGCATGACTTCGCCTCCATTCTGGCCATGGTTTCAGGTGATTCCCGGGAACTGGACTTTGATTCAAACGTGGAAACCTGGAGCGTCGAGAACGAGAGCCAGGGCGGCTTCGGCGCAGTCATCACCGAAACCGTCAGCGATTGGCTGGAGATCGGTTCCGTGCTTGGGATCCGGATGGAGGAAAGCGTCAGTTGGGGAGTCGGTCTGGTGCGCCGGCTGACCAGGCCCGCCGCCGGCACCATGTACGTCGGCATCGAATCCTTGTCCCGAGGTGCGGTCAAGGTAATCGTGAGTAACAGAACTTCCGAGAATTCTCGCAAAGACCTGAATGCGCTACTGCTGCTGAGCGGCAGCGAGGGCAGCGCCCAGAGGGGAGAGGTCACGCTGATGCTACCGCCCGGCACATTCGCGACGCATCAGACTTTGATCATGCATGCCTTCCAGCGCGCGTATTCACTTCTGCCCAGACAGCTGCAGGGGGGCGGCGAAGGCTATGAGCTGGCTCGGTTCCGAGTGCAACCAGCACAAATCTGAATAGACCGCGTCCGCGGCGTCCATGGGACCTCCGCTATCGATCTCCTGAACTCGTCGCGCAGTCGGATCACCCGGTCCTGCGGACCAGTCTGGATTCCCAAGCCCTGCTGACGTCTCCGATCTCGTCTAAAACGTCGCTGTCTGATCTCCCCGACGTCTTGGGCACATGGAAAGCATGGTCGGCCGCCTCTAACCAGTGCATCGTCCATGCATCGGTCAGGCGGCTGAGGACTCTCTCCATTAGGTCGCGCCTGCAAAGATTGTCGCGGGTGCCGTTCAAGCAAAGAACGGGAACCCTAATCTGCGCGAGGTGCGCGTCGCGAAGCTTCTCCGGCTGGCCCGCTGGATGGAGAGGATAGGCGAGCAGTAGGAGGCCATCGCAGGGAAAGCCCTCGGCCGCGAGCATCGAGGCCGCTCGGCCCCCCATGGACCGTCCCCCGATGATTAGGAGCTCTGGCTGGACTTCCTGGCGAGCGCGCGACGCGACGGCGGAGATACATTCCTCGAGGCGAGGCATGGGGTCCGGCCGGCTGGCTCCTTTCTCCCGGTAAAGGAAGTTGAAGCGAACGACATGCATTCCCCGGCTGCCGAAAAGCTCCGCCAGTGCGAGCATGCCGCGATCGGCCATATGACCGCCGGCTCCGTGAGCGCAAACAAAAAGGGCCGCTTTCGTGGGCGTGGGAGCACGTTCGAGGATCGCCACCGTCTCTTCAGTCCCGACCTTAACCCGCCATTCGGAGTCTTGTCGGGCGGTCAGGTTGGCGGGGTTGTTAGCCGATGATGTCGTCATACTCGGCGTGTGTTCTTGCCTCGGTAGTTCGGTCACTACAATTCTACGCCGAGACCAATCTAGGCGGCCAACGAGACCATACGGCTGGGGTGCCCGGTGCGACCTCAGAGAGGTTCGTCGCAGGCTGGTCCGATCGACACGTTAAGCCATGATCAATGGCCTCCTCCGCGCCGAAACAGTTGTCGAAAGCGACCTTACCTTGGCTGTGGACCGCCTGGCGGCGCAGCCTCGCTTTTCTCGATTCGGCCCCCGGCGATCATGCGGTCATGCTGCTGGACAAACGCCTCCAGCACGCATTCTCTCTTAGCCTGGTCAGCCAGCTTCTCGCATCGCATGCGCGAACTCGCTTCCGTGGCTTTGGCATCCTCGGGGCATTGCTGCCTGCCGGCCTCTCCCGGGTTTTTGCAGGTATCCTTCGTCACTTTGTATTCGCCCGGTATCTTCTGGGGGCCCGTATCGAGGGTTTGCCCTATCGCCGCGGTCAGCCCGAAGGCAAACCCGGATGCGATTAGGGTAGTAAGCAGTCTAAACATGTCATTCTCTCTTCATACCGCTAAGTCACTGGGCGGACTCGAGTCCCGCGGCGGTACTTTGCGTGGTCCTCGTGCCGAT
>JBGPOV010000078.1:0-16340 GCA_041488255.1 Gammaproteobacteria bacterium | reverse complement strand
TACATCGCCGTTCGGTCCGGGGACTTGCCAATATCGGAACGAGGCCCCATCTGTCGGCGTTGTCGCATGGAGACTTGAGCTTATCCTCGATCACCGGGTCACGCGTAAACCGGCTGCCGCACCGTCGAGGGTTCGCTCCAGCAGCGCGCCTTGTTCAACGCCGAACAGACGCGTCTCGAAGCGCGCTTCCCGCAAGAAATCCGGAAAGCGTCGGTCCACCCACTGGCGCGCGGCGAGTGCCGCAGCACTCATCTCCGATTCTTCTACCCGAAGCGCCTTGACTAGCGCCAAGCCGGAAACGCCCAGCGCTGCCGCCAGCCACGCAGCGAGGCTGTCGGAGGTCAGGTCCCAGTCCCGCGGCAGAGCAGCGTCGCCCTCGGCCATTCGAGAGCCGATCCACACAGGCACCGCGCCGCGCTCGAGTGCCGAGTGTATCTCGCTGCTGGTGCTCGCGGCCTCGAAGATGCGGGGAGAAGCCTGATTGCCGAGCGCGGCGAGCTGATGGCCGTACTGGTCCATTGCGAGCAAGGCCATCGAGTGCGCTGTGGTGTCGTCGAAGCCCCAACGCTGTTGCTCCGCGCGCACCGCGTCCGCATAGGGTCCGCCGCCGGGCACGACAACCGCGCGCCCGCGGCCCGCACGCGCCAGCACGGCGAGCCAGTCGCGCAACGCCTCGGACCCGGCAAGGCTGCCCCCTAGCTTAACCACCCACATGAGCGCGTCCCTTGCGCTTCGTAGAGGAGTCCGCGAGCAGCGCCACGGCAACCGCCGGCGCGCAGCTCGCGATCCAATGCGCGTCCGCGCCGCGCGAGGGCACCAGCGCGGAGAAGTCGCGATAGGGACGACGCAGCCGCTGCGCCAGCTTTTTCGCCAGGAAGCGTCCCACGCCCGCCCCAACGATCGGCGCGCGCAGCGGCATCGCGCCGCGCGACAATACGCGCTCGCACGCCTGCTGTAACGACCACAACTGTGCGTCGGCCAGGAACCTCGCGCACTGCTCCCATGCCATCATCGGGGCCATCTCGAAATCCCGCCCCAGCATGCGCGCCAGGCGGCGCGCGCTCTCCCGGCGCGACTTGCCTGCGCCGTCGGCCGAGGGTAGCTGGTCCACCCCCGGCGGCAGTTCGCGCGTGAGCCGGTAGATGTCCGCGCTGGTAGCAAAGTGCTCCGCCATCGGCGCGTGCCAGGCTCCCTCGAAGGGCACACGCATCGCCATGGCCATCACCGGTGTGCGAACCACGCCTGTGTACACCAGCTCCTCGGACGCCAGCCGCTGCGCGTCGGTAACGCCATTCGCCGTCACTGCGCCTGCTCCGAGCGGTACCAGGTCGGTGGTGGTACTGCCCACGTCCAGCAGCAAAGCGTCGGGCAGCCGCTGCGCCACCCACGCCGCGGTCGCCGACCAGTTCATCGACGCCACAGCCAGGGGCCGTCGTAGCGCCTCGCGCGGCGCCAAGAATCGAGCCGGGTGGGCGTACACGAGGCAGCGCCGCGCCGATACCACCGATTGGAGCATATCCAGCAACGCACGCACGCCCTGCGAGCGGTCGGCAAACACGTCAACCAACTCACCGGTCAACGTGATCGCGTGAATGGCCGGGCTGTCCGCAGCCTGCGTCAGGTCTGCCACCGTTCGCGGCAGGGCATCGAGGTCCTGCCACAGTGGACAGGGCCGCTGCCACACGCTGCGCACCCGACCCGCGCTGACTAGCGCCGCTTTGACGTGCGCACCACCCAGGTCCCATCCCATCACGGCTTCACTTTTCACGGCTCTTTTCTCTGCAGACTAGCGTCCATGCCGTTCGTATGAGACACCTGCACGTGCACCGCGCGGCCCGAGCCCGGTCGAGCCATGGTCGGATCCTGGAGCGAATCGGGCAGCGCCAGGACCAACGCGCCCAGGTTGATTGCCAGCGCCGACCGCAATCCTACGCACGCCGTCGTCATGCGCGGATTGACTTCGATCACGATCGGGCCGCTCGGTGTTTCGATGAAGTCGATTCCGACATGGCCCCACAGGCCCGGGATCGCGGCCGCCACAGCCTGGGCGAGCCGCGCGTAGCTTCCGCCGGCATCGTCCAGCGCGTTCACGGTGACGCCGGCAAAGTTCAACTTTCCGTCCTCCTCTACGATGTGTTGCCGGTTGCAGCAGACCAGACGAGCCCATCCGTCGCAGCACAGCACGCACAAGCTGCGCGGCTCGCCTTCTACCAGCGGCTGGTACACGCTGTGCTCCAGCGCCCAGCGGCTCAGCCGGTTGCGGTCGCACGTGACATAAGTATCCACGCAGCCGGCGCCGTCGTCGGGCTTGATCACCAACGCCGCCGCCCCCTGCGGCACCTGCTCGGCACGCGCGTAGGTGGTCACCACCGGCACACCCGCTTCGGCCAATGCACGGGAGGTCGCTAGCTTGCTGGCCGCGACCCGCACCGCCTGCGCACGGCTGTTGAGCAGCGTGCGGCCGCTGTCGAGCACCGCCCGCGTGATCCGCTCCAGCCAGCCGTCCTGTTCGGGCGCGATCGGCCACACGGTGTGGCTCATCTGCAGGGCGCGCTCGAAGCTGGGCCAGAAGTCGCTCGCCGAACGCGGCACTAGCACGATTGCGGGAAGATCCGTTTCCAAGCGCGGGTCGCGCAGCACAACCGGCTCGACCCCCGGGATCTCCGCCAGGTCGTGCAGCAGGGCGCGTATCATCATGTCGCCTTCGCGGGCGAGGGGCGCCAACTCGTCGTCGCGCAGGAGCAGCCCTCCTCCCGTTACGTGCTCATAGACGAATAAGCGCATCGTGAAGCTGATTCCCGTTGTCGACCTGTTGCACGGCGAAGTGGTCCATGCCCGCCGCGGCGAGCGTGCCGCTTACCAGGCCATCGAGTCGCGGCTGTGCGAAGGCGCGCAACCGCTGACGGTTGTGAGGGCACTCCTTGACCTCCACCCGTTCCGGACGTTGTACCTGGCGGACCTGGATGCAATTCAGGGCGCAGGTGACCACAGCTCGATCGTAGCCCAGATCCGCGATGCCTTCCCCGAGTTGGAGCTTTGGGTGGACAGTGGCATCTCGGGCCGCGAGGCCCTGTCCGACTGGATTACGGCCCAGCTAGGGCGGCCGGTGATCGGCAGCGAATCGTTGCGCGATCAAGCTACCTTGCGTGACGTGCTGGCGCAACTGCAGGCCGCGCCGGGAGAGTCCACGCACTGGGTTCTGTCGCTTGACTTTCGCGGCCACGACTTTCTCGGCCCCACGGACTTGTTGGAAGACACCGGCCTTTGGCCTCGGCGGGTCCTGGCCATGAATCTGGCTCGCGTCGGCAGCCAACTCGGCCCAGACCTGGAGCTGATCCGACGGCTGACACGCCTGGCTCCCGGGCGCGAGATCTTCGCCGCGGGAGGTGTGCGCGACGCGTCCGACCTAGAGGCCGCGGCCGCAGCCGGCGCGGCCGGCGCGCTCATCGCCACGGCGCTGCACGATGGGCGCATCGGCCCGGAGGTGCTTGCGCGATACGCCTGAGGTCCACAAAGAGAAAGCCCGTCCGCGAGGGACGGGCTTCTCCTGACAAGATAGTTGCTGTTATTTGGCCTGGAACGGATGGGTGGCGGTGCCCTTCTTGGCCACCACGTCCCTGGCTTTCGGCTCGCCGGCTACCGCGCGCTTGATCGAGAGCTTGGTGGCCTCGTAGTTGTACTGCTGGATCTTCTTGTCGTCCTCGGCCTGCCAGTGGATGAACACGCCGACGCAGCAGAACAAGTTGTCGGCCTCGTCCGCCGGGATGGTGCCGTCTTCCACACAATCGGCCACCGCCATGGCGACCGCGCGCTGGGCCGGGCCGAACATCTGCACGGCCTGCTTCGCACCTTTGATTGTCACCTTGTTGAACAGCACGGTGTTGGGCTTGGTCACGAGGTTGGGTGCTACCACGGCGAGCAGACAGCTAAAGCCGTCCTTTTGGTTGGTCAGGGCACTGCAGAAAGCCGCTTCGACGGGGCTGCCACGGGGGCCGATGATCAGATCGATATGGGCCACTTCGTTGCCGTCGCCCACCAACGCTTCACCAACGCATACTCCGTTGATCTTCGCCATTCTCTCCTCCACACGCTGGTACGATTAAACAACAAGACTGCGGACCAGGATCGTCGCTATGGCCTCGGATCCTCCGCTTACCGATGGTCGGCGGCCCGACCCGCCCAAGCCGAATGGTACTCTGCCTGCAGCAATTCCTCCAAGGCGAGAGCAAACCACGCTGCGACCGTAAGGTCGGCGCTGGTTCCCGGGTTGATACCCTGGGACTTGAGCCGGGTGTCCGGGTCCCCGAGGACCGCCTGTAGCTGCGCAGCAGCGTCTGCGCGACTCAACTGGTCTCGCCAGCCTGCGGCCTCGAGACACACGGTCTGCGCCACCGCTTCTCCGCATTTTCGCACGATATGGCTGTCGGGAAAGCGCGCGAGGAAGGTGAGGTAGATTTCCACCACCGCCCGTTCCGGCTCTGCTCCTCGGGCCAGTGCAGCGCGCGCAGCGGGCAGACCCACATCGAACACATCCCGGAAGCCGCCGGTGTATTGGTTCGCGATCCGGTCGCGGCCGGCCGCCTCGCGCATCGCCTCGAGCAGTGTCACCTCCGGTTCTCCACTCACATCGTGACGCTCGGCCCGGCCGAGGCCGCCGGGCGAGGCGAGGCGGATCGCGCGATAGGCGTGCTCGGCGTCACGAACAGTCAGGGCGGCCAGCACCGGTTGCAGCCGGCCGCGCAACTGCGGGACGGCGGACGGCGCGAGCACCGCCTGCGCGAGTGGGGCGGCCAGCAGCACGATGCCGAGGTTGGTGTTGGAGGACACGACCTGGCGGGTGGCCTCGATGGCCTGCTTGATGCGCGCGCCCACGCAGAGCCCGGGTGCGCATATCGCGGGTGCAGCCGCTTCGGCGCTAGCGAGGAAGTCCTCCGCCCGCATGCCGTGGCCGGGTGCAGCCACGCTCACGTTGCCGGGCTTGAACGCCGTCACGTCGAGCCGGCAAGCGGTCCGGAACGCTTCCGACACTCGGTCGGCGTCGAGAGCGAAGACGTGCGGGTTCATGCGGACGCTACGCTGCTCGGCGCATGCTGGCCGAGGTACCGCAGCAGGAAGTCGTCTACCAGCCGCTGCGCGACATCGAACCCGCACACCGACTGCAAGCCACGCCACGCGGGAATGCCGTTCACCTCCACCACCCGGGTGACATCGTCGCGCCCGCGCATGAGATCCACGCCAGCGTAATCCGTGCCCACCTCTCGGCACGCGCTTTCTGCCATCTGCGCCAGCGTGCCCTCGGCGGGCACCGCCTCGCAGGCCGCGCCGAGCGCCACGTTGTTGATCCAGTCCTGGCCCCGGCGTTGCATGGCAGCCACGGCGCGCCCGGCGATGACGAACACGCGCCAGTCGCGATAACCGTCCGGCCCCGGCTCGATGAATCGCTGCAGGTAGTACACGCCGGCGCACTGCTCCGCCGGGGGGAGCTCGTCGGCGTTGCGCACGCGGCGCAGGCCCACGCCGCGCGAGCCGAACAGCGGCTTCATCACCACCTCTGCTCCGGCCGCGGCTTCACGCTCGACGATCGCGCGCGCCTCGCTATGCGACTCCGTCACCCAAGTTGCGGGCGTGGGCACCCCGGCGCGCGACAACAGGAAACTGGTCATGGCCTT
The DNA here is from genome assembly GCA_041488255.1 of Gammaproteobacteria bacterium. Classification (GTDB taxonomy): domain Bacteria; phylum Pseudomonadota; class Gammaproteobacteria; order Burkholderiales; family SHXO01; genus SHXO01. The sequence goes on along the minus strand of JBGPOV010000078.1, from coordinate 10,671 downwards.
GTCCACGGTGCGCTCGATGGCACGCCCGTCGTTGTATACAGGGATGCCCAGCGCCTTCAGCGCGTGCAGGATGTCGAGCCTGAGCACCACCTGCTCCAGGGTCCCCCCTGGCACCTGGCGCACGAACACCCCGTCGGGCAACCGGAGCTCGAAGCCAGGAATGACGATGCCATCGCGCGAGTGCCCGAGGTCCAGACGGCACTGCCGCAGCGACACGAAGGAGTTATCCACGCCGCGCGCAGCAAAGGCTGCCTGCAGCCGCTCTCCATGCCAGCCGGGATCGTCCGTGGCGATAACGACGCGCATGGCTTCCCTCATCCCCTGCCCTTCTCCCGGGGGGAGAAGGGAGTCCCCTCGAAAGACTGCTCCAGCAACGCGGGATCGAGCGTTCCCGCGCGCCAGGTCGTGCCGCTTTTCAACGCCGTCACCTGCACCGCTGCGGGTGCGAACAGATGCGGGTCGATCTTGTAGAAGTCGAACTGGACGTCCTTGAACACGCGCGCAAAGGGCTTGCCGTAGTCCTTCGAGGCGCCGGAGGGCAGCTCGTGCGCGAGTTGCTGCGCCACGTCGTCCGCGCAATCTACGAACAGGTGGACCTGGCCGCCGAGCAGGATCGCGTCATTGGTCCGGCCCATGGCGGTGATGAAGTCGGCCGACGGCGGCGGCAGCGGCGCCGCCCCCGCACCGTCCACGATCTGGTGCAGCGGAAAGCCCAACCCGTGCACCTTGTGCAGCGCGACCTCCAGCACGCGCGCGACGATTTGCACGGCGCCAGCGAGGCTGCGCGTGGGCGTGAGCACCAGAGTCACGTCCTCAGGCGTCACTGAGCAATACCGGGCGATCTTGTCTGCCAGTTCGGGCGGCGGGACCTTGTCGGTCTCCAGCACCAGGCAGATTTCCTCCGCCCTGTCTTTGTAGGCCAGCTCGGCGAACAGGGCCTCGCGGCAAGCGACCGCCCGTCCTGGCCCGGAGCCCAGCGCCTGGAACGCGCCGTTGCCTTCGCCGTGGGACAGGCTCCAGCCCGCGTACTGACTGCCCAGGCACGCGAGCACCGGATCGCGGCTGGTCACCGACACCTGCCAGGGCCAACGGGGGAAGGGGCTGCCGGCGGTGATGGCCACCTGTCCCAATCCCCCCATGCAGATCTCCGCGATGCGCCGTCCCGCCTCGATTCCGCCGCGCGCCGCGATGCCCGCATCGACCACCGTGCACCCGTTCGCCAGCCGCTGAATCGCAAGCCGCAGGCTCTGCGCATCGGCGTTGAGCGCGCGCAAGAGCGGCGCGGCGAGCGCGTTTACGCTGGGCCACTGCGCGGCCAGCGCTTGTTGTTCGGGGGCGGGCGATTTAGCCGCGGTTTCGGCGGAGCTCATGCCGTTCGATTTCGTGGCTTGCCTGGGCGTCCAACCGGCAGCCGTGTCAGCGCAGGGCGGCAATCGCCCGCGGACAGCGGAGCAGTGCCTGCCGGCTTGCCCGGCAGGTGCGACCCGGGAGCCGGCGACAGCGCGCCGACTGAGATCCGCGCGCACCCTGGGCGCCTCCCCAGCCGCATCCACGCAAGCAAACCCCTGGTACTAGCCAAGGCTGGGTAGAGGTTCCCTTACTGCAATCGGTTTCGGCTACACGGGCGGGCATAAACGTTCCCACCTTAGAGCTACTCGGGGCCATTCAGAGGCATTGTAAGGCTCTGCGACACGGCCCGCCTTGTATAGCGAATCAGCTTCAAAACGATCTGCGGTGGTTGAGCCCGGTATCAGTCACCAAGGCGTCCAACTAATGGACTGTAACCTATGATTCCGAAGCGTCAGCGCCGCTCCCCCTCCACCCGACCCTCACCCTACCCTCTCCCAAGGGGAGAGGGACCTCTTTATCTGCCCCCTCTCCCGCGAGGGGAGAGGGAGCTTGCTCTGGATTCGGTTGTTACAGGCCACTAGTTCCAAGAACGTTGAATCGACCATTAGCTCTGGTCAAATCTGGCCTTGTAAACGCTGGTCCCGGTTCGGGGATCATTGCGAGCTGAGAATCCGTATGTCATCTGTAAGCGCGAGAGTGTTAGTATTTTAGGCACGCGGGGGTTGCGACTCTGTGTTGGGGTGTCGGGGAGTATTGGAAGGACGGTACCGGGTCGGACCGCGGACATTGTAAGTTTACTTTCGCCGACGGCTCTTACTATTACGAGGAGTTTCTCGGCAAAACAGCCGACGGCCACGATGTGGGGTCCGCGGTCTACTACGGCGGCGGCGGCCGCTTCAAGGGCATGAAGGGGGGCAGCAAGTTCGACGCCAAGCTGATGGGGGACCGAGCCGCCGTTGAAGTCGACGGCACCATCGAGTTGCCTTGAGGCAGCGCGCCGGAGCCGCTACTACGCCTCGTTCAACACGAAGCGGGGCAGCTGCGTTCATGCCACCCACTCCCACGTCTGCGACTGCATAGACTCGCGCCGGGCCAGCACCAGCTCTCGTGCGGCCCGCATGCTCTCGCCTTGCGCGTGGACGGTGCAGACCGGGGCACCGGGGGGGATGAGGCTGCCCCCCGCGGGGATATCGGTGACCCACTCCGGCCAGTCGAACGTGTGCGGAACGTGCCACGCGCATGCCGCGTAAACGATGGCGTGCGCGCGAGATGAGGTGTATGGGACGGCGCCCACTTCCAGTCGACCCGCACAGGCCAGAAGGTGCTGCGCGAAGAGGCCGCCCGGAATGGCGTCGTCGTACAGGTCCAGGGTGGCTGTGGGGCGCGGGTTGAGCTCCAGCACACGGGGCGCATCGCCGGCGAGGATGAAATCGAGACCGTTCAGCCCACGCAGGCCGAGCGTCTCGGTGAGACGCGCTGCGGCGCCCGAGGCCGCGGCGCGCAAAGGCTCCGCGACATCGTCCACGGTGACTGCGCCACCGTAGGCAAAGAGCGCCGCGCGCGACAGCGCCACCGTCCACTGCTCATTGAGTCCCACCAGGCGCGCGCGCGTGCCGTCGGCGAGAAACAACGCGGACATCACGCGTCCTGGCTGAAAACGTTGGAAGTAGCGGCGCTCCTTGCGCGGCCAACCCAAGTGAGCTTGGCGCACGTGCGCGCCTCCCGCGCCGCCCACCCGCTTGGCGAGCCACCCCTGCGGGTTGCGCGGCACCGTCATGCGCACCTCCGGGTGAGGGATGCCAAGGCGGTCGAGCAGCGGAAAGAAGAATTCGGGATCCTTGGCGCGCGCCACCGTTTCAGGGGTGTTGCCGAGCAGCACACATTGGCGTGATAGGGCCTGGAGAAGCGCTGGCCGGCCCTCCAATCCCGAGCCATACACGAGACCAGCATAACCACCGATGGGCGCCAGCTCGCGCACAGCCTGCAGCAGCCGCGTGCGATGGAAGCGGCCATGGCGCCCCGCGCACGCACGGCTGGCAAGCGCCAGCGCGCGCGTGTCCACGTCGTTGAACAGATCGAGCACCACTACCGGGATCCCGTGCCGGGCGGCGGAGCGCGACAGAGCACGCCCCGAAGCGGAGACCACCAGATAAGGCTGAGGCTCAGGCGAGACCGGCATGCCTACGCGCCTCGACGAAGGCGTCGCGCATGTCCAGGTACACGGCCCTCTGCGCCGTGAGCATGGTTTCGAACATGCTGCGCTCGGTCTGATACTTGACGTTGCCGATGGCCAGCGCGCCCACCCCCACCGCCTTGCCGGAGCCGGCGGACAGCTTCCCGCCATCATCGGTGGCGCCCACGCCCTCGATGCCCGGTGGCGGCACGGCGTTGGCGTCCGCCGCCACCAGCAGACGAGGCGCCTCGGCCAGCAGTTCTTTGGTCACGACGCGATGGCCTGCCTTGGCGGTGGCCAGCACCACGTCCGCCTGCCGCATCATGGCGAGCTTCAGCGCATCCGTGTTGGCTTCTACCGGCTGCACGTCCACGCCGTAGCGCGCGTTCATCGCGTCGGCGGCGCGGCGCGCACGCGACACGTCTTCACGGCCCACGATGCCGACGCGTGCGCCCGACTGTGCAGCCAACACACCGGCGGCGGCGCCCACTGGCCCGGTGCCGCCGAAGATCATCACCGACTTGCCCTTCAGATCGGTTGAGTGAGTCTTGTTCAGCTGGCGTTCGACGCAAGCGACCATGGCCGCAGCCGTGGTGAAGGCGCCGCTGGGGTCGACGAACACCGACACCTCGAACGGCGGGAACATGGCCTTCTTCGCCGCCTCCAGCATGTCCGCGGCCAGCGCGTTGTCCCGGCCGCCGATGAAGATGCTCGTGCGCCGCGCACCCTTCGGACCGCGCGAGAAGATGGTGTCCTGCGTGAGTGCGGCTACTTGGTCCAGCGTCACGTTGGTATGCGGCGCGACCACGTTGAAGCCCGCATCGCAGGCCATATTGATATCGAACGGGCTCATCTGCGCCAGGGGCGTGAACATGTGGAGGATGAATGGCTTCTCCATGGGGGGTCTCAGTGAGCTTCCGGACTCCCCTCACCCTCCGCCCTCTCCCGAGGGGAGAGGGGACTCCCTTCTCCAGCAGAGATAAGGTCCCTCTCCCTCCGGGAGAGGGTAGGGTGAGGGCCCGGGAGAAGGGCGGGGATGAGGGAAGCGGATTCGGTCCGCATTTATGGCGTCTAGAACGCGCGGCCGCGCGCTGCGCCTCGGCGGCGGAGCGCACCTCCCCGCCCCGGTTCCGCGCAGCGAGCACGGCGAAGTGCAAGCCAGTGGCATCCTGCCAGCGGTCGCGGGCGGAGCGTTCCAGCGCGCACGCCTGCTGCTCCGAGCCGACGATAGCGAACCCCGTCGGGCCCCAGGAACTCTGGCCCACCCCCGCAATGCCCTCGCCCTCGAGCCAACGCAGCACCTCGCCCACGCGTGGACTGCTGAAGCGCCCGCCCTGAACGGGCGCGAAATAATCGCCCACCTCGCGCTGCATCTGCGCGACGCCGCGTCCGAACGCATCCAGGTCCCCCTCCAGCAACGCGGGAAGAGTCTGCATCAGCATGAGCCGGCACAGGTGCGCGGCGAGCGCCTCGGGAAACGGCGGCAACGTCTGGAACGCCTGCTCCTCGCGCGCACCATGCAGTCCCTGTCTACAATCGTCCTGGACCAAAAGCACCCGCCAGCGCTCGGGGAATTCCGCCCTTGCCACGAGCGGCGGCGGCGCGTCTTGGCTACCGCGCCCCCCGTCGAGCAGAAATCCGCCCGACTCGAAGGCGCCGATGCCGATCCCCGAGCGCTGCCCGCGTTCGTGCAGCTCTGCCACCCGGCGCGGCGTGAGATCCAGCCCGTGCAGGCGCGCCAGCGCCAGGCCTACTGCCAGCCCGAGCTGGGTCCCCGAGCCCAGTCCCACATGCTGCGGGATGGCTTCTTCGACCGCGATTCGGACGCCGCCCGACAGGCTCAGACGCGTGAGCAGCGCCCGCGCATAGCGCTCGGCACGCTCCGCTTGCGGCCCGGATGTGACAACGCTATCGGCGCGTTGCGCGCTGAGCGAAACGCCGATGCCTTCGAGGGTCAGCCCTGCGCTGCCGAAGCGGCGACCGAGCGACCCGTTGAGATCGACGAAGCCGATGTGCAGGCGCGCAGGCGCGCGCACGTTGACGCTGTCCGGAACCGATCTCACAGCGGGTGGCTCGCGATGGCTTTCTCGTGTGTGGCGCAACCGGCGCCGCACGAGCGCCCGGTAGCCCGAAATCGGTTACAGTGTAGCACCGCGGCGCGACCTGGTCCGCGCGCGAACCGATGCGTCCTCGTTCGATGTCCAGCGTGCACGAGCACGTCTCTTGTCCCTTCTGTGGGCTGCTGTGCGACGACCTGCGCGTGCGCATCGAGGCCGACTCGCTGAGCGTGCAGGCCAACGGATGTGAGCGCAGCCGAGCGCAGTTTTCCTCCGTCGTGCCCGCATCACCCGGGTGCTTGGTGGACGGCGTGCCAGCGACACTCGAACAGGCGATCGCGCGCGCTGCCGCGATCCTGTCAGTGGCCCGCCTGCCTCTGCTGCTCGCGGGTGGGACAGATGTCGCGGGCATGCGCGCATTGTTGGAGCTCGCGGACCGCGTCGGTGCAGTGGTAGACCACGTGACCAGCGAAGCGCTGTTCCGCAACATCCACGTGTTGCAGGATACTGGCTGGGTCACCACCACGCTGTCGGAGGTGCGCAACCGCGCGGATCTCATGGTCCTAGTCGGCGGCGACGCGGTGAGCCGCTTCCCGCGCTTGTTCGAGCGCTGCATCGAGAATCCGTCGACGCTGTTCCAAGCAACACGCAGCCGTCCCGAGCTGGTGTTCCTCGGGACGCGGCCGCCGGTGGGGATCGCCGGTCGGCACCTGGCCGTCGAGATCTCGCGGTTCGGCGAGATGTTCGCCGCGCTGCGCGCACTGCATGGCGGTGCCCGGCTCGATGCAACGCGCGTCGCCGGCGTGGAAGTGTCCGAGCTGGCCGCGTTGCTCGCGCGCATGCAACGGGCGCGCTACGGCGTAGTCGTGTGGGCCGCGGCGGACTTCGCATTTCCGCATGCGGAGCTCACCATCCAGAGTCTGTGCGAACTGGTGCAGGCGCTCAACACCGTCACGCGCTTCTCCGGCCTCCCGCTCGCGGGCAGCGACGGGGACATCACTGCGCAGCAGGTCATCACCTGGCAGTCGGGCGTGCCGCTGCGCACGCGCTTCGCGCGCGCGGGGCCCGAATACGATCCGCACCGCTATTCGGGCAAACGGCTGTTAGAAGACGGCCAGGCGGACGCGCTGTTGTACGTCGCTGCGCTGGATGTCACGCGCACGCCGCCCGCGGCCCAGGTGCCCACTATCGTGTTGGGACGCGCAGGCATGAGCACCCCGACCAGCTGCGCGGTGCACATTCCAGTGGCGACGCCCGGCATCGACCAGGCCGGCCACCTCTTCCGCAGCGACAACGTCGTGGCGGTGCGGCTGCGCAAGCTGGTCGAGCGCGGGCCGCCGGCCGCGCATGAAGTCCTTGCGCAAATCGGCGCGCGACTGGCGCGGGAGCGGATGTGATCCGGCTCAAGGGCGGCAACATCTACGACCCTGCGCACGGCATCGATGGCGCAGTGCGCGACATCTATGTGCAGGACGGACGCGTTGTCCCAGCACCCGCCCCGGGCGCTCCGGTGCACGCGGAGTACGACTGCAGGGGCATGGTGATCATGGCGGGCGCCATCGACCTGCACACCCATATCGGCGGCGGCAAGGTCAACATCGCGCGCGCCATGCTGCCCGAAGACCATCGCGGCATGCGCGTCCCGCGCACTGCGCTGACGCGCTCGGGCAGCGGGCATGCGGCGCCCTCGACGTTCACGACGGGCCTGCGCTACGCGGAGATGGGCTACACCGCCTGCTTCGAGCCGGCCATGCTGCCCTCCAACGCGCGCCAGGCGCACATGGAGATGGGCGACACGCCTATCGTCGACAAGGGCGCCTACGCGCTGCTGGGCAACGACGATTTTCTGTTGCGCCTGCTGGCGGGCAAGTCCGACCCGGCGGCGCTGCGCGATTACGTCGCCTGGACCCTGCACGCCACTCAGGCGCTGGGCATCAAGGTGGTCAATCCGGGCGGGATCTCGGCGTTCAAGTTCAACGCCCGCAAGCTCGACGTCGACGAGCCATCGCCTCACTACGGCGTCACGCCGCGCGCCATTCTCGCTGCGCTTACGCACGCGCTGCACCGACTTGGCGTGCCGCATCCGCTGCACGTGCACGCCTCCAACCTCGGCGTGCCCGGAAACGTGGACTCGACGCTGGCAACCATGCAGGCCGCCGACGGCCTGCCCATACACCTCACTCATATCCAGTTTCACAGCTACGGCGCCGAGGGTGAGCGCAAATTCTCGTCCGGCGCGGCGCGCATCGCCGAGGCAATCAACCGGCACAAGAACGTAACCGCGGACGTGGGGCAGATCCTGTTCGGCCAGACCGTCACGGCCTCCGCTGACAGCATGGCGCAGTATCGCAACAGCCGTCACGCCCATCCCGGCAAGTGGGTGTCCATGGACATCGAGTGCGACGCGGGCTGCGGCGTGGTGCCTTTCCGCTACCGGGACGAGAATTTCGTGAACGCATTGCAGTGGGCGATCGGCCTAGAAATTTTCTTGTTGGTAGACGACCCCTGGCGCGTGTTCCTCACCACCGACCATCCCAACGGTGCGCCCTTCACCGGCTATCCGCATCTGGTCCGGCTGCTGATGGACCGCGGCTTCCGCAACGACCGGCTGGCGCAGATCCACCGCGACGCCGCGACCGCCTCGACGCTGGGCACCATCGAGCGCGAATACTCGCTGTACGAGATCGCCATCATGACCCGCGCCGCGCCGGCACGCATCCTCGGCCTGGCCGACCGCGGCCATCTCGCTCCCGGCGCCGCCGCCGACATCGTCGCGTACTCGGACTTGCCCGATCGCGAAGCCATGTTCGCCTGTCCCGAATACGTCTTCAAGGATGGACAGCTGGTCGCACAGCGCGGCCGCGTCGTGCACGTCACGCGCGGCGCGACTCACACCATCAAGCCCGAGTTCGACCGCGGCATCGAGCGGCCGCTGCGCGAGTTCTTCGACCGCTTCCACACCATCGCCTTCGACAACTTCGCCATCGACGCCGACGAGATGATCGACTGCGGCAGCCGCGAGCTACTGGTCCATCCCTGCGCAGGGCGCACATGATCGTCAACGGCGTAGCGATCGACGACACCTTCGCCGAGGCCTTCGGCATGCGGGCCACGCGCATCGTCATCACCGCGCTCGAGCGCGAATGGGCGCTGCACGCCGCGCACACCGCCACCGGCTTCGCGACTTCCGTGATCGCCTGCGGCTGCGAAGCCGGAATCGAGCGCGAGCTAGCGCCGGAGGAAACGCCAGACGGTCGGCCCGGCGTGGCGGTCCTGTTGTTCGCGGTGTCAGGCAAGGAGCTGGCGAAGCAGGTGGAGCGCCGGGTGGGCCAGTGCGTGCTGACCGCGCCGACCACCGCATGCTTCGCCGGCATCGAGGGCGAGCCGATCGCGCTGGGCAAAAACCTGCGCTTCTTCGGCGATGGCTTCCAGAGCTCGAAGGTGATCGGTGGCCGGCGCTACTGGCGCGTGCCGGTGATGGACGGCGAGTTCTTGTGCGAGGAAACCACCGGCATGGTGAAGGCGGTGGGCGGCGGGAACTTTCTCGTACTGGCGTGCGGGCAGGCCGAGGCGCTCGCCGCCTGCGAATCGGCCATCTCCGCGATGCGGCAGGTGCGCGGCGCGATCATGCCTTTCCCCGGCGGAATCGTGCGCTCCGGCTCCAAGGTCGGCTCCAAGTACAAGGGACTCGTCGCCTCCACCAACGATGCCTTCTGCCCGACGCTGCGCGGCGCCACCCGCAGTCAGCTCACTCCCGAGGTAGGCGCGGTGCTCGAGATCGTGATCGACGCCCTGACGGACGCGGATGTGCGCGAGGCGATGCGCGCGGGCCTGCGCGCTGTGTGCGATCTGGGCGCGGCTGCGGGCATCCTGCGCCTGTCCGCCGGCAACTACGGCGGCGAGCTCGGCCAGTTCCACTACAAGCTGCGCGAGATCCTGGCGTGAGCGCGCTCACTTTTCGCCTGCGTGCAACGCCGCCCGTAAGCGTGGATGCGTCCGTGCTCGCCCCGCACCGGCTTGCGGGCCTCACACCCGCACAGATCGAAGCGCTGGAGATGGAGCTGGGGAACCGCAGCGTGCGGGTGGGAGAGCTGTTCGAGGTCAGCGGCGACGATCCGCAGCACGTTGTAGTCGAGAACGCACAGGAGCAGCTGACGCACCTCGGAGCCGGGCTGCAGAGCGGCACGCTCGTGATCAAAGGCGACGCCGGGGCTTACCTTGGGCTCGGAATGAGCGCAGGACGCATCGCTGTATCCGGGGACGCCGGCGTCTTTGCCGGCTGCGAGATGGAAGGCGGCAGCATCGAGATCGGCGGGAACGCCGGCGACTGGCTGGGTGCTGCGCTGCCCGGCGACAAGCAGGGCATGCGCGGCGGCTTGATCCATGTGCGCGGCCGTGCCGCAGACCGCGCGGCCGACCGCATGCGCCGGGGCCTCATCCTGATCGAGGGCGCCGCCGGTGCCTGCCTCGGGGCGCGCATGCTGGCCGGTACGGTGATCGTCAAAGGCAGCGTCGGTGCGAATCCCGGCTTCGCGCTGAGGCACGGGACGCTGCTCCTGCAAAGCCCACCGAAGGAGTTGCCCGCCACGTACAACGATTGCGGCCAGCATGCCCTGCCGTTTCTCACCTTGCTGGAGCGCGAGCTGCACGCGCGCGGCGGGCTGGAGGCGTTCCTGCCGCTGCCGCGCACAGTGCGCCGGTACTGCGGCGACCTGGCGACGGGCGGCAAGGGGGAGATACTGCTCGACGCTGTGCGGTGAGGCCCGTCCCTCACCCTGCGCCCTCTCCCGGACGTCTTGCGACGTTTCCCTCACCCTACCCTCTCCCGGAGGGAGAGGGACCTTATCTCTGCTGGAGAGGGGACACGCGGAAGAAAACATGGCTGGCTGGCCCCGCGGCACGCATGAGACGGACGCGCGGCCGCACAGCCCATCGTCGGTTGCTCCACAGATGATTCAGTTGATCACGCAGTACGGGCTCGTTTTGGTCTTCGCCAACGTTCTGGCAGAGCGGATCGGCCTGCCGCTGCCCGCGACGCCGACGCTGATCATCGCCGGCGCATTGGCCGCGACCGGAATGCTTTTCGCGCCC
>JBGPOV010000077.1:0-16355 GCA_041488255.1 Gammaproteobacteria bacterium | reverse complement strand
GGCCTCGTCTGGAAGCATCTGGGCGCGGTGCCGGTGCCGCTCGCGCTGCTGATGGGCGCGCTAGCGGGGGCGGGGGCCGGGCTCCTCATCGGCTTCTTCTGCGTGCGGTTGCGGGGCACCTACTTTTCACTCCTCACTTTGGCTTTCAGTCAGTTCCTGTTCGCGGTAGCGCTCAAGTGGCGCGTGGTGACCCGGGGTGACGACGGGCTTACCGTGAGCCCACCCGACCTCACCCTGCCGGGTGGAGTGGTCCTGCACATGGGCCAAGCACCGCACTTCTATTGGTTCGAACTCACGGTGGTCCTGCTCTGCCTCTGGGCGGGCTGGCGCTTCACCCGCACGCCGCTCGGAAACGCCGCGCTCCTCATGCGTGAGAACGACGAGCGGGCGGCATTCCTCGGCTACAACGTGTTCGGCACCAAGCTCATCGTCTTCACGTTCGCGTCGACGTTGGCCGCGGTGGCGGGTGCGCTCTTCGCGAGCTTCCAACGCCTCGTCTCGCCTGGCGCGCTGGACCTCGGCACTGGCACCGAGGTGGTGTTCATGGCCCTGTTCGGGGGCACTGGGGCCTTCCTCGGGCCGTTCCTCGGGACCGCGGCGTATATCTTCCTGCAGAACTGGTTGGCCCGGACCACCGAGCACTGGCCGTTCGTGATCGGCCTGCTGTTCGTGGTGATGATCCTGTTCATGCATACCGGGCTCATCGGCCTGTTCGGGCGCAGCGGGCCGGTGCAGCGGCTATTCCGGCCGCGTCGCGCCTCCGTGGTAGAGCCGTTATGACACCTGCGCTCGAGCTGCGCGACATTCACCACGACTTCTCCGGCCTCCAGGTGTTGATCGGCATCAACCTCGCCGTGGCCCCGGGGGAGCGCCATGCCGTCATAGGGCCCAACGGGGCGGGCAAGTCGACGCTGTTCAATATCATCAGCGGGCGCTTGCGTCCGCGACGGGGGCGCGTGCTATACCGCGAGCATGACATCACCGGAGCTCCGCCCTATCGCATCGCCCGCCTGGGCGTGGGCCGCTCATTCCAGATCATCAACACGTTTCCGCGCCTCACGGTGTACCAGAGCGTGCGAAGCGCGGTGGTGTCTCGGCGGGGCATGCGGCTCGACGCGTGGCACCTGCTCGACCGCCAGGCGGACGTGGCGCGAGAGACCGAAGAGGTGCTGGAGTTGCTCGGCCTGGCCGAGCGGCGCCACACGCCGGCCAACGCGCTCTCCTACGGCGAGCAGCGCGAGCTCGAGATGGCACTGACGGTCGCGGTGCGGCCGGAGTTGATCCTGCTCGACGAGCCCACCGCCGGCCTCAACGCGGAGGAGACGCGCAAGGCCATCGGCCTCATTCGCCGGGTCAGCGAGGGCAAGACCCTGGTGATGGTGGAGCACGACATGGAGGTGGTGTTCACTCTGGCCGATCGGATCAGCGTGCTCCACTACGGCCAAGTGCTCGCCAGCGGACCGCCCGAGGAGATCCGCAGCAGCGAGGAGGTCAAGAGCGCCTACCTCGGGAGGAAGGCCGCCGTTGCCGGAGGGTGACCGTGCTCGAGGTTGACGCGCTGCATGCCCACTACGCGAAGTCGCACATCCTCCACGGGGTGAGCCTCACCGTGGCGGCCGGTGAAATCGTGTGCCTCCTGGGCCGCAATGGCGTAGGCAAGTCCACCACGCTCAAGACGCTCATCGGTCTGGTCAAGCCGTCCGCGGGCAGCGTGACCTTCAAGGGGCAGGACATCACCGGGCTGGCCGCGTACCGGGTGGCGCGGCTCGGCCTCGGCTACGTGCCCGAGGAACGCCGCATCTTTCCCACCATCAGCGTGAAGGAGAATCTCCTCATGGGGATCAAGACGGGTCAGAGAGCGGCGCGGCGCGCAAACGGCAACGGCTGGACGCTCGACCGCGTCTACGAATTCTTCCCGCGGCTGCGCGAGCGCGAGAACCAGAGGGCCGGCACGCTGTCCGGCGGGGAGCAGCAGATGTTGACGACCGGGCGCACTCTCATGGGCAATCCCGATCTGCTGCTGGTCGACGAGCCCACTGAAGGGCTGGCCCCTATGATCGTCGAGCAGGTCGAGCGCATACTCACCGAGATTCACCGCAGCGGCACCCCCATCCTGCTGGTCGAGCAGGCCATGGAAACGGCGCTGGCGCTGGCCCACCGCGTTTACGTCATGTCCAAGGGACAGATCGTTTTCACCGGCAGCGCGGCGGAGCTCGAGGCCAACGAGAAGGTGAGGAAGCAGTACCTCGAGGTGTGAAGGACCCGCCATCCATCTGAGGGCGCGGATTGCGAAAGGAGAGCGAGCATGAAGAAGCGAATCAGCCGTCGATCATTCCTCAAGGGAGCGGCTGCAGCCGGGGCCGCAGCCGTCGGGCCGTGGGTCATCGTCCGACCGGGCTGGAGCCAGACCGGGCCTATCAAAATCGGCATTACCGAGCCGCTGTCCGGCCCGGTGACCTATGTGGGTGAGGGTTTCGTGGCCGGCGTCAAGTTCGCCGCACACAAGCTCAACCAAGCGGGCGGCGTGCTCGGGCGCCAGGTCGAGATCGTGCCCGCCGACAGCGAGCTCAAGCCCGATGTCGCCACTCGGCGCGCCAACGACCTGCTGTTCGGCGAGAAGGTGGACATCCTTGCCATGGGCACGGGTTCGTCGATAGCCAAAGCCGTCTCCCAGGTGGCCAACCAGAACCACAAGATCTTCATCTCCTACAGCACCGAGGCGGCGGAGTTCACCGGGGAGGAGTTCTTCGACACGAGTTTCCGCTGCTGTCTCAACACCGACATGCACTCGGGCATGCTCGCCGTGTACTTCTGCAAGATGGCGCCCCAGAAGCCCACCAAGTTCTACCTGCTGAACCAGGACTACAACTTCGGCCGGGCCTGCGCCGATGGCTTCAAGAAGTCCTTCAACCGGGTCAAGGCGCCCAACCAAAGCATCGTCGGGGAGGAGTACCACCCGCTCCAGAAGGTGCAGGACTTCGGGCCGTACATCACCAAGATCATGGCCTCCGGCGCCGAAGTGGTGATGACCGGAGACTGGGGCCAGGACAACCGGCTGCTGCTGCAGCAGGGGAAGGCCCTGGGGTGGAAGGTGAAGACAGGCCAGTATTTCCTGAATGACGCGGTGGTGCTGCAGGCGGTGAAGGACGCTGCGGTCGGCCACATCACTGCAGACGCCTACCACATGACCATCGACACGCCGGAGAACAAGGCGTATTTGCAAGAGTGGCGCAAGCACTATCCCGATGCGCCGATCAATTACAGATACCCCGACCTCGCCATCAGCCGCGCCGTGAACGCGATCTTGTGGGCGGGCGATGTGATCAATCGGGCGGGCAGCCTGGACACCGATAAGATCATCAAGGCCTGGGAGGGCGCGAAGTTCAAGGCGGTCTGGGGCGAGGTGGAGATGCGCGCCTGCGACCACCAGATACAAACGCCGGGCTTCGTGTCGGAAATCCTCGCGCCCGACAAGATCCCGGCCGATGTCCGCTACTTCGGCACCGAGTTCCCGTACATCGGCAAGCCCATCCGCATCTCCAAGGAAGACATGTCGGTGCCGCCCAAGGAGACCGGCAACAAGCGCTGCGCCTGAGCGACGGACGCACGCGGCTGACCTGCGGACAGAGCACTAGACTAAGCAGCAACGTCCTTGAACACCGCCATGCTGCTTGCCGTCTCCGGCATCATCGGAAAGTGGAAGCCGCATTTCGGACAAGGCGCTGAAAGGGTCGCCTGCTCGCGATGCAGGTCATAGGGCTTGTCTTGAAACTCGCCGCAGCATGGGCACACACGCAGCAGCCGCGTGCTGGCCAGCTCGAAGTTCGTGATGATGTCCTCCATGATCGCACCTCGGGCCGCCCATTCCTTCGCGTGCTTGTGGTACGTTGCCTGGTGCCAGTCGTTCAGCGCCTGCTTGCTGGTCCACAAACTGATCTCGTTGAACCACTTGGGATCCTCCGGATGCACCCACCAGGTGAGGTGCAAGAAACCGGGCAAAGGCTTCAAGTGGTTTCGCGTGTCTGCGAAGACCATCTTGAATTTGTCGTACCCGTCGTCGCTGGAAAATCGAACGCGCTGCATGCTGAGATAGATCGCCATAGGACTTCTCCCGGTTGACGAGGGCGGCGGTCACCGAACCGGCACCTCTCTACCCGAGGATCATAGGCCTGCTGCCGCGCCGTCGATGGTTCCAGTCGCTGGTCGACTCATGGGTCCAAAACGCCGCATCCTCGGCGATCTGGTATGGTTGCCTGAGGAGGTGGTTTGATTCATGCAACTGCCAATCTCCGTCAGGTTGGGCGGCGCCGCCCATCTGCAGCAGCAGATCGTGCGGCAGATCGCCACGCTGATCGAAAATGGGATGCTGAGGGCCGGAGATTGCCTCCCGGCCACCCGCCAGCTCAGTGCCCAGCTTGGCGTGGCACGCAACACGGTAGTTCTCGCCTATCAGGCGCTCGGGCGCGAGGGTTTCGTCGAGACGTTCGGAAGAGGCGGAACCCGGGTCGGCTCGACGCTGCCGCGCGCCTATCTGAACGCGAGGGGGCGGGTGTACAAGACCGCCGTTGTGCCTGAGCGCCTTCCCGAGCCGACCCATTTCGAGCAGTGGCGCAACTCCTCCCTCTACGACCCTTCCCGCAACCACCTCCAGTTGGACTTCCGTGTGGGGCGGCCGGACCGCACGCTGTTCCCGCATCGCGTCTGGAAGCGCCTGGTGGAGCAACGGCTGTACGGGGCACCGCTTGCACTGACCGATTACGGCGACCCGCTCGGTCTGGGCGAGCTGCGACGCGCGATCGCCGAGCGGGTTCGCGTCAGCCGCGGGATCCTGTGCTCTGCCGATCAGGTTCTCATCGTCGCCGGGGTGCAGGAGGGGTTGAACCTCGTGTCACGCCTGCTCCTCCAGCCCGGAGCTTCGGCGGTCGTCGAGAACCCGACCTATGCGAGCGCGGCCCATGTGTTCGCAAGCTACGGTGCGAACCTGATCGGATGCGAGGTGACTGAAGAAGGGTTGAACGCGCGGGCGCTGCCCCGAGCCGGAGCGCGCCTGGCCTACGTGACACCGTCGCACCAGTTCCCGCTGGGGCCCACGATGAGCCTCGAGAGTCGTATCGCCCTGCTGGAATGGGCACGCCGGACCGGCAGCTTCGTCGTGGAAGACGACTACGACGGCGACTTCCGGTATCAGGGCTCTCCGCTAATAGCCCTCGCCGCCCTGGATCGCTCCGAGCGGGTGATCTATCTCGCCACCTTCTCCAAGTCGCTGGGAGCGGGCCTGCGCCTAGGCTATGCGATCGTGCCGCCCAGCCTCGTGCCGAAGGCGAAGATGGTGAAAGACCTGCTTAACCACGGGCATTCGTGGCTGGAACAAGCGGTCCTCGCCGATTTCCTCCAATCGGGTGCCTTCGACTCGCAGTTACGCAGGATACGCATGGTCTACCTGGAGCGGCGAGACGATCTGATCGCCGGCCTGAAGCGCCGCTTCGCAGAGGCAAGCGTGCTCGGCGTCGAAGGCGGGATGCATCTGACGTGGTATCTGCCACGCTCTGCTGCGCCTGCGCAGACGCTGCAACGCGCGCTGTTGAGCAAGGGCGTCGGCGTCTATTCCCTCATCGACGGCCCCGCTCTCATGCTTCACCCCTTCGACGGCTGGGATCGCATCCTGCTGCTCGGCTATCCATGCCTCGATCGCGTCAAAACGGAGGAAGCTTTGGACTGCATCGCGCGGGAGATCGGAGCGGCATAGTCAGGGGCGCGTAGACTCTGGCGGAGTTCGACGCCGTCTCATACGCCTCGACCGACGTCATGAGAACGTCCAGCCTGTCGCATCTGCCTGACAAACCCTCCATAGCGGTCCTGCCCGGCCTTCAGCCACTCGTCTCTCGAGACAACTTTGTGCTTCTCGAGCATGGGACCTCCTACCCTTCAGTTCTCCCGAACGGATGTTCTTATCGTTTCAGTTCCACGATGATGGCGTGGACATCCTCCAAATGTACTTGTGCGTGTGTCACGGGCGGGCTGATCAGCGCTGCGCCGTCTTTCAACTCCGCCGGCTTGGGCGTGGTGCCGTCTTGGAGCATGAACTGCGTCTTGCCGGCCTTGATCAGATAGACGACGTGGGTCGGGTGAGAATGCATCGCGACGCTGTCGCCTTTTCGTGCGGTGTAGTCGTACACGCGAACCCGATCGTTTTCCTTCAACAGTTTGCAATGATCGGGGGCGAGAGAAACCAGGTCCGTGGCCGGTGCAGGCGCCTCGAACTTGGAGCCCTCGGCGATCTCTATCAGGATTGCGTGCGAAGGCGTCGTGTGCTCCTGAGAATGAGTCACGGGCGCGTTGATAAGGACCTCGCCAGTGTGTCCCGCGCCGTCGATCGTTCTTCCGTCCTCCAGCGTGAACCGCGTGGCGCCGCCCTCTATGAGGTACACGACCATCGTGGGGTGGGTGTGCATGGGCAGCTTGGTCCCGGCTTTGGGTTGGAAATCGATGACCCGGATCCTGCCGTCGTCCGCCAGGACCCTGGCGGTCGGCGCCACTGAAACGAAGTCTGGCCGCGGAGAGGACGCGGCTGGAGCTGCTGCGGGGGCCGGCGGCGCGGCGGGCGCGGGTGTCGCTGGCGGCGGGGGAGTGGGCGCTGGCGCAGCGGCCGGCGCAGGCTCTGCGCACTTGCCGGAGGAGACGTTCGTGAAGTTGCCGCACTCCAGGCTGCACTGACCGACGGCGACCGCTCGGCTAGACGCGCCAATGGTCTTGCCCGCCGTCTCCCCCTTACATAAGCAGCAATAGTCCGCGGCGTGCACCAGCCCGGCGCTGGCGAGCAGCCCCACAACGACCAGCACACGAAGCGTTGGCTCGATGAGTTCCCGTTTTGGTTTCATAATTTCCCCCCTCGCTGATAGGGAAGATGATAAACGCGAACCCGCAAAGTGCCAACTTGGCGGGCACAGGTGCGTCAATTGACCTCGTCTGCCTGGATCAGCCAGGCTTCGCTTTGCTAGAAGGACCGGCGAGGCTCGGGAGAACCGCTGGTGCGGCTATCGCCAACTGCGCTCAACAAACGCGCTGATGCCGTTCCTTGCAGGTCGCCAGCACCTCGTCCGGATCACGCCGCCACCAGTCCAGCTCGGAGAAGATCTCCACTTCGTGGAAGCCCGCGTAGCCCGTCTGCTGCATCCAAGAGCGGATGCGCGGCAGGTCGATCACACCGTCGCCCATCATCCCTCGATCGTTGAGCAGGTCGCGCGTGGGCACCAGCCAGTCGCAGATGTGGAAGGCGAGCAAGCGCGACTTGCCGGCGCGTGCGATCTGGCGCTCGAGCTGCGGATCCCACCAGACGTGATACACATCCACCGCTACGCCCAAGCCGCCCTCGCGGCGCGGGTCCAGCGCGTCGCAAAGATCGAGCGCCTGGCCCAACGTGTTGATGCAGGCGCGATCGGCCGCGTACATCGGGTGCAGCGGCTCGATGGCGAGCGGAACTCCGGCTCGGCGCGCATGCGGCAGGATCGCCGCGATGCCATCGCGTACCTGCTCGCGCGCGCCGCCGATGTCTTTCGACCCGGTGGGCAAGCCCCCTGCCACCAGCACGAGGCATTGCGCGCCCAGCGCATGGGCCTCATCCAGCGCGCGCAGATTCTCCTCGATCCCCGCCTTGCGACCGGCGGCGTCGGCTGCGGGAAACATCCCGCCTCGGCACAGCCCGGTTACCGTCAAACCGTGACCGCGGATAGCATGCACCGCGGGCTCGACGCCCATCGCATGCAACTGATCGCGCCAGGGCGCGATGCCACGGACGCCATGACGCGCGCAGCCGGCGATGGCCTGCGCCAGGCCCCACTGCTTGCGCGTGGTCGCGGTGTTGAGAGACAGCAGGTTGGGGTCGGGTGCGCTCACGCACGAGGTTTCGCACTCAGGCCGAGAAAGTCGGCCACCAACCCGGCCTGCCCCTCGACCATGTCGCGGCCGGTAACGACGGTGCACCCGCGCGCGCGCGCCGCGGCGAGCAGCGGCGTGATGTCCGGCTTCGGGATCACATCGGTGACGACGGTGCGCGCGGCGATGCGTGACGGATCGCAGGGCAGGGGATCACCGTCGCGCAACCCAAGGGGCGTTGCGTTGGCGAGGATGTCGACGTCGTAGCGGTCCTCGCTCACCGCCTCGGCCTTGACCTTGGGGAACGCAGCAGCCACCGCACGTGCGAGGTCCACCGCGCGGCTGGCGTCGAGATCGCGAAGCGTGAGGGACGCCACGCCCGCCTTGGCGAGCGCTATCGACATGGCCCGCGACACGCCTCCGGCGCCGATCATGTGCACGCGCTTGCCAGCCGGGTCGACGCGATGGGTCCCGAGCGCCGCCAGATAGCCGCGGCCGTCGAACATGTCGCCGACCCAGCGACAATCCTCCATGCGCCGGGCGACGTTTATCGCACCGACTAGACGGCCGTTGTCACGCAGTTCGTCGACGTGGGCGCACATGGCGTGCTTGTGCGGCATGGTGATGATCAGCCCGTCGCAGTTGCGCAGGCGCTTGAAGCCCAGGACGGCGGCGTCGAAGCCGTCGGCGTCCACCTCGGCCGGCACCATTACCGCGTCGATGCCGCGCTCGGCGAACAGCGCGTTGAAGCGCTCGGGCGAGCGCACCCGCGCCAGCGGGTCGCCCAGGATGGCGTACAGGCGGGTCGTTCCCGTTATCGTCATGTGACCCTCATATGCCGTGAGTAGCAGCCGCGCGCGCCGGCACGTGCCCTCGGCCCACCGCGTTCCCTCACCCTACTCTCTCCCGGCGGGAGTGTGTGTTGCCCTCTCCCTCCGGGAGAGAGCCTGCCCCGGACTGGATCCGGGGGCGGCGCGAAGCGACGGGTGAGGGAGACGCCGCGCTTCACGCTGTCAGCTTCGGAACATCGAGCCAGCGCCGCTCGCGCCAGCTCTTCTGGGCAATATCGGCGAGCTGCACGCCCTTCGCGCCTTCCAGCAGGTTCCAGCGGAACTCGCCCTCTCCCGCAACGTGCTTGAGAAACAGCTCCCACTGCGCCTTGAACGCGTTGTCCCAGGCGGCGTTGTCCGGTACCTCCTGCCACCCCTGATAAAAGTCGATGGGCTGTGCGATGTCCGGGTTCCAGACCGGCTTGGGCGTGTTCACGCGTGATTGGGTCACACAGCGCCGCAGGCCGGCGACCGCCGAGCCATGCGTGCCGTCGACTTGTAGTGTCAGCAGGTCGTCGCGCCGCACGCGCACGCACCAGGAGCTGTTGAAGTGCGCGATCACGCCGCCTTCCAGCTGAAGCGTGGCGTAGGCCGCGTCGTCGGCGGTAGCGTGGTACTTGCGTCCTCCCTCGTCCCAGCGCTCGGAAATCTGGGTCGCGCCCAGGCACGATACGGCTTTCACTTCGCCGAACAGATTGTCGAGCACGTAACGCCAGTGGCACAGCATGTCGAGAATGATGCCGCCGCCGTCCTCCTTGCGGTAGTTCCAGGATGGCCGCTGGGCCGGTTGCCAGTCGCCCTCGAAAACCCAGTAGCCGAACTCGCCGCGCACCGACAGCATGCGGCCGAAGAAGGAGGCGTCGCGCAACATCTTCAGCTTCAACAGCCCGGGCAGCCACAGCTTATCCTGCACCACGCCGTGCTTGACGCCCGCCTTTTGCGCCGCTTGGTAAAGCTCGAGCGCCTCGGCGGTAGTGGTCGCCACCGGCTTCTCGCAATAGATGTGCTTGCCCGCGGCGATGGCGCGCATCAGAAAACTCGGCCTCAGAAGTGTCGAGGCGGCGTCGAAAAAGACAATGTCGTCGCGGTTTGCCAGGGCCTGGTCGAGATCGGTGGTCCAGCGCTCCAGGCCGTTGGCTTTCGCGAGGCTTTCGAGCCTCTTCGCATCGCGGCCGACCAGCACCGGATCGGGCATGAGCCGGGTGCCGTCTTTCAGCGCCACGCCGCCCTGGCGGCGGATCTCGAGGATCGAGCGCACGAGGTGCTGGTTGGTGCCCATGCGTCCGGTCACCCCGTGCATGATAATTCCGATGCGTTTGCTCGCCATACGAGTCTGTCGCCAGTTGTCCGCTGTGATTGGATTGTGCGGCAGGGGGACGGGGGCGGCAAGGTCAAAGCAGCGTCTGCAAGGGACCGAACCCGTCGGTGAGCCTGGGCGCGTTAGTCTCACGCGGCCCGCGCATCCTCCGACTATAGTATAGGCTGGTAGTCTGGCGTACCGCGTTGTCTACGTCCGGTTCATCGGGACTCACGCACAGTACGATCGGATCGATGCACAGACGATTTGAAGGAGCGCGAAGAGCGTGGAGATCAAGCCCATAAGGACCAGGGCGGACTATCGGTCCGCTCTCAAAGAGATCGAGTTTTCGATGGACGCGCGCCGCAATACGCCGAAGGGTGAGCGGTTGGATGTGTTGGTCACGCTGGTGGAGGCTTATGAGCGCAAACAGTTTCCGCTCGAGCTCCCCGATCCGGTCGAGGCCATCAAGTTCGCGATGGACCAGCACGGACTGACGGTGAAGGATCTCGAACCGATAATCGGCCGCCCAAACCGCGTCTATGAGGTCTTGAACCGCAAGCGACCGCTGACGCTCAAGATGATCTGGCGCCTGCACAAGGAGCTAGGCATCCCGGCTGAGTGTTTGATCAGGCCGCCGGAAGAGAGCGAGGTGGCCTGAGCTGATTGCTGCGCCGCCATGCCCACAATCGATGAATCACCTCAGAGTCAGGGAGTTGGTCGGTACGTCCCCCGCGCAGGGACGATGATCCGGCAACGGGTCCAGTGAACCATAGGACCGATGTCATGCCTTCTCGCCGACGCACTCGCCATGTCCGCGCACGTGCCGAGCCCGAGCGCGACGCGCTCAAGAAGCCGACAGCCGGTGTCGAGCGGTTTCTCCTGCTGTCCGCTGCCCTGCAGGCGGCGCTTCCTCTCGAGCAGCAGCTTGCGCATGTGCTGGAAGCCGCTCGAGAGGCTGTTGGCGTCGACCGTGTCCTTCTCTGGGCGATCTCGCCCGAAGCCGATCGGCTGATCCATGTCGCGGGTTCAGGTCTGTCGAAGGAGGACAGGCTGTTGCTTGGCGAGCGTACGGAGATCCCGCTTGCCCAGGCAGGTGCGATGGCCAAGGCCTTTCGCGGCAAGATGGCGTTCGTTGTCGACGAAACGCATCCGCTCTCGCCCAAGTCGCGGCTGAAGCCGCCGTACTCGTCGATCAATGCGCTTCGCACGAAGAGCTTTGTCGCGGTTCCCATCATTGCCCGCGGCCGGTCGCTGGGGCTACTTGTGGCCGACAACAAATACCGCCGAACCGCGCTGCCCGCCGACAGGTTGCATCTGCTTCCCGTTTTCGCTCTCCATCTCGCGATGGCGGTCGACAACGCGAGCCTCCTCAGCGAGGTGCAGGCGCGCGACCGGACGTTAGCGGAGACCGTCGAGCAGCAGACGGCCACGAGCAATATCCTGCGGGTGATCAGCAGTTCGCCGACGGATCTGCGGCCGGTGTTGGACGCCGTCGCCGCGAGCTCGGCACGCCTGTGCAACGCGCGCGATGCCGTCATCACGCTCGCGAAGGGTGACTCGCTCAGCCTCGTAGGAAAGTACGGGGAGCTGCCGGGTCTCGGCTTTGGAGACCTCCTGCCGTTGAACCGTCAGCATGTAGCTGGGAGAGCCGTCATCGACCGTCAGATCGTTAATCTCCCCGACATTGTCGCGGAGTCGGACGCGGAGTTTGGTGGCTCAAAGGCCTATGCGAGCGCTTCGGGCGCCCGCACAACGCTTGCCGTGCCGATGATCCGCAAAGGGACCGCGATCGGTGCGATCGCCATTCGCCGCACTGAGGTACGCCCCTTCACCGACAGCCAGGTCACGTTGCTTAAGACCTTTGCCGACCAAGCCGTGATCGCCATCGAGAACGTGCGGCTGTTTACGGAGCTCGAGGAGCGCAACAAGTCGCTCACCGCAGCGCTCGAGCAGCAGACGGCCACCAGCGACATCTTGCGCGTGATCAGTCAGTCGCAATCCGACGTGCAGCCGGTATTCGAGGCGATCGCTGCGAATGCGCTGAAGCTGTGCCGGGCCACCACCGGAGAGTTGTACACATTCGACGGCGAGCTCATCAAGTACGCAGCGGGTGACAGTGTCAGTCCCGTAGCGCTCGAGGCGGTCCATCGAACCTACCCGATGCCGCCGGGCCGCGGCGGTGCGACTGCCCGCGCCATCCTCACCCGAGCCGTCGTCTCCATCCCGGATGTTCGCGAGGATGTGGAATATCGCCTGCATCGCCTGGCTCAGACGGCCAGATATCGCAGCCTAGTGTCCGTGCCTATGCTTCGCGACGGCGACCCGATCGGAGCCATCAGTGTCAGTGGCGCCGAGCCCGCGATGTTCTCCGAACGGCAGATCGCGATGCTCCAGACGTTCGCTGATCAAGCCGTGATCGCGATCGAGAACACGCGGCTGTTCAACGAGCTGCAGACGCGAAACCGGGACCTGACCGAGGCGCTCGAGCAGCAGACGGCCACAGCCGAGATCCTGCGCGTGATTAGCAGCTCGCCGACCGATTTGCAGCCGGTGCTTGACGCGGTAGTCAAGAGCGCAGCTCGCCTGTGCGATGCCGGTGATGCGCTAATTTTGCGCGTCCAGGGCGACCGGCTCGAGATCGTGGCGCAGTACGGGTCGATCCCGAGACCGGCAGGCGATGCCGGCTTGCCGATCGCCCGAGACGTGCCATCTGGCCGGGCGGTTATCGATCGGTGCATCGTCCATGTGCCCGATTCGCTGTCTGCCTCGGAGACGGAGTTCGCACGCATGAAGGGCCTGGCAGAGCGCACTGGAGTACGCACTGTGCTGGTCGCGCCGCTGCTCCGCGAGGGTACTGCGATCGGCACAATCGCGATCCGGCGCAGCGAAGTGCGTCCCTTCAGCGAGAAGCAGATCGATCTGTTGAAGACCTTTGCCGATCAGGCGGTGATCGCGATCGAGAACACGCGGCTGTTCAACGAATTGCAGACGCGTAACCGGGACCTGACCGAATCGCTGGAGCAACAGACGGCCACCAGCGAGATCCTGCGCGTCATCAGTCAGTCGCAACGCGATGTGCAGCCGGTGTTCGAGACGATTGCGGCGAATGCGCGGAAACTGTGCAAGGCTATCTACGCAGCGGTCTTCATCTTCGACGGCGAGCTCATCACTGTCGCGGCTGCCGACAGTGCCAATCCTCAGGTAATCGAGACGATGCATCGAATCTTCCCGATGCGGCCAGGCCGCGGCAGTGTAGCCGCGCGCGTCGTTCTCGACCGAGCGATCGTCTATGTGCCGGATGTTCGACAGGACCCAGAATTTCCCGCGCAGGTGGCTCAGGCGGGAGGCTTTCTTAGCGCGCTTGGCATCCCAATGCTCCGCGACGGCAGCCCGATAGGGACGATCAACGTCGCTGGCGCCGAACCCGGGACGTTCTCCGAAAGGCAGATTGCGATGCTCCAGACCTTCGCCGACCAGGCGGTCATCGCGATCGAGAACACGCGGCTGTTCAACGAGCTGCAGACGCGGAACCGAGACCTCACCGAGTCGCTGGAGCAGCAGACGGCGACGAGCGAGATTCTGCGAGTCATCAGTCAGTCGCAACGCGATGTGCGGCCCGTGTTCGAGGCGATCGCGGCGAATGCTCGGAAGCTGTGCCGGCCCAGCATCGCCGGCGAGGTCTTCATGTTCGACGGCGAACTTATCAAGTACGCAGCTGCTGATAGTGCTAGTCCCGAGGTCGTCGAGGCGATCCGAGGAACGGCTCACCCGCTGAGCCGTAGCAACGCGGTCGGGCGGGCTATCCTCACCAGAGACGTGGTCTACATCCCGGATGTGCGTGAGGACCTGGAATATCGCCTGCAGACGCTCGCTCAGACGGCCGGATTTCGCGGCATCGCGGCCGTGCCTATGCTCCGCGACGGCAGTCCGATCGGGGCGATCAGCGTCATGGGTGCCGAACCTGCGATGTTCACGGAACGCCAGATCGCCATGCTCCAGACCTTCGCCGACCAGGCGGTGATCGCGATCGAGAACACGCGGCTGTTCAACGAGCTGCAGACGCGGAACAGAGACCTGACCGAGTCGTTGGAGCAGCAGACGGCAACCAGCGAGATCCTGCGCGTGATCAGTCAGTCGCAATCTGACGTGCAGCCGGTGTTCGAGACAATAGCGGCGAATGCAATGAACCTGTGCCGCGGCACTTCCGGATGGGTGCTGACGTTCGACGGCCAGCTCATCAACATCGCGGCTGCTCAGGGCTTGAGTCCGGAAGCACTCGAGGCGGTCCGCCGAACGTATCCAATGCCGCTAAGCCGCGGCAGCTCGGCTCACCGCGCCATCCTCACCCGAGCCGTCTCCTATATACCGGACATTCGGGAGGATTCCGAGTATCGGTTGCAGAGCGCGGCTGAGGCGGCCGGGTTTCTCAGTGCGCTTTCCGTTCCCATGTTTCGCGAGGGCAGCCCGATCGGAACAGTCACGGTCACGGGTGCCGAACCGGCGATGTTCTCCGAAAGACAGATCGCCATGCTCCAGACCTTCGCCGACCAGGCGGTGATCGCGATCGAGAACACGCGGCTGTTCAACGAGCTGCAGACGCGCAACCGGGACTTGACCGAGTCGCTAGAGCAACAGACGGCGACAAGCGAGATCCTGCGCGTGATCAGCCAGTCGCAAAGCGATGTGCAGTCGGTATTTGAGACGATCGCGGCTAATGCGCGGAAGCTCTGCGAGGCCACCTTCGCAGTGGTCTACACGTTCGACGGCGAGCTGGTGCATGTGGCGGCTGCGCAGGGCATCAACCCAGGCATCGAGATATTTCGGCAGTTCTACCCTATGGCCCTGAGCCGCGACAGTGCCACCACCCGCGCGATCCTGACCCGAGCCGTAGCCTACCTCCCGGACATTCACCAGGACCCGGAGTATCGCCTGCAGACCTTGGCTGAGACCGCTGGATATCGCAGCGCCCTTTCCGTGCCCATGCTCCGCGAGGGCAGCCCGATTGGAGCGATCGGCGTCACCGGCGCCGAGCCCGCGATGTTCTCCGAGAGCCAGATCGGCATGCTCCAGACCTTCGCCGACCAGGCGGTGATCGCAATCGAGAACACCCGGCTGTTCAACGAGCTCCAGGCACGCACTGCGGAGCTGGGTCGATCCGTCGAAGAGCTGAAGGCGCTCGGCGAGGTCGGCAGCGCAGTGAGCTCGACGCTCGATCTCGATACGGTGCTTACGACCATCCTTACTCACGCAAACCAGCTTGCAGGGACACAGGCCGGGCAGATCTTCGACTACGACGAAGCCACTGAAGAGCTACGCCCCAGGGCGACATTCGGCTATACGCAGGACATCGCTGAGGCCTTGCGGCGCAATCCGATCCGGAAAGGAGAAGGCGTGACGGGTCAAGCGGTCTTGAAGCGCCAGCCCGTGCAGGTTCCCGATATCGCCGCCGAAGGTGCCTATGACAGCCGCCTGCGTGACTTGATCATGGACAGCGGGTTTCGAGCCCTGCTGGCCGTTCCGCTCATCCGAGAGGACCAGGTGATGGGCGCCTTGGCGATCGCCCGCACGCAACCTGGCGAATTCCCGCGACAAGTGGTCGATCTGCTGACCACATTTGCCAGCCAGTCCGCGCTGGCGATGCAGAACGCGCGGCTGTTTCATCAACTGGAGATCGCGAGCCAGCATAAGTCCACGTTTCTGGCGAACATGTCGCACGAGTTGCGGACGCCGCTCAACGCAATCATCGGCTACAGTGAGATGCTGCAGGAGGATGCGTCCGACGTCGGCGCCGAGAAGCTAGTACCCGATCTGAAGAAAGTAAACGCCGCGGGCAAGCACCTACTGGAGCTGATCAACTCGATCCTGGACCTGTCCAAAATCGAGGCCGGCAAGATGGAGCTGCACCTCGAGGACTTCAGCGTTGCGCGGATGGTCGAGGACATCGCAGGCATGATCCAGCCGCTGGCCGAGAATAATGGCAATCGGCTCGAGGTGGCATGCGACGCGGCGACCGGCATCATGCATGCCGATCTGACCAAAGTCCGGCAAGTGCTTTTCAACCTGCTGAGCAACGCCTGCAAGTTCACCGACCGAGGGACGGTGTCGCTGACGGTGCAGCGGGAGGACTCGGGGGACGGCGGTTGGCTGTCCTTCAGCGTGAGCGACACGGGCATCGGGCTGACGGCCGAGGAACTCGGGCGGCTGTTCCAGGAGTTCTCGCAGGCCGATACCACCACCACGCGCAGGTACGGCGGAACGGGTCTCGGACTGGCGCTGAGCCGGCGGCTGTGCCGGCTGATGGGCGGCGAGATCACGGTCGTGAGCGAACCCGGGCAGGGGAGCACTTTCACGGT
>JBGPOV010000076.1:0-16657 GCA_041488255.1 Gammaproteobacteria bacterium | reverse complement strand
GGTCCGCTTCGGCAACGTGCTGGGCAGCGCCGGAAGCGTGATTCCGAAGTTCCGCCAGCAGATCGCCGAAGGCGGCCCGGTCACGGTGACGCATCCGAAGATCACCCGCTACTTCATGTCGATTCCGGAGGCCGCTCAGCTGGTGCTGCAGGCCGGCCACATGGGCGGCGGCGGGGAGATCTTCGTGCTGGACATGGGCGAGCCGGTGCGCATCGTGGACCTGGCGCGCGAGATGATCCGGCTATCGGGCTTCAGCGAGAGCGAAATCAGCATCGTGTTCACCGGCCTGCGCCCCGGCGAGAAGCTGTACGAGGAGGTGCTGACGGACGACGAGCGCACGCTGCCCACCCCGCATCCGAAGCTGCGCATTGCGGGGGCCCGGGCGGTGGACGCAGACCTGTTGCCGCGGTTGCTCGATTGGCTGAGCCGACTGGACGTACCGGCCGCCGACACAGTGCGAGCCGAGCTGACGCGCTTCATCCCCGAGTACTCCAGCGGCCGGAGCGCCACGGCTGTCGACAAGAAGGTCGCCAATGAGTGAGGCCGACGCGGCGGCTTCGCCGGCGCCGAGGGGCATCGCGAATAGCGCCGCCATGGCGGCGCGTTACCTCGCGATAGCCATCGGGTTCACGTTGCCGATCTCGACCTTTCTGGATAACGTGCTGCAGCCCCTCTTGTTGGTGTGCTGGTTGGCGAGCGGCCGCTGGGGGGCGAAGTACGCCACGATCCGAGCAAATCCGGTTGTGCTCGCGGCGCTAGCGCTATTCACGCTGTTGGTGTTCGGGCTTGCCTGGAGCCAGGGCCCGCTCTCGGACGGACTGCTCTACTTGAGAAAGTACACCAGCTTGCTGCTCATACCGATCCTGGTGACGGTATTCACCGACCCGAATGACCGCCGCCGCGGCCTGCTTGCGCTCGCCGCAGCCATTGCGCTCACTCTGCTGCTGTCGTTTGCGCTCGCCGCGGGCGCCCTGCCAATCGGTGGCGTGATAACCGGTGTGCCCGACGATCCCACGGTATTCAAGAAGCACATTACGCAGAACGTCTTCATGGCCTTCGGGTGCCTGCTGTTCGCACAGTTTGCGCGTCGCGCGCAAAGCAGAAACCTGCGTCTGTTCTGGGCGGTACTCGCCGCGCTGGCCGCCTTCGACGTGCTATTCCTGGTTCACGGACGCACTGGCTATTTCGTACTCGCGTCGCTGGCCCTGCTATTTCTCTTCGAGCACTTGCGCTGGAGAGGTCTGGTGGCCGCAGCCGTTTTAGTGGTTGTCGGTTTTGCCAGCGCCTACGAGTTCTCCAATGGCTTCCGCAGCCGGATCTCCCTGGCGGAGTCCGAGGTCGAACAGTGGCGACCGGGCGTGGCGACAGACACGTCCGTCGGGATCCGCCTGGAGTTCTACCGCAACACCCTGGGCATCATCGAGCAGCATCCCTGGCTGGGCGTGGGCACCGGCGGCTTTGCCCACGTCTATGCGGAGCGGGTCCAGGGAACCAGCATGCGGCCTACCTACAATCCGCACAACCAGTACCTGCTCACTACCGCGCAACTGGGGATCGTTGGTTTGATTCTGCTCATGCTCGTCTTTGCGCAGCAGTGGCGTTGCGCGCGGCGTTTACCGGGGGAGATGGATAGGACGCTGGCTCGCGGTCTGGTGCTGACTTACGTCATCGCCAGCCTGTTCAGCTCGCCGCTGATCGATCACGCGGAGAGTCTCTTGTTCGCATGGCTCTCCGGTCTGCTGTTTGCGGCACTGCCGCCGCCGGCGCTTGCGGCCACCGGGAAGAGCGCGTGAGCCTGTCCGTTATCGTCATCACCAGGGATGAGGAGGCGGTCATCCGGCGCTGCCTGGGATCGGTGGCCTGGGCCGACGAGATCGTCGTCGTCGACTCGGGCAGCACCGACCGCACACAGGAAATCTGCCGCCAGCTCGGCGCGAAGGTGCACGTCACAGCAGACTGGCCGGGTTTCGGTGCGCAGAAGAACCGCGCACTGGAACTGGCGACCGGCGAGTGGATACTGTCCCTGGATGCCGACGAATGGCTGACCCCCGAGCTGGAGGCCGAGATCCGCAATAGCGTCGCCAGGCCGGGCCCGCACGCGGCCTTCCGCATGCCGCGCGCATCGTCCTTCTGCGGACGCTTCATGCGCCACTCGGGGTGGTGGCCGGACCCGGTGCTGCGCCTGTTCGCCCGGGGGCGTGCGCGCTTCAGCGATGATCTCGTGCATGAACGTCTCGTCCTGGATGGAACCGTCGGCGAGTTGACCCACCCGCTCATGCACGAGTCCTTCACCAGCCTCGAGGAGGTGCTGCACAAGGTCGACCGCTATTCGACGGCTGGGGCGCAGATGATGGTCGCCCACGGCCGCAAGGGTTCGGTGGCGAGCGCGGTACTGCACGGTTGGTGGACGTTCGTGCGCACCTTCTTCCTCAAAGCCGGGTTCCTAGACGGACCGGAGGGCTTCATCCTGGCCGTCTCCAACGCGCAGGGCGTCTACTACCGCTATCTCAAGGCCTGGCTGCTGAGACGCAGATGAACACTGTCGCGGTCGTCATCACCACCTACAACCGTCCGGATGCGCTCCAGGGCGTATTGGACGGCTACGCGGAGCAGAGCGACAGGGGCTTCGAGCTGGTCGTGGCCGACGATGGCTCGAGCGACGAAACCGCCGGGCTGGTCCAGCGTTTCTCCTCGCGCGCGCCGTTCAGGGTTTGTCACGTTTGGCAGGAGGACCGGGGTTTCCGCGCCGCCGCCATCCGCAACCGGGCCGTGGGCAGCACCGACGCCCGGTACATCGTGTTCACCGACGGGGACTGCATCCCGTCGCGCACCTTCGTGCACCAGCATCGCCGGTTGGCAGAGCCCGGCTGGTTTCTGTCCGGCAACCGCGTGCTGTTGTCGGAGAGGTTCACCCGCGCGGTGCTCGAGCAGCGTCTGCCCATCCACCGCTGGGGCTGGCCCGATTGGGCGCGCGCCCGCGGGCGCGGCGATGCCAACCGCCTCATGCCGCTGGTGCGCCTTCCCGACGGCGCGTTCCGCAAGCGCAGCGCCCGCACTTGGGCGGGTGTCAAGACCTGCAACCTGTCGGCCTGGCGCGCGGACCTGGTGCGCGTCAACGGGCTGGACGAATCCTACTCCGGCTGGGGGCTGGAGGACTCCGACCTCGTGATCCGGCTGCTGCATGCGGGCGTGCTGCACAAGAGCGCCCGCTTTGCCGCCCCGGTGTTTCACCTCTGGCACAAAGAGCACGACCGCAGCCGCCTGCCCGAGAACCAGAAGCGCCTCAGCGAGCTTCTGCACTCGAGCCGCACGCAGGCCGCGCTCGGTCTCGACCAGTATCTGCCGGAGCTCGCACGTCCATGAGTGCTGCGCGCGCAGGCAGCTCGCGCCCTTGCGGACAGAAATCGCGCAAGCTGGCTTTCTGCTTCGGGTTCACCCGCGCGCCGGCCTTCCTGACGCACGATGCCGGCATCTGAGCGCCTGATCACGACCTGCCCGGTCGGTTGTGGCGCGCGTTTCGAGGTCTCCGATGTCGATCTTCCCGAGGGCAGGCTCTTGCGCTGCTCTGCCTGCGGCCAGCTGGTAAGCCAGATCTCGGAGACGGCGTACCGGGCATCGATGCAGGCATTCGACAGCCCTGAGTTCGACCGGCCGAGCCCGGCCGAGGTCGAGCGGCGCCGGGGTACGGCCGCACGCAGGCTCACGCGTATAGGGAAGCTGCTCGACACCACTGCGACGCGGCTCAAGCTGCTGGACGTGGGCTGCTCGCGCGGAGACTTCGTGGCGGCGGCGGCGGATCTGGGCCTTCACGCCGAAGGCGTGGAGCCCGCAGCGCATATCGCCGAGGGCGCGCGCCGGGCCGGGCGCACGGTGCACACGGGGCAGCTCGAGGAGCAGAGATTTCCGGCGCATAGCTTCGACGCGGTTACGTTGTTCGAGGTCATCGAGCACCTCAAGGAGCCCATCGCGCTGCTGCGCGAGTGCCACCGCATCCTGCGTCCCGGTGGGGTCCTGCTGTTGAGCACGGGCAACGGCGAGAGCTGGACGGCGGACGCAATGAAGGGCCGCTGGGACTACTTCCAGATCGAGCGCGACGCGGGCCATGTCAGCTTCTTCAATCCGCGCTCCATAACGCTGTTGGCCCGGCGCACGGGCTTTTCGGTCGCGCGGCTGCGCAGCTCCCGAGTCAAGCTGCTGGCCAAGGGACAAGCGCTGCTGCCGGCCTACCTGCTGGCCAAGCTTGCGGCGGAGGCGCTGAACCTCCCGGCCGGGGTCTTGGGCAAGGGGCATGACATGCTCGTCTACCTGCGTCGGCAAGATGACTGATTCGCAGGGGTGCCCACCCCATGGGCGGGTGGTCAGGCGACCCCCGCCTCCTGCGCCTGCTGATCGGCGTGATAGCTCGAGCGCACCAGCGGGCCGCAGGCCGCGTGCCGGAAGCCCATGTCCAGCGCGGCCGCCTCGAGCTCCTTGAAGCGAGCCGGCTCCACGTAGCGCAGCACCGGCAGATGGCCTCGAGTGGGCTGCAGATATTGGCCGACCGTAAGCATGTCCACCTCGTGTGCGCGCAGGTCGCGCATGACCTCGAGGATCTCCGCGTCGGTCTCGCCCAGCCCTACCATCAGGCCCGACTTGGTTGGTATGTCGCGATAGCGGTGCTTGAAATCCCGCAGCAACTCGAGCGAATGCCGGTAGTCGGCGCCAGGCCGCGCCATCTTGTACAGCCGGGGTACGGTCTCAAGGTTGTGGTTCATCACGTCGGGCAGGCCGGTGCCCAGGACATCCAGCGCCTTCTCCAGCCGGCCCCGGAAGTCGGGCGTGAGGATCTCGATGCGCGTGACGGGCGAATGGGTGCGCACCGCGCCGATGCAGTCCGCGAAGTGCTGCGCGCCGCCGTCGCGCAGGTCGTCGCGGTCCACGCTGGTGATCACGACGTACTTCAACCTCATGTCTGCGATGGTGCGCGCGAGATTGAGCGGTTCCTCGGCGTCGGGCGGTTTGGGTCGCCCATGCGCCACGTCGCAGAACGGGCAGCGGCGCGTGCACAGCTCACCCAGGATCATGAAGGTGGCGGTGCCCTTGCCGAAGCACTCGCCGATGTTGGGGCAGGACGCCTCCTCGCACACCGTATGCAGGTTGTGGCTGCGCAGACGCCGCTTCACCTCGTAGAAGGCCTGGCTGTTGCCGGCCTTCACGCGGATCCACTCCGGCTTCTTCAGCGCTGTGATGGGGATGACCTTGACCGGATTGCGGGCGGTCTTGGCTGATCCGGTCTGGCCGTCGGTGAGCTCGCTCATGCTTGCTGTTCCCTGCCGTGCGCGGCGGCGCCGAGGCGCCGCGTGAGCTTCGAGACCAGCCGATCGCCGATGTCTTCGATCGGCGCGGCCACCCCGAGGTCGCGCAGCTGTGTCACTTCTAACCCTGCATACCCGCACGGATCGATCGCGCGAAACGGCGCCAGGTCCATGTCCACGTTCAGGCTGAGGCCGTGGTAGCTGGAGCCGCGGCGGATCCGCAGCCCCAGCGCCGAGATCTTGGCACCCTGGACGTAGACGCCCGGCGCGTCTTCGCGCCTGGCGGCGGAGATCCCGAAGTCGAAGGCCAAGTCTATCACGGCCTGCTCCAGCGCCCGGACCAGGCTGCGCACCGTAAGACCGCGCCGGTGCAGATCCAGCAGCACATAAGCGACGAGCTGCCCCGGCCCGTGGTAGGTGACCTGCCCGCCGCGGTCCACTTTCAGCACCGGGATTGCGCAATCGCTGCTCGGCAGGTGCTCGAATCGCCCCCCGACCCCATAGGTATAAATCGGCGGGTGCTCGAGCAGCCAGATCTCGTCCGCCGTGGCCGGCGTGCGCGAGGCGGTGAAGCCCTTCATCGCCTCCCAGCACTGTTCGTAGGACACCAGCCCGAGGCGGCGGACTACGAGTGAGGCCTGAGGCGTGAGGCCTGAGGCGCCGTGGTAGGAGGCATCATCGTGGACCGGTGCATCCAGCGCGAGGCCACCCCGCGTTGTAGCAGCGCCATGGTCCGGTTCGATCTTGAGGCCATTACCCATCACTCCTGACTCCTCACGCCTCGCGCCTCACAGCACCATCACCACGTTCGGATGATCGTTGAGCTCGATGTACAGGGCGTCGAGCTGCTCGCGCGAAACGGCGCGAATAACGCAGGTGACGCTCAGGTAGCTTTTCTTCTTGCTCCGGCGCAGTTCCACTGTCCCGTCGTCGAAGTCGGGCGCATGCCGCCGCACGATCTCGACTACGGCTTCGACGAAGCCCAGCTCGTTTCTACCCATGATCTTGACCGGAAAGTCGAGCGGGTATTCGATCAGATCAGGCATGTGACTGCGGCTCGGGCGCGCGCCGCAGCTCTGCCTTGAACTCCTGAAACCAGGCGTGCATGCGGCGAAACAGCGGCCCGGGTCGGCCGTTGCCCACCGCCGCTGCGTCCAACCGGGTGATGGCCACAACCTCGCGCGTGGAGGAGGACAGCCACAGCTCCTGCGCCGACCGAAGCTCTGCCTCCGACACTTCCCGGATTTCGCACGGCATGCCGTGCTTCTGCGCGAGCTCCAGGATCACGTCATAGGTAATGCCCGGCAGGATGAGATGGCTCTTGGGCGGGACGAGCAGTACGCCGTCCTTGACCACGAAGATGTTGCTCGCCGCGCCCTCGGTGAGAAAGCCGTCGCGCAGCAGCACCGCCTCCACGGCCCCGGCGTCGACCGCCTGCTGCCGCAGCAGCACGTTGGGCACCAGGGCGATGGTTTTCAGGTCGCAGCGCAGCCAGCGGTTGTCGAGCACGGTGACCGCCGCAACGCCCGCGTCGACCGCCTCTCGCGCCGGCACGGAAAGAGGGTTGGTCATCAGGAACACGGTCGGCGCCACGCCCTTCGGAAACGCGTGGTCACGCTTGGCGACGCCGCGCGTGACCTGCAGGTACAGGCTCTGGTCCTCGTGCGGGCTGCGCCGGACCAGCTCGCGGATGATCTGGGTCCACTGCTGATGGCTGTGAGGATTGGGCAGCCGGATGCCTTCGAGGCTGCGGTCGAGTCTCTGCAGATGACCCTCCAACCGGAACACGCGCCGCGCGTAGACCGGGATCACCTCGTATACGCCGTCGCCAAAGATAAAGCCCCGGTCGAGCGGGGAGACGCGCGCCTGCGACAGCGGCAGGAACTCTCCGTTGAGGTAAACCACGCTCTCATCTTGGGGGCTGGTGAGGTCCATCGGATGGTTCCTGTTGGTGATTCGAGGGCGGACTTCCGCGGTGCGCCGGTTGCCCTTCCGCCGGTATCACTGGAACATCAGCCGCAGGCTGTCCCAGGCGCGCACGAAGATGTTGGCGACGCCGACGCCCTCGAGGGCGACCACCGGGTACTCGCCGTACGGCTTGTCGGCGAAGCTCACCCGCACCACTCCCACCGGCTGCTGCGGGCTGACGGGAGCGATCAGCGGCTGCAGGCTTTCGATCTCGGCTTTGAGCAGGGTGCGCTGGCCCTTGGGCAGAGACACGAACACGTCTTCGGTGAAGCCGGCCTTGAGCCATTTCTCGCTGCCTTTCCACACCGGAATCTCGGCCACCGTCGCGCCGCCCGGATAAAGCTTCAACGTCTCGTAGTACTGGAAGCCGTAGTTGAGCAGCTTCTGGGCCTCCATCGCACGGACCGCTTCGGATGCCGTCCCGGTGACCACCGCGAGCAGACGCCGCCCCTCGCGCTGTGCGGTCGCGACCAGGCAATACCCGGCAGTTTCAGTGTAGCCGGTCTTGACGCCGTCGACGAAAGGGTCGCGAAACAGCAGGTCGTTGCGATTGCGCTGCGTGATGCCCTTGTAGGTGTACTCCTTGATGGAGTACAGGGGGAAATACTCGGGAAAGTCCCGGATCAGCGCAGCGGCCAGCCACGACAAATCGCTGGCGGTGGAATAGTGATGCGGATCGGCCAGTCCGGTGGCGTTCGCGAAGCGGGTACCGGTCAGTCCCAGGCGCGCGGCCTGCTCGTTCATCCTTTGTACGAAGGACTCTTCGCTCCCCGCCACGCCCTCCGCCAGAGCGGTGGTGGCGTCGTTGCCGGACTGGACGATCATGCCGTGCAGCAGCTCGTCCACCGTCACTGCCTTGTTCGGTTCGATGAACATGCGCGAGCCCGGCATCTTCGACGCCTTCACCGAGACGGGCAGCGGCTGGGACAAGGTCAACAGGTCCTGCTTCAGGGCGCCGAACACCACGTAGGCGGCCATCAGCTTGGTCAGCGAGGCCGGCTCGATGCGCTCGTCCACATTGCGGCTGACGATCACGTGCCGCGTCCGGTAGTCCAGAAGCAGCCAGGCTTTTGCGGCGATCGGAGGCAGCGGCGGGACCGGACCCGAGCTCTGCGCCATGCTGTTGGATGCGAACAGCCCAGGCGCCGGAAACCAGGGCGCGACGAAAAGCAGCAGGGAGAAAACGAGAGGTGTGCGGAGCATGCTAGCCTATAATTATAGCTTAGGGCGGCGGCCGCACCGACGCGCTCTTCCCGATCATCCTTCCCGCAATAGAGCCATGCACCATCGCTCCGCTAAGCGCTGGCTCCGCCGAGCCGTCGCCCTGTGTGTCATCGCGCTGATCTCATCCGCTGCGCGGGCGCAGGCCATGATCACGGTCGAGAACGCCTGGGCGCGCGCTACGGTGCCTGGACAGAAGGTGGCGGGCGTCTATCTCGACATTCGCAGCGAGCAGCCCGCATGGCTTATCGGAGTGCGCAGCCCCGCGGCGAGCAGCGCCGAGATTCACTCGATGTCGAACGATCGCGGCGTGATGAGGATGCGCCGCTTGGAGCGGCTCGACCTGCCGCCGGGGCAGACCGTTCGGCTCGCGCCCAACGGCAATCACATCATGCTGTTGGACATCAAGCAGCCGCTGCAGCCGGGCGCCCGCGTGCCGGTGGTCCTGATCGTGGAGCAGAAGGGCAAGAAGAAGTGGATCCAAGTACAGGCGGAGGTGCGGGCGGTGACGCCCTGAGAGGGGAGTACTACCTTTCCCTCATCCCCATCCCTTCTCCCGGAGGGAGAAGGGAGTCTAAGCCGTCAGATCGCTGATCAGCTCGTCATCGACCCACTGGCGCAGCAGCGCGGCGGCCTGAGGCGCAGCCTCCTCGGCAGAGAACCAGCGGCACAGACCCTCGCACAGCTGTGTGAAGTTGACGCCGTCTTTGACCGCCGCGAGCGCCCAGGACTCGGGCTCGCTCAACGAGCGGAAACACGCCGTCAGCTCCCTGCGCCAGATCAACCATGTCTTGGGCTTATCGGCGAGCGCCGCGCCTGGCAGCGGCTCGCGTGCATCGGTTGCCTTGCGCAACGCCGGAGCGTTGGTGCGCAGCTCGAGCAAGTGCCCAGACGGATGCAGCACAAAACCCACAGCGGGCCAGGCCTGCTGCGGCAGGCTCGCGAGATCCTCGAAGCGCACCACTGCATGGTCAGCGGCGTCGAACGCCAGTGTCAGGGTCCACTCGAACAACGCGAGCTCGTACACGCTGGGCTGCTCCGCCCAGGGCAGCGTTGCGCGGAGAAACCCAGGCAGCCCGGCGCCGTACCAGCGCACGTTGCGGAACACCGATGGGGTGGCCTCCACGTAAGCGCGGCAAGCGGTCTTGAACGGTTCGTCTCCCATCAGCGCACGCAGCGCCTCGTAGTCGGTGGCCAGCGCCTCCACCAGACGCAGGCGGTAGGCGTCGAAGTAGATGCGCAGGCGCTGCTGGGGATCGACCCGCTCCCCGCCGGCGATGCGATCGACCACGCCCTGCTCGCCGTGCAGCACGTAAGCTTGAAACGCCTGCTGCAGGTCGGACAGTGCTGTCATGCGGCTTCCGCACGCAACGCGGTCGCGGCGACGCGGCGCGCCTGCTCCAACTCGGCGACCAGGTCGGCCAGCGGGGGGATGTGATCATCGCGCTCGATCATCGTAGAGACCGGACCGAGCCGCTGGATGGCCTTGGCGTAAAGGGCCCAGACCGGATCGATGACGTCCGCATCGTGGGTGTCGATGATGTAGTCGCCGCAGTTGTTGTGTCCGGCGATATGAATCTGCTGCACGCGCTCGGCGGGCACGCCGGCCAGGTATTGTTCGGCGTCGAAGGCGTGGTTGTAGGCCGAGACGTAGATGTTGTTGACGTCGAGCAGGATCAGACAGTCCGCGCGGCGCGCGATCTCGGCCAGGAACTCCCACTCGGTCAGCTCGGATTCCTTGTAGCCGACGTAAGTTGAGGCGTTCTCCAGCAGGATGCGCCGACCCAGGAACTCCTGCACGGCTTGGACGCGGGTGGCGACATGCGCGACCGCTTCTTCGGTGTACGGGACGGGCAACAGGTCATGTGTGTTTTTGGCGCTCACGCCGGTCCAGCACAGGTGATCCGATATCCAGTGCGGGCTCACGCGCTCGGCCAGCGCCTTGAGCGCACGCAGGTAGTCCCAGTCGAGCGGATCCGTGCTCCCGATGGAGAGCGAGACGCCGTGCATGACTACGGGATAGTCGGCGCGGATCCGGTCCAGGTAATGCAGCGGCTTGCCGCCCGGGACCAGGTAGTTCTCCGACAGAAGCTCGAACCAGTCCACCGCACAGGGGCCGGCGAGGATCTCCTCGTAGTGGACCGTGCGTAGCCCCAGGCCGAAGCCCAGCGGCGGGACGGTCACTGGTGCGGGCATGGCCTCGTGTCTGGAAAAGGAGCGGGCGCCCGCTGGCGCGGGCACCCGCCAAGTCAGCAGGATATCGGGTACGCCATGGTATCAAATGCGGCCCAGGCGATCGACGCAAGCCTGTTCCGTCAACGACACGAAGCCGTGCCCTTTGCACGAGTTCTGGCCCTTGCAGGAGTTCATGGCCGTCTTGCACTCGGCCTGGCCCTTGCAGCCGTTGGCGCCATAACACTTTACCTTCACCGCACCGCTGTCGGCGCTCTTTGCCGGAGCGCTGCCCTCCGATGCACAACCTGCGACGAACAGCGTGGCGGCCGCCACTGCGAGCGCCACGCCGGTCAACCTGGATGTCTGGCTCATGCTTCCTCTCTCCCTGCGTTAACGCGGTCCAGTCGGGGTGTCGTGGGTGGCGAGCGCTCGCACCGGAGCCGGACCGCAACCCTCCGGGGGAGCCACCACCGACAGGTACGTCGGGGGGTGCTTTCCGGATTCAGCAGAAGACAGTCGGGAATACCCCTGGGAAGAGATCGCCTGAGCCGGTTACGAAAAGACTTCGACTTCGTGACCGCGCTTGCCCGCGCGCTTCACGTCGTACATGAGCCTGTCTGCGCTCGTGAGCGCCGCTTCGGCGCTAGCGGGGACGCGCTCGTACACCCCCACCCCGGCGCTGAAGGTGGCGACTCAACCACCCTGGGACAACGCGAAACAAACGGGCCCGCGGCAAGCCAGGCTTGCCGCGGGGTTGCGTTGACGCGCCGCTCAGGGCCTGTAGTCCTGACGCCAACACCGGGCCTGTGCGCGCTTGCGTTACCTTTCTCTTACTAGCCGGGTGCAGGCACGCTGGTGGTCCAGATGTCGCGGTGCAACTTCCACTGGCCCCCCACGCGCTTCCAGACGACCACGTACTTGCCTACGTCGAGCATCTTGCCCCCCTCTCCTGGGAGCGTATACGTCCCTACCTCGTAGGCGATATCCCCCTGTGCCTCAGCTTCGAGCGTGGTCAGCGTCAAATCCCTTAGCCCAGCGTTGACGGCGCCTTGCCAGAATTGCTCGATTGCTTGCTGCCCACTCACGATGTCGCTGTTCGCGGGGAAGAGTTGCGCGTTCGGGGTGTACATGGCGACGATTCCAGCCGCATCGCCACGATTCAGCGCCGCCACGAACTGCTTATTGGCGGATTCAATGGCCGCACGAATATCCTCTGCAAATGCCGGCGCAACGCCAGCGCTGAGGAGCAGTGCGAAACCCGAGAGAGAAACCAGAGTCCCCTCCAATATGCGTAGCATATGCCTCCCTTATGCTTGGTTGGTCACACTTTAATGAGCTTGCGGAATCGCCTGCAGGACGCACAGCGGTGGTGCCTGAGGTTCCTGGAAGCGATGGATAACAGGCTTCCACCTCTGCGGATTTCCTAGACCATCGGGTACCACCTCCTTTCAAGATTCCTGCTGGACCGGCCGGGACGGTCCTGCCCGCTGCTCGTCTGCTTCTCTTTTTGTCTCGTCGTGATCGTTCCGTGACAAACGGCGCCGATACTGCGCCTCGTACGCTCACTTTAACCCACCAGGGAGACGAACATGACGACCGCGACCTTTGACAGCAACCTGATCCCCCATACTGCCCGCCCCGGCAGCCGCTCCGCCGCCGCACTGCGCTCGTTGATGCAGGCTTGGGAGCAGGAGGTTCCGGGCGATGAGGAGGAAAGTGAGACCGAGTTGATGGTGCTGCTGTCCGGGATTGTAAGCCCGGAGAACATGACACTCGGGGACGCGTGAGGCACGCGGCAGTGGATGGCGTGTGGCCGCTCGCCTTGAGCGGCCGGCCGAACCACGACTTTCTGCCCGGCGGGTTAGAGGGGCGCAGCGGGTCGCTGCTTACGGAGCCGGAACGGTGGGTGCCCCTGTCTCGGGGTCAATGCCTGTTGCTTTCGATAACACCACGTCGAGCTGCTGTGACGGGGCGGTGGAGCGGTGAGGCCCGAGGAGCCGGTCGGTAGCTGGATCCAGCTGTGGGTCTCGGCTCTCGGGCATCGGCCTCGCTCCTGGGTGTTTACAGGCGCTCCGGTCAGGACTCCGTGTTCTGCTCGTAGCATGCCTGCATCACGGCGCCCGAGAACTCGACGTTCTCGTCGCGTGAATGGGACCATACGTAGGCGATCACGGCGCTCACTTCGGCCTTCATTGCAGGCTTCCACCGCGGGTCGAACGGATTCTCCTCGCGGTACTCCTGCTCGGTCTTGCCGTGCTCTTTGACAACGGCCATCGTCTGTACGATCAGCATGCGGCCGAGGCACACTCGGTCGATCTGCCTGACGCGCTCGATGTCCTGAGCTGATGCTTGTCCTGCGAAGCAAGCAAGTAAAGCAGACACAACAGTTGCAAGAAGTGCGAATTTCATGTTGCGCCTCCAGGCTAAATAACCTCCCTGGATTTACTGCAAAAGTGTGATGCGTTTCCTTAACTACTTCACTGCTTGGCAAAGTGCAGCAGCATAATTAGTGCCAGGAGCCGACGCCCCGGGTCCCTTGAAGGGGGTCGGCGCATCCCCCATCCCCTCCCGCCCTCCCCTTGAAAGGGGGAGGAACCGTGGCACGATGCGCTCACCAAAGCGTTAGCCGTGCGTGACCATTTCGTGATTTCTGGCGACCAGACTGCGTTTGGTCATCGTTGCTACACCCACCCACCAGCCTTCAGCGCGGCAAAACAAGGCTTTGACCTGAATCAAGCCAGCGGGTGCGGTGCCCCTTGAAATCCTCTCGGCGGTGCCTATCTAGCTGCTGTCGGGCCGCGGCCCGCAGCCAAACCCCAGGAAACGATAGGAGACGATCATGGCAAACATCACCCGTTGGGACCCCTTCGAGGACTCGTTCGACGATCTGGTCAAGGGTTTTTTCCTGCGCCCCATGCGCTTCGAGCGGCAGGAGCCCGTGCGCGTAAAGATCGATGTGAAGGAGGACACCAACAGTTACACGGTGCACGCCGAGGTCCCGGGCGTGAGCAAGGAAGACATCCAGGTTTCGATCGACGGAAACCAGGTGGCGATCAGCGCCGAAGTCAGGCGCCAGAAGGAAGAGAAGCAGGGTGAGAAGCTCCTGCGGACCGAGCGCCATTACGGCAAGGTTTACCGGTCCTTTGCCCTGGCCCAGGACGTGGACCAGGAGAAGGCCCAGGCCAAGTACGAGAACGGCGTGCTGGAACTGACGTTGCCCAAGAAGGCAGCGGCGTCCACGCGCACCCTGACCGTGCAGTAAGCAGTAGAGATAGGATCCCTCTCCCTCTGGGAGGGGGTGAGGGTTCGGGTGAGGGTTCGGGTGAGGGTTCGGGAGAGGGTAGGGCGAGGACCGCCCCAAACACCGCCCTCTCCTCCTGACGCGACGCCCGTTCCGCGGGCGCCGCACTCAACAGGCCGCCCTGCGCGGCCTGTCTTGTTTCGGGGCGCGCCGGTAGAATCGGGGCTTTTACGGCGCACCCCAATCCCCGTGGCATTGACCGAATCCAGTGCCGGCCAGCGGGCGAAGATCCTGGCCGAGGCCCTGCCCTACATCCGCCGCTTCTACGGCAAGACCATCGTCGTCAAGTACGGCGGGAACGCCATGACCGACGAGCGCCTCAAGCATTCGTTTGCACGCGACGTGGTGCTGCTCAAGCTGGTTGGCATGAACCCCGTGGTCGTCCACGGCGGAGGGCCGCAGATCGACGATCTGCTCCAGCGCCTGGGAAAGAAGGGCGAGTTCGTCCAGGGCATGCGTGTGACGGACGCCGAGACCATGGACGTCGTCGAGATGGTGCTCGGTGGCCTGGTCAACAAGGACATCGTCAACCTGCTCAACCAGCACGGCGGCCGCGCGATCGGCCTCACCGGCAAGGACGGGGCCTTCATCCGCGCCAGGAAGCTGCTGCTCCAGAGCCAGGACGACGACAGCGAAACGCTCGACATCGGGCAGGTGGGCGAGGTGGCCAGCATCGACCCGGAAATCGTCGCTCTGCTCGAGACGCGCGAGTTTATCCCGGTCGTGGCGCCCATCGGCGTGGGCGCGGACGGCAAGAGCTACAACATCAACGCCGACCTGGTGGCCGGCAAGCTGGCCGAAGTGCTGCGGGCCGAGAAGCTGATCCTGCTCACCAATACCCCGGGCGTGCTGGACAAGAACGGCAAGCTCCTGACCGGGCTGATACCGAAGCAAGTCGATGCGCTGTTCGCCGACGGCACCATCTCGGGCGGCATGCTGCCCAAGATCTCCTCGGCGCTGGACGCGGCCAAGAGCGGGGTCAAGAGCGTGCACATCATCGACGGGCGGGTCGAGCACGCCCTGCTGCTGGAGGTCCTGACCGATGAGGGGGTGGGCACCCTCATCCGCAGCCGCTGATGGACGCCCGGCGCGCAGGGCGCCGCCGGCCGACCGGTCCCACGTGGATATTCGATCTGGATAACACTCTGCACGACGCCGATCCCCACATCTTTCCGCACCTCAACCGCTCTATGACCGCATATCTGGAGACCCACCTCGGCCTGGAGCGCGACGAGGCCAACTCGGTGCGCATGCTCTACTGGCGACGCTATGGAGCGACGCTGCTGGGGCTGATCCGGCACCATGACGTGGACCCGGGCCACTTTCTGCGGGAGACTCACCGGTTCCCGGAACTGCGCCGGATGGTCCTGCTACAGCCGCTGCTGCGTTCGGTGTTGACCCGGCTTCCGGGCCGCAAGCTGGTGTTTTCCAACTCGCCAGTGCATTATGCCCTTGCCGTGCTCGGCATCCTGCGCGTGGCGGATCTGTTCGACGACGTGTTCTCCATCGAGCATACGGGTTACCGGCCCAAACCGGACCCGCGAGGGTTCCTGAGGCTGTTGCGCAAGCACCGGCTGCATCCGGGTCGCTGCGTCATGGTCGAGGACAGCCTGGCGAACCTCAAGACCGCCAAGCGGCTGGGCATGCGCACGGTCTGGGTCGGCGCAGCGGCCAAGGCGCCGGCCCACGTCGACGTATCCATCCGGCATGTAACGCATCTGCCGCGCATGCTGGGCAGGCTGCATGTAAGCTGACCGGCCCCTGTCGATGGCCACCAAGCCCGGCGAGCGCAAGCTCCAGATCCTGCAGACCCTGGCCCAGATGCTGGAGAAGCCCTCGGCCGAGAAGATCACCACGGCCTCCCTGGCGGCGAAGTTGGATGTGTCCGAAGCCGCGCTGTATCGCCACTTCGCCAGCAAGGCCCAGATGTTCGAAGGCCTGATCGCCTTTATCGAGGAGACCATCTTCGGGCTGGTGACCAAGATCAGTGGCGAGCACTCCAGCGGACTGGCTCAGACCGAGGCGATCTTGACCATGCTGCTGGGCTTCGCCAAGAAGAACCAAGGCATGACGCGGGTGCTGATCGGTGATGCGCTGGTCAACGAGAACGAGCGGCTGCAGCTGCGCATCAACCAGCTGCACGACCGACTCGAGACCACACTGAAGCAGTCGTTGCGCTTCGCCATCACGCAGAAAGAGATCGCCGAAGACGTCGACGCCGCGGCGCACGCCAACCTGCTGCTGTGTTACGTCGTCGGCCGCTGGCAGCAGTACGCCAAGAGCGGCTTCAAACGCGACCCCATGGAGTTCTGGGCCGCGCAGTGGAAGCAGTTGGTCCCGGCATAGCGAGGCGTTGCAGCAACATCTCAACACGCCGCTCGAACAGTTCTTCCTCGTGCGTCGAGCCGAGCGGATCGAAGCGGGTCCGGTAGTAACTGCGCACCGTATCCTCCAGCAGCCATCGCATCTCGGAGTCCGTCAGCGGTAGCTCGCGGACCCAGCGCAACAGTGGCGCGCCCGGCGGACGCGCGTACCCGAGCTGCGTAAGCGCCCGCAGAAGCGCAGCGATGCGCGGGTTGCTGACT
This sequence comes from Gammaproteobacteria bacterium, assembly GCA_041488255.1. Classification (GTDB taxonomy): domain Bacteria; phylum Pseudomonadota; class Gammaproteobacteria; order Burkholderiales; family SHXO01; genus SHXO01. Next base: position 113 of record JBGPOV010000076.1, on the reverse strand, counting down.
TGTTTTGCTGCGACTGCGTTGGCTTTCGTACCGGCGGGTACGCGCACGCGGTGGCGGCGCCAGATGCGCCAGGCGAGATACAGCGCCAGCGCGGCGGCGATCCACGGCATGAT
>JBGPOV010000075.1:0-17177 GCA_041488255.1 Gammaproteobacteria bacterium | reverse complement strand
GGCAGCGAGGGCATTTCATGGGGTCGTGCGGGCTGCCTCGAGCAGGTCAACGGTGGGAGGCTGGTGCCTCGATCCAGGGTTCTCTGGTGAGTTCAAACCGGACCGAGCGGGTGGGGCCCCCGCATGAGCGGCGCCGACGGCTGCGTCAGTGGATCCGGGCCAAGGTCTCGTGCGCGGCGATCAGCAGGTTGGCGTTGCCGCTCCCCGAGGACTGCGCATAGCCGCCGTACTGCCGCCCTTCGAGGCCGACGCCTTCGTCGCTGAGCGCTTTCGTCACGCCCAGCAGCGTGGCGAGCGCTCGCCCGCCCATCTCAGCCACCGCCACGCGGCTGTAGTTGCCGAAGCCGGCGATGACCTCCTCGATCGCGCCGCGCTTGAGCTGCTGGAGCAGATGTTGATCGGCGTCGATGCGCTCGGGTGTCGGCATGAAATGTCGGCCGCGCACCAGCGCATGGCTGAGCGCGGTGCTGGCCAAGAACACCGCCCGCCGGCCCAGACGCTTCGCGGTGGCGTGGATGGTGGTGCCTGCGCGCACGCACTCCGCGTGGTCGGCCATCAGGACGACTGGAACGCCCACGACTGCGACTTCGCCACCGGGATCGAGATGCGACAGCGGCACGGAAGTGCCGTAGTCCCATTCGTAATGCGGCGACTCGTTGCGCGCTGCGGGGATCTCGAGGCGCTTCCACTCGTCGACCAGTGCGATGGCGAAGTCGGGATCGCCTCGATAGCGGTATGGCATACCCGGGATCAGGTCCGGCGCCTCGTCGGCGACGCATGTCCCCTCGTGTTGGGCCTGGCAGGTGGTGAACCAGTTGAAGGTCGAGACCCAATGGGTGGAGGCGATCACCCACAGGTCGGGCTCAAGCGAGCGCAGGTCCCGGCCGAGCTTGAGCTCGCCGTCGACCAGCGTGTGCTGGAAGTCGGGGGTGATCTCCCGGCGGCTCAGCGTGGGCACATGCGCGACTACGGCCGCTGCGATGACGCCGCTCATCTACCGGGCGCCTCCTCCTCTCGTTTGGCGAGATTGGCGAGAATCTCGGCCCCACGGTTGGCGGCCGACAGTCCGCGGAACAGGAAGCACAGGTTGATCACCGCCTGCAGCTCTTCCCAGCTGGCGCCGGCGCGGCGGGCCGCCATGGCGTGCAGCGTGGCCGCATCGCTCAGGTCCATGAGCAGCATGCCGAACAGCATGAGCTGTGCGGTCTTCACGTCGAAGCACTTGGGGTACATGCCATGCGAGCGGATCTTCTCCTGCAGATCCAGCATGGTCGGGTCCAGCGCGCCAGTGACGTTCAACCGTGCCTCGATGCGCGGCGGGACGAAGCCCAGCAATTCCTTGTAGACGTCGCCGCGTTGCTGCAGGGTCTGTTGAGCGTCGGCATACGCGCCGATGCGGCGCTGCACGACGCCCGGGTCGATGCGTGGGGGAAGCATGGGAGGGGCTCTCCGGTCGGTGAGGGTGGGGACGGGCTAAGCCTCCACATTATCCTGAAATCCCGATCTTGATGTGGCGCGGGAAGGGTGTGCAGCGCTGCACAGCGGTGCTGCAAGCACTGGCAGCTTCCAACAGGTGGTGAAAGGCAGAGTTCTAAATGCAAGCGCCGCCGGCGGTGCGGCGGCGCCTTAGAGCCGAGCAGGGAGGTCAGCGCTGTGCCTGGGGTCCAACCGCTTTGGAAGCGGGCTTGCGCTGCAGCTTCTGGGATTTGGGCTTATCGAGCGCGCTCAAGGCCTTGGTTCGAGCCTGCTCGCAGTCGAACTTCGGCTTTGCGCGCAGGCACGCCATGTAGTCTTGCGCAATCTTCTGCTCGGCAGCGGCTCGGGCCTCCGCTTCAGATCGCTGCGCCGGGGGGGTCTCGGCCGCCGGGGCGACAGGCTCGGCCTTGGCCGGCTGGGCCAGTGCCTCCGGTGGCGCGGGTGTCACAGCAGCGGTCTGCAGCGGAGCTGCCTGGGGCGCGGGCGCCGGGCCAGGCGGGCGGATAGGAGGTTCAACGGGTGAGGCTGCAGCAGCGGCCTCGCGCGGAGGAGCCTCGGTGGACTCCGGAGCGCGCGCAGCGGCTGGGGTGGGCTTCGGGTCGGCCAGCCGGGCTAAGGCCTTGTCGCGCTCGCCCGCACAATAGCTCTTGTCTTTGAGGACCTTTCTGCAGCTTTCGTACTTTTTCAGGACCTCGACGATCGGCGGTTTGAACCGCGTGGACAGGCCGGCCGGCCCCGAGATGAACTCCACCTGCTTTTCCGAAATGTTGCCGTACTGCGAACGCAGCTGGGCGAGCATCGCCTGCTTTTGCTGCTCGTCGACCGGCGCTGCCTCAGCGCTGGCAGGCGGGGCCGTGACGTTGCCCATCAGGTCTTCTCCGCAGGACTCGGCCAGCTTGGACTGCCACGGAACCGTGACTTGCCGCCCGTCTTCACAGCGGAGAATCAGCTGGTCGACATATTTGTTGGGCGCGACCTCGACGTGGAAGTGGCTCTCGAGGATCTGGTAGGCCAACAGGTCACCACTCGCCAGCGCCAAGGCGCTGGCAACGGCTAGGGTGCTTGATCTCATGCCTGCCTCCCGGTCTTTGGGTTGACGACGCGGGAGCCGCAGCAGGAACCGCGCCAGACCGGGGGCCGGTCCGGCCGCTGGAAGCCAGACGGGGCGAGGGCCCTGCGCGGCCCCAAGCGGTCCGGCAAAAGCCGAGTGGCTTCAGGCGTCCCAGGGGTTGGGGCGCGCCGGATCGATGCGGTATTTCGCCATGGCCTGCTGGGCGACACTGGGCTCGATGCTGCCCTCATCGGCCAGGGCCTTGAGCGCCGCGACGGCGATGCTGTGGCGGTCGACCTCGAAGAAGCTGCGCAGCGCCGCGCGGGTGTCGCTGCGGCCGAAACCGTCGGTGCCCAGGGTGACGTACCGGCGCGCTACCCCCGGAACCGCCCCGCCACCTCCTCGGGAACGAGGGAAAGAGATCGTGGGGATATACGGGCGGATGAGGTCCGGCACCGCGCGCATGTAGTCGCTGGCCGCGATCACCGGGCCTGCGGTCGATGCGAGGCACTGCTCGACCCAACTCTGCCTCGGTTCCTGGTTCAGGCGCAGTCGATTGTGACGCTCCACGTCCAGGCCCTCACGCCGCAGCTCGGTGAAGCTGGTCACGCTCCAGAGGTCCGCGGCGATGCCCCAGTCATGCTCCAGCAGCTCGCTTGCCGCGATCACCTCTCGCAGGATGGTGCCGGAGCCCAGGAGTTGAACACGCGAGCGTGCCGGGACCCCACCCCCACCCTTGCCCTCCCCCTGCAGGGGGAGGGAAGACGAGGAGAGCCGATACATGCCCTTGAGGATGCCTTGCTGCGCGCCTTCGGGTATGGCGGGATGAGCGTAGTTCTCGTTCATCACCGTGACGTAATAGAACACGTCCTGTTGATCCACCAGCATGCGCCGCATGCCGTCCTGCAGGATCACGGTCAGCTCGTAGCCGAAGCAAGGATCGTAGGCCACGCAATTGGGCACGGTGGAGAACAGCAGATGGCTCGACCCGTCCTCGTGCTGCAGCCCCTCGCCCGACAACGTGGTGCGGCCGGCGGTGGCCCCGAGCAGAAAGCCGCGGCAGCGCGAGTCGCCTGCAGCCCAGATCAGGTCGCCGACGCGCTGGAATCCAAAGCACGAGTAGAAAATGTAGAACGGCAGCATCGGGACGCCGTTGCTGCTGTAGCTGGTGGCCGCCGCGATCCATGACGCCACGGCACCCGCCTCGCTGATCCCTTCCTCCAGGATCTGGCCGTCCTTGGCCTCCTTGTAGTAGAGCAGCTCGTCCTTGTCCTCCGGGTCGTACAGTTGGCCGACCGAGGAGTAGATCGCGACCTGCCGGAACAGCGCCTGCATCCCAAAAGTGCGCGCCTCGTCGGCCACGATCGGCACGATATGCTTCCCCAGCGCCGCGTCGCGCAGCAGCTGCGAGAGGATTTGCACGAACACCATAGTGGTGGACTGCTCGCGCCCGTGCGTACCCTCTAGATACTTGGCCAGTGCGGACAGCTGGGGCGCAGCGAGCGAGGGGCCCTTGCGTGCGCGCGCCGGCAGATAACCCCCCAGCGCCTGTCGCCGGGCGTGCAGGTACTTCATCTCGGGGCTGTCGGCGGCCGGCTTGTGGAAGAGCACGCTGGTCACGTCCTCGTCGGACAGGGGCAGCGCGAAGCGGTCGCGGAAGGACAGCAGCGCTTCGTCCTCCAGCTTCTTCTGCTGGTGCGCGCCCATCTTGCCCTGGCCACCGTGGCCCATGCCGTAGCCTTTCTTGGTCTGCGCCAGGATCACGGTGGGCTGCCCTTTGTGGTTCATCGCCGCGTGGTACGCGGAATAGATCTTTACCGGGTCGTGACCACCGCGTTTCAGGCGGTCGATGTCCTCGTCCGACATGTGCGCAACGATCGCCTGCAACTCGGGGTACTTGTTGAAGAAGTGCTCGCGGTTGAAGCGTCCATCGGTGGCGGCGTATTTCTGGAACTCGCCATCCACCGTCTCGTGCAGCCGCTTGAGTATCACGCTCTCGTGGTCGCGCGCGAACAATGGATCCCAGTCCGAACCCCACAACAGCTTGATCACATGCCAGCCAGCGCCGGCGAACAGGCCCTCCAGCTCCTGGATGACGGAGCCGTTACCGCGCACTGGGCCGTCCAGCCGCTGCAGGTTGCAGTTCACGACGAAGATGAGATTGTCCAGGACTTCGCGCGCGGCCGTCGACAGCCCGGCCAGCGCCTCGGGCTCGTCCATCTCGCCGTCGCCCACGAAGGCCCACACCTTGCGCCCGGAGGTCGCGAGGATGCCCCGGTTTTCCAGGTAGCGCAGGAAGCGCGCCTGGTAGATCGCCATCATCGGGCCCAGTCCCATGGAGCCGGTTGGGAACTGCCAGAACTCGGGCATCAGATACGGATGGCAGTAGGAGCACAAGCCCTTGCCACCGACCTCGCGCCGGTAATTGTCCAGCTGCTCCTCGCTGAGCCGGCCTTCGAGAAAGGCGCGGGCATAGACGCCGGGCGCGGAGTGCGGCTGGAAGTAGATCAGGTCCCCGGATTGACCGGCGCGGAAGAAATGGTTGAAGCCCACCTCGAACAGGTCGGCGGCCGACGCGTAGCTCGCGATATGTCCGCCCAGTTCGGACGAGAACTTGTTGGCGCGCACCACGGTTGCCAGGGCGTTCCAGCGCACCAGAGCGATCAGCCGCTGCTCGGTCTCGAGGTTGCCCGGGAACTGCGGCTGGTCGGCGAGCGAGATGGTGTTGCAGTAGGGCGTGCTCAGCACGGGAGGCAGTGCGACCCGTTGAGTGCGCGCGTGGTCGAGCAGCTTGCGCAGGATGAAGGTGGCTCGCTCGCGCCCTTCGTTCTCGATGACGGCATCGAGTGCCTGCATCCACTCCTTGGTCTCCGTCGGATCCTGATCTGGCGGCAGGACGGCCCAGTGCCCGGAGAGGCTGAGGTCGGAAAGGTCGGTCATGGCAGTTCCGTGACTCGTGATTCGTGGATCGTGGTTCGTATGTCGCGCAAGGGGACGGGACACCGGTTCAGGCACCGGCACTCGAAAAACCCATCGTATCCGGATTCGCGCAGCACGTGGTTTCGTCTATCCTAGCGGAAGCCGGCTTGGCCAACATGTAATGCCGTTGCGGGGCCGGTTTTTAGCATAAAATGCTGCCGATGGAGCTGGACGCGACAGATTGGAAGATCCTGGGTCTGCTCCAGGCTGACGCCCGCATTTCCAACGTGGACCTCGCGCGCCAGGTCGGGTTGTCGCCCTCGCCGTGCCTGAATCGCGTACGGGCCCTGGAGAAAGGCGGCTACATCAGCCGCTACGTGACGCTGCTGGACTCGTTGCGGGTCGGCCTGAGAGTCAGCGTGTTCATCCAGGTTACCCTGGAGAAGCAGATCGAGCCGGCACTACAGACTTTCGAGCGCGCGATCCGCGATCGCCCGGAGGTGATGGAGTGCTATCTCATGACCGGCGATGCGGACTATTTATTGCGGGTGGTGGTGTCGGACCTGCAAGCGCTGGAGCACTTTATCTTGGCCTTTCTCTCCAGGGTGCCGGGCGTAGGCAACATCAAATCCAGCTTCGCGCTCAAGCAGGTGAAGTACCAGACCGCGCTGCCGCTGCCCGGCCGGGCCGTGAAACCGGCGGGGAAACCGCTCGTCGAGACGCGGCCCAGCCGCAAGCGCTAAGGAAGCTCCGCGCTCCTCGAGAGGTGCGCGAAGGGTTCGCGCGTGGGCGCGCAGACGCAGGGCCGGCTGGGGGCTGGCCGAGCGTCTTGACCACCTGGTCCGCGACCCGCATCCTGCGCGGGTCGTGTCGTCGAGCCGTCCGCTCCCATCTTGCAACTCCGTTATACGGATTCCTTGGAACAATGCTGTGCGCTGCGCGGGGTGCTGATCGTACTCGTTTGCGCTTGGCTGCTTGGCGCTTGCGGTCTGGCCGCAGGGGCGGTTGCCATCTCGGTGGAAGCCGGCAGAGGCGAGTCTGTCGACATCTGGGGCGTGGGGGTGAAGTGGACTGATCTTGACGCCTGGCACCTGAGTGGGCATGTCGATCTCAGCCTCTCGGTGCTCGGACCGATCGACCACTGGCATGGCAGCGAACCCAACGCGGTGGTAACCGACCTCTGGGACCTGAGCGCCACTCCGGTGTTTCGTGTGCAGCCCGCGGATCGCGCCGGCGTCACCCTGTTCCTCGACGTCGGGATTGGCGTGAGTCTGATCTCCCAGACCAGCATCGACTCCCGCGTGCTCAGCACCCACTTCCAGTTCAACGAGCTGATCGGGCCCGGCGTGCGCTTCGGCGAGCATGGCCAGTTCGAGCTCTCCTTTCGCGTCCAGCACACGTCCAACGACGGCATCAAGGAGCCCAATAACGGGCTGACTTTCCGCACCATCGCGTTCCAGTACGCCTTCCGGTAAACCGGGCGTGTCCCGAACCCCAGGCTGGGCATGGAGGGGTTATCATTGACTGTGGCAGGCCCGCAGCGGGTCGCATGAAACCCAAACCCCATCTCAAAGGACGACAAGTTGGCCAAACCCAATTACCAGTACGAAAAGCGCCAGAAAGACCTGGCCAGGAAGAAAAAACAGGAAGAGAAGCGGCAACGCAAGTTGAACAAGGGCAGCACCCAGCCGCAGGAGAACCCGGCTCAACCTCCGGGCGAGGGCAATACGACCCCTGAATGACCAGGAGCGTGGCCGCGCTCCTGCGTGTAGCCGGCGCGACCGGCGCTGAGCCGGGCCGGTCGATGCTATGCCCCTCAGAGGGGCGGAAGATGGACGCCGATCTGCTCCAGGATCCCGCGTGGAGCTCCACCAGGGACAACTTCGGGGCGGATCATGACGATCTGCTCGTTGGCAACCCGATAGAAGAAATAATGTTCCGGGATCTTCACCTTCCGCCCAGTCGGGGCGACGGGGTCGAGTCCGGGCATGGCGAACACGCCCTCGTGCGTGCCCCCCTGCCGCCACTTCACCGCGATGAGGTCTGCCTGCCACTCGGGCGGATCGTGGTCGTAGTGCCAGTCGGGAAAGCCCGTATAAAGCGCATTCAACATCTTCAGGAACTCGGGCTTGTTCAGCGTGCGGTTAGCGGAGACGAACGCGAGGTTGTCCGCCACCGTGTCCGCAATGCCGGGCACGTCGTGGGCTATGAGTCCTTCGATATAGGTCAGCAGAACGGGTGGGATCGCGGGCATGGGTATGACGTCTGCTGTCCCGAGCTCAGCCTCCGGTCTCCTCCTTCTTCAGTTTCTCCCACAGCGTCGGGTCTTTGAAAAAGGCCTGGGCCCTGCGCTCGTTGACCTCGGGGTCCTGGAGAAATATCCGCTTGGCCCCCTCGCTGCTGAAGCAGTACAGCTTGTCCTGTGGTGAGATCCAGACCACCGAGCAACTGGTGGGGAGCGAGCTGCCCTGCGCTGCGCTCATGGCGCAACGGCCTGCCCCCTCAGGCTCGGCTGCAGTCGCCCAAGAACTGGACGCGAGTAGGGCGGCGAACACGATCTGCTTCCAACTGCGCATGATGATCTCCTTCTGATCTGGCACGAGCCCGCGCTGGTCGCCGGGATCGGCGTCTGGCAACGACGCCCGCATCTTCAAGGCCGGGTTTTCGGGACGCAGTATCGGTTCAATCCGCCTCTTGCGCAATCTGCGCGGGAATGCGCGCTGGAGCTGGGCGTGCGGTTGCTACTGGTCAAACCTTATCGCCTTCCCGCTCTGCTTGACGCGGTGCGCTGCGCTCACGACCACACGCGGGGCGACGTGAGGCCGCCGCTGGGCCGGCGCACCGGCGATGAACCGCGCCCGCTGCGGCGTGGAACGTTGCGAAATACGCGGGAACGTCGTCCGGCCAGAACCGCGCTTACGGCAGCCTCTGAGCGAGGTCGTCAGCGCGAGCGGCCGCGCGGGAGGTGTGGCTCCAGGGTCACGGCCAAGCCGGCCACCAGCATTGCGAAGCCACCCCACATGAGCGGCAGGAACAGCGTGTCGATCTTTTGCCGCACCTCCAGCGTCACCCGAGAGATCGGAACGCGGGGCGTGCCCGCTTCTTCCAGCAGGAACTCGTAGGCTCCGGGGTAGTAGAGCTCCAGCTTGCCGGTCTCCACCGTGGCCTTTGCCCCCGGCGCCAGCTCGACCAGCAGCGAGCGTTCGAAGATCGGTTGGTCCGATTGCAGAAGCGTGACCTGGTATTCGTCAGCAGCCTTGGACGCCCCCGAGCTTCCGGGCGCGGCCTCGAAGGTGAGCCGAAAGGCGATGCGGTTCATCCCGGGATCGAGATTGAGCGTCAGCGGCCGATAGGCCTGCCCACGGAGGAGGTGCAGGAGGGTCCCGTCCGGCAGGGTCCAGTGGGCGGCGCGCTCGGTCAGCGCGAAAGTCTCACCGGCCTCGCCGCTCAGATGCTCGCAGAAGAGGTAGTAGGCCGGGCCCAACAACAGGCCGAGCATGAGCAACAGGGGGCCGTAACGCCTCACTGACTGACGAAGTAGAACCCAATGGGCACGGTCAGCCTGACCTCTCGTCCCTTCAGCTGGTCGGGCACGCGCGCAGGAGGCGCCCGCATCACCATGCGCAGCGCTTGATCGTCCAACACCTGAAAGCCGCTGGTGTGGCCCACCGACGCCTGTTTCATCGTCCCGTCGACGCCCATCACGACCTGTACCAGGGTGGTCCCACTCCAGCCCATGCGGCGTGCCTCCTGCGGGTAGTCGGACTCCTGGGTCTGCTTCCCAATGTTGCGCACCAGCTCCACTTCCAGCGCGTGCGCGGCCTGCTCATCGGTTACCCTCTGAGGCGCGTCGGCTGGAAGCGAAGCGCAGACGGTGCCATCGCGCGTCGCGCCCAATTGCTCCGCGGTCGCGGCCCAGGGTTCGGTCGCCGGGGACTCGGACGTCTCGCAGCGCGCAGCTCCGGGTACGACAGTGGAATCGTCGGCGGGCGCGGGCTGAGCCAGGCAGAGCATCAGCGTTGCGAGAAGGAGGTAAGTTCTCATGTGTGTCGGTTATGGTCGGACCCGGCTGGTCCACAGTATAGCCAGGCCCCGGATCGACGCTTGCGACCCGCCGGGCGCATGCCCGAGGACGGCACAGAAACCTGGATGCGATGGGAGCAGAATCCAGGCCAGGTTCCCGGCGAGCGCTGCGCTCCCCCGGGCTACCGTCGTTTCTACATGTAGCCTGGACGAAGCGCAGCGGAGTCCAGGAGAAAATCTAGCCCGGGACCAATGTCTTGAACCGCTCCATCGCCGCCACGAGCTGCGCGCGGATCCCCGGTTCCCACGCCGAGTGGCCGGCGTCGGGGACGACGATATACTCGGCCTCCGGCCAGGCGCGATGCAGGTCGTCGGCCGTCACCGTCGGGCAGACCATGTCGTAGCGGCCTTGCACGATTACAGCCGGGATCTTGCGCAGCCGGTGCACGTTGTCCAGCAGCGCGTTCTGCGGGAGGAAGACCCGGTGGCTGAAATAGTGCGCCTCGATGCGTGCCAGCCCCAGCGCCACGTGATCCCCCGAGAAGTAGGCCAGGGTCTCCTCGTTGGGGAGCAGGGTCGAGCAGCGGCCTTCATACACGCTCCACGCCCGTGCCGCCGACATGTGCAGCGCGGGGTCGGGGTGGTTGAGCCGGTTGACATATGCCGCCAGGAGGTCGTGCCGCTCGGGTTCGGGGATCGCCTCCGCGAACTCGCGCCACGCCTCCGGAAAGATGCTGCGCAGCCCGTAGAGGAACCAATCGACCTCGTGGTCGCGGCACAGGAATATCCCGCGCAACACGAGGGCGAGGCAACGCTCGCGATGTGCCTGTGCATACGCCAGAGACAGAGTGCTGCCCCAGGAGCCTCCGAATACTATCCAGCGCTCGATTCCCAGATGCGTGCGCAGCTTCTCGATGTCTGCGACCAAGTGCGCCGTGGTGTTGTCGGTGATCTCGCCATGCGGGGTGGATCGGCCCGCGCCACGCTGGTCGAAGAGCACGATCCGGTAGAACGCCGGGTCGAAGAAGCGCCGCTGGCCCGGGCTGCTGCCCGCCCCGGGGCCGCCGTGCAGGAACAGCACAGGTGCGCCGTGAGGATTGCCGGACTGCTCCCAGTAGAGGGTGTGGCGGGCGTCGACCGGGAGCATGCCGGATTCGAACGGCTCGATCTCCGGGTACAGCTCGCTACGGGGCGTGGAAGCGAGGTCGTTCATCGTCGACGCGGTGAAAGATGCGTGCAACCGCCGCGTACCATCCCGCTACAGGCGCCGCACCGCGTATCCCTTCTTGCGCAACAGTTCCACGATGCCGGTGTTGCCGAGCAGGTGCCCCACACCCACGGCCACCAGCGTCGGTTCGCTGCCCGCCAGCATCACCGCGATCTTCTCGGTCATTTCGCGGTTGCGCGCGTCATACAGCTGTTCGCGCAGCTCCTGCGCCTGAGCCGCCGGCAGTTCCTCCATTTCCTTGTTCACCAGCTGCCACAGACGCCTCTCGTCGCCTGTCCTCCAGGCGGAGACGAGGTCGCGGATGTCTGCGCTGAGGATGCCGCTCGTGATGTCCTCCACCGCCGAGCGCAGCATCGCTTCCTGAAGCTCGGGTGAGAAACTGCTGAGCAGGGCGAGCTGCGCGGCGATCGATTCCAGCTCGACGATGCGCTTGCCGTCCTGCTTCGCGCGCTGAGCGAGATGGATGTCCAGGCCGAGGCTAGGGTCGTACCCCTGTCGCCCGACCTCCATCATGGCCAGCGTCATCGCCAGCAGCTCCGGCCGCATCACCTCGGCGTACTCGACCGGCAGCCCGATGGCGGGCAGGGCCTTCTTCAGCTCGCTCATCAGCTGCGGCGAGATGTGATGCGCCAGGCTGTCGGGTGGCGTGTAGGTCGAGTGTTGTGTAACGGCCAGCACTGCGGATTGGTCGGTCGGGTCCGCCTCCAGCGCCAGTACGCGCGATGCAGAATAGGCTCGCTCCACCGCCGGGCTCAGAGGATACAATTTGCGCGCGCCGACATGGACGGTCCCGAATAAATACACCGTGTTGCTGGGCGAGCGCACCTCCCAGACGAGCGGGGTGCTGCCGTTCTGGGCGAGCGCCGCGAGCGCCTGTAGCGCGATGCAGGCCGCGGCCAGAACGCGGCCCGCGAACCTCCTCAGGATGGATGAGAAGAGCGACATGGCGACGATGCCGAGGGACACGAGGATGCACTCAGTCTAACAGAGCTGGCGAGCGGACTGGGTGCGGGGCGCCGCGGGCGGAAGCGTACAATTCTTGTTATTGCTCCAGAAAACTGGGCAATAACTGCGCGAATTGAACCGTACAAGCCCAAGGGCTTGACGGTTAATTCGCGCGATCGCGTATGCGCAGGGTCGACGAAGGACATGATGGAAGATTCATTCAGGAAAGCAGCTCTCGACTATCACCGGCTCCCCAAGCCGGGGAAGATCGCGGTAACCCCCACCAAGAACCTGATCACTCAGCACGACCTGGCGCTGGCCTATTCGCCGGGCGTCGCGGCGGCGTGCGAGGAGATCGTCGCCGACCCCGCACGCACGCGTGACTATACCGCGCGCGGCAACCTCATAGGCGTGATCACCAACGGCACGGCGGTGCTCGGGCTGGGGGCGATCGGCCCCGAGGCGGCCAAGCCGGTGATGGAAGGCAAGGCCGTGCTGTTCAAGAAGTTCGCCGGCATCGACGTGTTCGACATCGAGATCAACGAGCGGGACCCGGAGAGGCTCGTGGACATCATCGCCAGCTTGGAGCCCACTTTCGGCGGCATCAACCTCGAGGACATCAAGGCGCCCGAATGCTTCTACATCGAGCGCAAGCTGCGTGAGCGGCTCAAGATCCCGGTGTTCCACGACGATCAGCACGGCACCGCCATCATCGTCGGCGCGGCGGTGCTGAACGGCCTCAAGGTCGTGGGCAAGGACATCGGGAAGGTCAAGCTGGTGTGCTCTGGCGCGGGTGCTGCGGCGCTGTCGTGCCTCGACCTGTTAGTGGGCCTCGGCCTGCCGGCCGAGAACATCACCGTCGCGGACATCAAGGGCGTCGTCTACAAGGGCCGGGTCGAGGAGATGGACGAGTACAAGGCCCGCTACGCGAAGGACACCAAGGCGCGATCGCTGGCTGAGATCATGGCGGGCGCTGATATCTTCCTCGGCCTCTCGGCCGGCGGCGTCCTCAAGCCGGAGATGGTCGAGAAGATGGCGCAGCGTCCGTTGATTTTGGCGCTGGCCAACCCGAACCCCGAGATCATGCCGGAGGACGCCAAGGCGGTGCGCCCCGACTGCATCATCGCCACCGGGCGCTCGGACTATCCGAACCAGGTCAACAACGTCCTGTGTTTTCCTTTCATCTTCCGGGGGGCGTTGGACGCCGGAGCGACCACGATCACCGAGGCCATGAAGCTGGCGTCGACGCAGGCCATCGCCGAGCTGGCGCAGCAGGAGCAGTCCGACGTGGTAGCGATGGCGTACCGCGATGCCAACCTCTCCTTCGGCCCGGAGTATCTGATCCCCAAGCCGTTCGATCCGCGCCTGATCGTGAAGATCGCGCCTGCAGTGGCCAAGGCCGCGATGGACAGCGGCGTAGCCAGCAGGCCCATCGCCGATCTGGAGGCCTACCGAGATCAGCTCGTCCAGTTCGTCTATCACTCCGGCCTGATCATGAAGCCGGTGTTCGATGCGGCCAAGAACAGGCCGAAGCGCGTGGTGTACTGCGAGGGCGAAGATCAGCGCGTGCTGCACGCGGTGCAAACGGTGGTGGACGAGGGTCTGGCCCGGCCGATCGTGATCGGGCGCCCCGAGGTCGTGAACCCGCGGCTCGAGAAGCTGGGCCTGCGCGTGCGCGCGGGCCGTGACTTCGATCTGGTCGATCCCAACAACGACCCGCGCGTCCCCGGATACTGGCAGCTTTACCACAACCTCATGCAGCGCAAGGGGGTGTCGGTGGAAGTGGCCAAGCGCGAGGTGATCAGGCGCCCCACGTTGATCGGCGCGTTGATGGTGAAGCAGAACGAGGCGGACGCCATGCTCTGCGGCACTTACGGTGAGCACAGCACGCACCTCAACTACATCTCCAGCGTGATCGGCCTCAAGCCGGGGGTCAAGCAATTTGCCGCCATGAACCTGCTGCTGCTCGACGAGCGCACCCTGTTCATCTGCGACACCTACGTCAATCCAGATCCGACCGCGGAGCAGCTGGCGGAGATCGCGATGCTGGCTGCGGAAGAGGTGCAGCGCTTCGGGCTCGTGCCCAAGGTAGCATTGCTCTCCCATTCCAACTTCGGCAGCGCACGCACGCCCTCGGCGCAGAAGATGAGCCGCGCGCGCGAGCTGCTGGAGCGCCTCGCGCCGCACCTGGAGGTGGAAGGCGAAATGCACGGCGACGCGGCACTGTCACCGGAGATCCGCCTGCGGCTGTTCCCCAACGCGCGGCTCAAGGACGAGGCCAACCTCCTGATCATGCCCACGCTGGACGCGGCCAACATCTCCTTCAACCTCCTCAAAGTGATCGCCGGCGAGGGCATCACCGTCGGCCCTATCCTGCTGGGCGCAGCCAAGACCTGCCACATCCTCACGCCCACCGCCACGGTGCGCCGGTTGGTCAACATGACCGCGCTGGCGGTGGTGGACGCCGGATCGCACAGGTAGCTATGCTGATGCGTTGGCGCCTGTTGCGCGGTCCGCTGCTACGCTCGACGCGAGCGGTGTCTTAGGTCGCGCAGTTGGATGTGGCGAGGAGCCAGGGCAGGGATGCAAACACCACCGACCATCCGGACCGCGCGCCTGATGCTTCGGCCGTTCGCGCCGGATGATGCCGCTGCGCTGGCGGAGCTCGCGGGGGCATTCGAGATCGCGGATACGATGATCTCCATCCCGCACCCGTATCCGCTTCAGCTTGCGGTCGATTGGATCTCAGGGCGCGAGCGAGAGGCATATCGCGCCCGGGACCTGAGCTTTGCGATCACCGAAGCAGCGTCCGGGCGGCTCGCTGGGTGTGTCGAGCTGCGAGATGTCGACGCCGAACACGCGCAGGCGGAGTTGAGTTTCTGGATCGGGAAGCCCTTCTGGGGCTTAGGCTATGCTTCCGAGGCCGGCACGGCGGTGGTGCGGTTCGGCTTCGAGTCCCTCGGCCTGAACCGGATCTATGCTTTCCACATGGCGCGCAACCCTGCGTCCGGTAAGGTCCTGCTCAAACTGGGGTTGCAGCGGGAGGGAGTTTTGCGGCAGCGCGTGCGCAAATGGGGGCGCTTTGAGGACGTGGTGGCCTACGCCGTGCTGCGCAGCGACGTCTTTCCTGGTTCCCGAGTTCGCGCAGTTCCGGAGAACACGCGGGAAGATGTCGGCTGAAGCGGCGTGGATCGACCGACAACTGCCGGAAGGCGACGAGCTGTTCCTGGACCACGTCGGCTATTTCGTCGCCGATCTGGAGGCGGCGGCGCATCAGCTGACGCGCCTGGGGTTCCAGGTCTCACCGCTCAACGTCCACTACAACGCCAACAAACACGGGGATCTGGTGGCGACCGGCACCTCGAACCGCCTGACGCTGCTCGACCGCGGATTCATCGAGGTGCTCGCTGCCACCAGTCAAACCCTGCTCTCTGACCAATTGCGAACAGCGATGGCGCGCTACCAGGGCTTACACCTCATCGCGCTGACACACACTGACATGCCGGCGCAACGCGACCGGCTCATCAAGGCCGGATTTGCCATGCAAGACATCGTCCACCTGCGGCGGCGCGTCGCGACTCCAGAGGGCGAACGTCAGATGGCTTACTCCGTGCTGCGCACCGAGCCCGGCGAGATGGCGGAGGGCCGCGTGCAGATGCTGACCAACCACACGCCGGAACTGTTGTGGACTCCGGGGACGACCGTGCATGAAAATCGTGCCGATGCGCTGACGGGTCTGCTGATCTGCGTTGGTGACCCGGTCGAGGCAGCTCTGCGCTATGGCCGTTTCATTGGGCGAGCGGTGAAGAGCGCCGACGGCTGCGCTGCAATCGCGCTTGACCGTGGTCGTCTCCTCCTGGTAGATCCAGGCAGCGCCGCCGCAATCCTGCCCGATCTCACGCTGCCGGACCTGCCATATATCGCAGCTATCGGGTTGCGCAGCGCCGACCTCGCCGAGACGCGCCGCGCGCTGGCCCGAGACGGCATCCGGTCGATCGTCGCGACCGACGAGTTGATCTGCGTCGGTCCCCGTGAGGCGCTCGGCGCCTATATCCTGTTCCATGCGGCGTCGATCGATGCTCCGTGGCAGGCTTTGGCCCGCAGCCGGGGTTGACGACGCGCATGAGTTCCGTCGGCGGGATCCGCGGAGAGCTTCGAACATCCGCCACTCCCTGCGGAGTACGATAGAGGGAACTTTGGATCGCAGCCGTCTGTTCTCGTCACGCGGCGATCGAGAAGGGAGGCGTCATGGTCGACTGGTATGTCGAGGGCGTGTCGTTCGGGAACTGCAACTGCTCGTACGGTTGCCCCTGTCAATTCGAAGCCCTGCCCACGCACGGCCATTGTCGTGGGTTCGAAGTGGTTCGCATCGACAAGGGGTATTTCGGCGAAGTCGGGTTGGAGGGGCTCAAAGCCGCGATGTTCTATGCCTGGCCAGGGCCGATCTTCGAGGGAAAGGGCGAGTTGCAAGCCGTGATCGACGAGCGTGCGGACGCGCGCCAGCGTGACGCCTTGGTCAAGATCTTGCATGGAGAGGAGACCGCAGAAGCGGCGACCCACTGGTGGGTGTTCCGCGCCATGTCCGACAAGGTCCACGAGCCGCTCTTCAGGCCCATCGAGTACGACGTGAACGTGGAAGCTCGCACCGCCCGCGTCGCCATCCCCGGTGTAGTCGAATCGGTGGGCCGGCCGATCCAGAGCCCGGCCACCGGCGCCGAACACCGCGTTCGGATCGACATTCCCAACGGCATCGAGTTCGAGTTGGCCGAGATAGGGAGCGCGACGACGAAGGCGAACGGTGCGGTGAAACTCGACCTGACCGCCACCTACGGACAATTCAATATCCTGCGGCATTCCGGCCGCGGAATCGTGCACGCCTAGCTACTAGGGCTGGCAGGCCACCGATGCGGGTTACTGCAAAAGCGTGAGCGGACCCGAAAACAAACCGGACGCCCAGTGCAGCGGTCTCCCCGGCCGCGTGGTGCCGGTGATCGACCGCAACCGCTGTGAAGGCAAGAGCGCGTGCGCAGAGGTCTGCCCCTACCACGTGTTCGAGCTGCGCGCGCTCGCGCCCGATGATCGCGCCGGACTCTCGCTGGCCGGAAGGTTGAAATCGTGGGTCCACGGAGGAAGGCAAGCCTTTGCCGTTCGCTCGCAGGACTGCCATGCCTGCGGACGATGCGTAGCCGCCTGTCCCGAGCAGGCGATACGGCTCGTACCGGCGCAGGCGGTTCCCTGAGCTTGGACGGGAAACTCCCTTCTCCCCTCGGGAGAAGGGAAGGGGATGAGGGAGACGGGTGTTTCGGTTCGCCGCTTTGAGATGCAGGCCCGGTCTCCGAGCCTAGGGGGCGTATGAACGATCAAGAGCTTGAGC
Organism: Gammaproteobacteria bacterium; assembly: GCA_041488255.1. GTDB lineage: Bacteria > Pseudomonadota > Gammaproteobacteria > Burkholderiales > SHXO01 > SHXO01. Next base: position 161 of record JBGPOV010000075.1, on the reverse strand, counting down.
GGCTGATCCGCATCCTGGAAGAGATGCGCGACGAGTGATGCCGACGCTTGGGTAAGTACGCTCGGGTAACAGCGGAGCGAACCAGGCAGTCGGCAGGGCGGACTATGGATGCACTATCGGACGTGCTTAGAGCGATACGCCTCACCGGGGCGGTGTTTCTG
>JBGPOV010000074.1:0-17442 GCA_041488255.1 Gammaproteobacteria bacterium | reverse complement strand
CGGCTCGGCCGTGCGGTGCAACTGCGGCCCGGCAAGGACGTCGCCGTGCTCGCGTGCGGAGCGCTGGTCGAGATGGCGGTGCGAGCCTCCGACGTGCTGCGACAGGAAGGCATCGGCGCCCGCGTCATCAACATGCACACGCTCAAGCCGTTCGACCGCGACGCTGTCCTCACGGCCGCTGCCGAGACCCGCGGAATCGTGACGGCGGAGGAGCATCACCTAACCGGCGGCTTGGGCGGAGCGGTCGCCGAACTGCTTGCCGTCGAGCGTCCCACACGCATGCGCATGGTCGGCATGCCTGACACCTTCGCGATGGTAGGACCCACCGTCGCGCTGCGCGCGAAGTACGGCATGAGCGCGGAGGCGATCGCGGATGCGTGCCGCGCGCTGCTCGGAACGTCTTGACTCGGTCTTCCTCCAAGAACTAAAAACACACTACCCTCGCATTTTCGCGCGAGGCACTGGCATGAAACTCGTTCATGCCGGCCATCTTTGCCCGTTTATCGAGGTTTCCATCGGCGATGTGGCGCACTTGCGCGCATGGCTTGCACACCAGCACTTCAGCTTTGGGGTGCGCAAAGACTTCCTCGAACCGCGGTGACGGGCCGAACGGGACCAACTTCGCCGCCGTGCCCTCGGTTGCGATGTGCACGGCATCATGAAACAGCATCAGCGCGACCGTGTCACCGGCCTGTAACGCGGAAGCAGCGAAGATAAACGGCAGCGCGGCGCGGGTTGGGTCAGTCGGACCCCATGTGGCGGAGATGGCGAAATGCATAGATAGACTCCTCGATCGAAAAAGGACAACGCCCGGAACAACTCGCTTGCCGTCCAGGGCACGGGGAAAAGACACCGCTCCTGCGAACTCGCGGCGATTGGCTCATGGTACCAGCACCGCCGCAGCGTCGAGACGCGTTCGGGATCACCGGCCTCCCAACGACAACCGCTCCATGAGATAGCACAAGCAATCCTGGCGTACGATCCGCGCGTCGGTCGTCAGCATGGCGGGCATGGAGCGACGCTTGAGCAGTACCTCGCCCTTCCTCAGTTCGAAGAACTGGTCCTCCACCCGGCGGCCATTCTCATCGATCACCTGGAGCGGAGCGGCGCGGTTGTTGGTCGCGAAGCCGAACCGGGTCCCGGCAGGCAGCTCGCGAAAGTTCATGTGGTCCAGATCGGGTTCCAGCCGCAGCTGTGCGTCGCTGTGCTCGAAACCGAACGTCACCTCGGGAGCGACCTTGACCACTCCCACGGTATGGAACAAGTCCAGATCCTGCGCGGCCACCGGGCGCTGTGAGAATTCCGCCAGATGCAAGGCGGCCTCAACGAACGCCGCCGCATGCGCCTCGCCACTCTGGTTGCCCGGCTTTCCGCACTCCAGCGTCACGGCCGGGCACAGCGAGGCAAAAGCCGCGGACTGCACGCCAAGGGGACGCTTGAAGTACACCACAGTGCGCGAGAACAGCGTGGCGAGCTGCAGGAACGGCGGATCGAGCCGGTTGACGCAGCCGTAGTGCGGATTGAGCCCGGTGTTGTTGTGGATGTCGATGCTGGCGAATACGCCGCGGGTGCGCATCTGCTCCACCACCGCATCCATCATCGCGTGCTCGGGCTGCCCCGCAGTGTCGGCCCCGGGCCAGACGCGATTGTAGTCAGGCTGCTGCTCCAGCCTGCGCAATCCCTCACGCGCCGCGGCGACATTGCCCACGAACAGGGACAGTGCCCGGGGCAGCGGCTGGCCCTGATACTTGCGCAGAACGGTCTGCATTGCTTTGAACCCCGTGTCTTCGTTGCCGTGGAGCAGGACACAGACGAACAGCGGTTCGTTGCGGCGACCGGGCAGATGGATCAGGCTGGGACCAGCCAGGACTCTGTACAGCTCCCGCACCGGCGCATCGAGGAATCCGGCCGGCAATGTCTCCAAGACATTGAGCATTTACACGACCCACTCGTGCACGGGCATCGCCGTACGCTGGTGCTCGAGGTAATCGGCCGTGAGCCGGAAGCTGTCCCGCCCGTGCTTCTCGAGGTGTGCACGCTGCCAGGCGGCGCCGTTCTGGCCGGTGCGCAGGCGGGCGATGATGATATCGAGGTAACGCTCGCTCTCCTCTTCCTCCACGCCAAGGATCCTCAAGCCCTCACGCGCCATCGGAACGATTTCGTCGAGCAGCAAGGTGCGCGCATCGACGCGGCTGCCGTCCAGCCAGACCACATTTGCCGCCAGGCCGTCACGCGCGGCGCGGTAGAAGTTGTCGCGTGCTTGAGCGAAGGGCAGGTCGGCCTCGGGCGCCGCCCTGAGCCCTGCGAGGAAGCGTGCCGCTCCAAGATACAGGGCGGCGTTGGCGATCATGTCCACGATGCTCGGCCCGGCAGGCATCACCCTGTGCTCGATGCGGACGTGCGGCGTGGCCTGGCCGTCGAACCCGACCAGCAGCCTGTTCCAGCGCCAGATGGTGCCGTTGTGCAGGCGCAAGTGACGCAGGCCGTCCGGCCCATCGTCGAACCGGATCGGCAGCAGCACTTGGTAGCGCTCCACGTTCTCCCGGAAGCACTCGGCGGCGCTGTCCTGCAGGTACCCGGAGCCGAACGTTACGCGCCGGTGCTCAGGGTGCCCCGCATCGCCGGTGTCCACGGCTTGCTCGAACAGCGGTATGCGCGTCTCGTCCCAGAGCTGCTTCTGGAACAGGCACGGCGAGTTGGCCGACACGGCCACCAAGGGCGCGGACAGAAGCACCGATGCGTTGTAGTAACGCGCAGCTTCCTCGGCCGGGGCCTGCAGATGCACCTGGAACGACGTGGTGGCCGCCTCGAGCATCACGTCGCGATGAGTCAGCTGCAGCCGCTCGCGCCCGGCGATGTCCAACCGGATCGGACGCCCACCGCGCAGCTTGAGCACCTCATGGTTCAACGCATGAAAGCGGTTGAGCGGAGAAATGTTCGCCAGCGTGAGGTCCCGCTCGCGGATCGTGGGCAGGATGCCGATCATCACCAACGTGCCCTGCAGCTCGTGCGCCACCGCCAGGCAGCGGCGCCAGGTCGCAGTAAGTTCGGTTTCCAGCTCGCTGAGCGCACGCCCGGTCAGCAACTGCGGCGTGCCATTGAGCTCGACGTTGAACTTGGACAGCTCCGGCACCACCAGCGGGTCGTTCAAACGCTTCAGATAGGCCTCGTTGATCGGGAACGGGAAGAAATTCCGGTCGAGCAGCCAAGCCTCCAGCTCGAACCCGGCGACGTAAGACGTCTGGTCGAACCGCCCTTCCCGCAGCCAGCGGTCGAGCAGGTCGGTCTCGAGCACAAGGCGAGCGGAAAACTGCTCGAAATCCCCCGGCTCGAACCGGATGCGGCTAATTTCCTGCCCCATGGCGCAATCCCCCTCGCTTTGGGAGTCTAGGGAGGTCGGCCGAGTTTCGTTTGATGATGATCAATATCCCGATCGATCCGGTGAGGCCCGGCCCTTCACTCCGCCCGCAGCGCCTCCACTGGATCGAGGCGTGAGGCGCGGCCCGCGGGCGCTACGCCTGCGGCCAGGCCCACCGACACGGCGATCAGCTCGGCCAGAAACGCATACAGCCAGGGAGTGCTAACGGGTAGCGCCGGGAACACCGCGTGCAGCAATTGCGCCAGCGCGTAGCCCAGCGCCAGGCCGGAAAGCCCGCCCGCAGCGGCGAGCAGCGTCGCTTCCGCCAGGAACAGCGTCAGCACCTGCCTGCGAGGCGCGCCCAGCGCGCGCAGCAGACCGATCTCGACCGTGCGCTCGGCTACTGCAATGGTCATGATGGTCAAGATCCCCACGCCGCCCACCACCAGCGAGATCCCGCCCAGCGCGCCGACCGCGAAGGTCAAGACCTGCAGCACGGAGTTCAGCGTGTCCAGCATCTTCTGTTGCGGAGTGATGGTGAAGTCCTCACGCCCATGGCGGGCGATCAGCACCTGGCGTACCCGCTCCACCAGCTGGTTCACGTCTGCTTGTGGATCGTGGACGACGTGGATCTCCATCAGGCCCTCGCGATTGAACAGCTCCAACGCGCGGGCCGAGGGGATATACACGCAGTCGTCGAAGTCCCATCCCAGTACGTTGCCCTTGGACTTGATCACGCCGATCACCCGGTAACGATAGCCGCCGATCTCGATGCGGCTGCCCAGCGGGTTGGCGCCTCCGAACAACTCCTGCCGCACTGTCGGTCCCAGCACGGCGAAGGCCCGCGCCTGGCTAAGCTCCTCGTGCGGGAGCCACTGTCCGAGCGCAAGCTCCATCTTGAACGCGGCCAGGAAATCAGGCCCCGAGCCGAACACGGTGACGCGTCGCGCCCGGCCCTGGGCGCTCACCTCGGCGTTGCCGACGACACCGGCATTGGTCAGCAGGACTTGCGGCACCCGCCGCAACGCTTCCGCGTCGTCTAAGCTTAGCGGCCGCACCGACCCGAATACCCCGACCGACATCCCCTGGGTGGTCACCTTGCCCGGGTTGATGTTGATGAAGTTGGTCCCGAACTGGGTGAACTCCGAGGTCACGAACTGCTGCAGCCCGGCACCGATGGAGGTCAGCAGAATGACCGCGGCGATTCCTACACAGATGCCCAGCGCGGTGAGGAAGCTGCGCAGCCGGTGCGCCGCGAGCGAGCTGAAGACGAAGCGCAGAAAGTCCGCGGCCGCCATGTCAGCGCCCGGAGAGAGCGCTCACGGGATCGAGCCGGGCGGCACGGCGCGCCGGCATGATGCTGAATACGATGCCGGTCGTCACCGCCGTGGCCACCGCTGCGACGACCGCCCACGCCGGGGCCGTCGCCGGCAAAATCGGATAGACGCGCACAATCATGGCGTTCCCTGCCAGCCCCAGCACCACTCCGGCCGCGGCGCCAATGGAAGACAGCAGCACGGCTTCGGCGAAGAACAGCAGCCGGATCTGTCCCGGCGCCGCACCGACGGCCTTGAGCAGGCCGATCTCGCGCGTGCGCTGCGACACGGCGATCAGCATCACGTTCATGATCAGGATCCCGGCCACGCCCAGACTGACAGCGGCGATGCCTCCGACCGCCAAGGTGAGCGCCGTGAGCACGCGGTCGAAGGTGGCGAGCACCGCATCCTGTGTCACCACCGTGACGTCCAGCTCGCCTTGGTGGCGGTCCTGGATGATCCGAGTCATGTCGCGCTTGGCTGCATCCAGCTCCTCGCGGCTGCGTGCCTCGGCCAAAATGCGCAACAGCGTATTGATGTTGTACAGCGCCTGGGCCGAGGCCACGGGCACGATCACCATCTCGTCGGTGTTGAAGCCCATATGCTGGCCTTGCGTGGCCAGGACGCCGATCACACGGAAGCGGCGGTCGCCGATGCGCACGAACTGGCCGAGCGCGGGCGCAGCGCCAAACAACTCGTCTCGCACCGTTGCGCCGATCACGCACACCGGGCTGGGAGCGTGCGGGTCGCCGCCCGGCAGGAACGACCCCTGCGCCATCTGCATGTTGCGGATGACCTGCCACTCGGCGGTGGTGCCGATGACCGGTGCCTCGCGGCTGCGCCCGCCGAAGGAAATGAGCGCCGAGCCCACGGCCAACGGCGCCACGCGCAGCACTGCGCGGCTGCGAGTCAGCGCGAGCGCGTCGTCCAGCGTGAGGTCCCGCGGGGTCTGCCCGAGGAACATGCCCGGGCCGGCCCCGGCCGTCTCGCTGCGCCCGGGGAACACGATCAGCAGATTGGTGCCGAGCGAGGCGAACTGGTCCACCACATAGCGCCGCGCGCCCTCGCCCAAAGCGGTGAAGATCACGACCGCCGCCACGCCGATGGCCATCGCGGTGGTCATGAGCAGGGTGCGGCCAGGGTAGCCGCGCAGACTGACCCAGGCGAAGCGCAGCACGTCGAGCGGCCTCATGGCTCGTCCTCTTTCCGGTCCTCGGCGATGGCGCCGTCCACCATGCGCAGCCGGCGATGCGCGCGCCGGCCGAGCTCGGGATCGTGGGTGACGAGCAGCAAGGTGACGCCGCTCTCGTGCAGGCTCTCCAGGATCTGCACCACATCCTTCCCCGACGCGCGATCCAGATTGCCGGTGGGTTCGTCGGCCAAGAGAATGCCCGGGCGCATCACGGTGGCGCGCGCAATGGCAACGCGCTGGCGCTGTCCGCCCGAGAGCTGGTCGGGGCGGTGATCGGCGCGGTCCCCCAGACCATAGGCCTTCAACAGCTCCAAGGCGCGCGCGCGACGTTCTCCGGCCGAGATCCCGGCCAGGGCCATCGGCAGCTCGATGTTTTCCGCGGCGCTGAGGCGAGGAACGAGATGGAAAAACTGGAACACGAAACCGATCTTCTCGCGCCGCACGCGCGCCTGCTCTTCGTCCGACAGCGCCGTCACATCCTTCCCATCCAGACGGTAGATGCCGCTGCTCGCGCGGTCGAGCAAGCCGACGATGTTGAGCAACGTGGACTTCCCCGAGCCTGATGGTCCCATGAGACTGACGTATTCCCCCGACCCGACCGCGAGCGTGACCTCGCGCAGCGCGTGCACAGGCTGCCCGCCGACCTGAAACACGCGGCTGATCTGCTCCAGGCCGATCATTTGCGCGACGGGCGGATGTCCGGTTTCTCGGGCACGAGCTTGGCGCCGGCCTTCACGCCGGGCTTCTCCAGCGAGAGCACGACCTGGTCGCCCTGCGCCAGTCCCGCAGTGGCTTCGGTGTACTGCCAGTTCGACAGGCCGGTGGTGATCCTGCGCTCTTCCGCCGCCTCCGTTCGCGGCACATAAACCAGCACGCGGTTGCCCTCCTGGATGGCCGGTGTGGGCACACGCAGCACGTTGTCGCGCGCATCCAGGATGATCTCGACGTCGGCGCTGTAGCCGACCAGCAGCACCTGCGTCTCGGCCGGATCGCTGAACTCCACCTCCACGTCGACCGTGCGCGCCTGCTTCTCCGCCTCCAGCACATAGGGCGCGATCCGACGCACATGCCCCTTGAATTTGCGGCCCGGGAAGGCATCGACGCTGATGCGCGCCGGCATCTTCAGCCGTATGGCAGGAGCATCGACCTCGTCAATTGGCGCAGTCACGTAGAGGCAGCTGTCGTCGATGAGATCGACTGCGGGTGGGGTCGGGATGCCGGGCGGGGAAGGCGTGGTGAACTCACCAAGCTCGCCGGTGATCTTCGCCACGACTCCGTCGAACGGTGCGCGCAGCACGGTGCGCGAAAGATCGGCCTGCACCGCGGAGATTCGCGCTTGAGCCTGCTCGGCCTCGGCATGCGCGGCATCGCAACCCGCACGCTTGGTTTGCGCATCGGACACGGCGCGATCCAGCCGATCGTCGCTGATGAAGCCCTTCTCCTTCAACTGGCGCGAGCGCTCGGCGTCGCGCTCGGCCAGGTCCGCGGCCAGGCAGGCCTCCCGCGCACGCAGGCGAGCCGCCTTGAGCTGGTCCTCGGCCAGGCGCTCGTTGGCGACCAGATCCTTGTTCCACAGCTCGAGCAGCACCTGGCCGGCCTTGACGCGGTCGCCCTCGCGCACCAGCAGCCGGGCGATCTGCCCACCCGACTTCGGCGCCAGCCGGCTGCGGCGGCACGCGGTCACCGTCGCAGCGCGCGTATTGGAAATCGTACGCTCGACCAGTCCGCGGTCGACGGTATCGACCGCGACCGCGATCGGCTTCGGGCGAGTGAAGTACCAGCCGGCGCCGAGGATGGCCGCGACCAGGACCGCAGCCAGTAAGTAGCGATGGAGGCGGGGCATGTTGTTAAGTATCGTGTTCGCCGCTGCCAGCTGGCGGGCGCTATATTCTCGGCGGAGACACGGTTCGCAGCTTGCGCTGGATCAAGACTTTCATGATGCCCGGGTTGGCGATCCGACGCACCTGCTGCGGCACGGTCGCGCCATTTTCGGCGGTTCGCGCTATCGCCTCCGCCAAGCGGAACTTCTCATCTCGGTCCGAGTGTTGGCGGCGGATCCGGATGGACAGCCCGGTGTTCCTGCGGCCATAGCAGCAGTGGCACCACTCTTGCTGGCGCATGGGGCAGTCGCCTGCATCACCTCCCTAGGTGTCGGTCCATGACGCCACTTGGTCAACTCGTTTGACGAAGAACTGGGAGGATGAGGTCACTTGCCCGCGTGATCTGCCCTCGATGATAAACGCCTCCCGGAGCGCCGCAAGCCAGCTCGCGGCAGTTAGCGTGGTTGCCTGTATGAGCGCTGCATGCCCGACTGCGCTCGCGCAGACGTCATCCCGCGCTCTCGATCCCCATGCACTCGAACGAGGTGCAGACGCTGCGGGCAGACAGGGCGGCGGTGTTGCCCAGGGCGTTCGGGCGCACCGAGCCTGCATCCGTCTGTTCGATGGCCGGGGCGAGAGAGTCCTGGTACGGCGGCCGGGGGGCGAAGCAGGGGCGTCCGTCTCCCCCGACTGCCCCGCGGACACTACGCAACGCAGGCCCACCGGGGGAAACAGGCAGGCCAAGGCGGTTGAGCCAAGTTTGGAGGTGCTCCCGATAACCGCGGGATCTGCGCAGGTGGATCACGCCTCGTCCCGAGATCGTGGCGCGAGTACCCCGATTGCTCCGCGCATCAGTACTGGACGGCTGAGCGCGACTCTGGTGACGGGCGGCACCGCGATGTTCCTCCTGCATTCGAGCCTGTGGACCTATCTGCTGATCCTCGGACTCCCGTTCTGGCAGCATGTCGACCTGCTGCCAATCGTCGACGCGGCGACTGACGGTGAGGGCGCGACGGGGGATACCGCGCCGGATGCGGACGAAGAACGGGCCGTCACCCGCGTGCTCGATGCGGGAGGCCCGCAGCGTGATAGCGCCGGAGCAGGGCGAGGCTGATGCGCATACGGCCGACCGTCCAGATCACCTTCGGACTGGTAATGCTCACCAGCGCGATTCTGCTCGTGGTCGACTTGCTGTTCGGCGTGTTTCCAGACCCAGACGTCCAGCTCATGCACCTGCGCGAGGCGTTTGCCGAAAGCGCAGCGACACAGGTGGCGGTTTTCCTGGAGCGGGGCGACCAAAAGACCCTGGCACTCGCGCTTGAACGCATGCGCGAGCACGACCCGAGCATCCGGTCGGTCGCGGTGCGACGAGCGGACCGGACCCTGCTCGCGCAGGCGGGCGACCACAAGAAGGCGTGGACCGAACCGGACGGGGAGCGCTCGACGCCGACCGAGCTGCTGGTCTCATTGTCTACCGGCAGCGAGCCGTGGGGCAGCTTCGAGATGGTCTATGTTCCTGACCAACGCAGCGCGGTCCAACGCGCACTCGGCCATCCGCTCTGGATCACCTTGCTTGGGATTGTGCTGCTGGGAACGCTCGTCTACTGGCAGTACATCCGCCGTGCCCTGGTCCATCTGGATCCCAAGGCGGTGATCCCGGAGCGCGTCACGCTGGCCTTCGACATCATGACCGAAGGTGTGGTGGTGCTGGACAGGCGTGGGCGCGTGCTGCTGGCCAACCGGGCCTTTCGTGCGCTTCCCGGGGACGGGTCCTCAGACATGGTGGGCAAGCAACTGTCCAAACTGCCCTGGCTCGCCGCGGGTCTTCCCTCCGATGCAGCCGGGTACCCGTGGACGCGTGCCATGCACGGTGGGAAGCCGGTCATGGGCTACGCGATCGAGGTCGCGCCCTCACCCGTAACCCGCAAGAAACTGGTGGTCAACTGCGCGCCGATCGCCGATCCGCGCGGCGTTGTGCGTGGATGCGTGGCGACATTCGATGACCTCACGGCAGTGCATCTGGCAAACGAGCGGCTATCCAACGCCCTCACCGAGCTCCACGCATCGCGGGACGAGATCGCGGAGAAGAACGTCGAGCTCGAACGTCTGGCCTCGCACGACTCGCTGACCGGATGCCTCACCCGCAGGGCATTCTTCGAACGCATGGCTCAAGCGCGGGAAGATGCGCGTCGCAGCGGCAAGCCCTTGAGCTGCCTGGCACTGGACATCGACCAGTTCAAGTCGGTGAACGACCGCTTCGGGCACGCGGTGGGCGACCGAGTCGCTCAGGAGGTCGGCGGACTGCTGGTCTCGTCGATGCGTGCCGCAGATATCGTCGGACGCTATGGCGGCGACGAGTTCTTCATCGGCATGCCGGGCTGCGACGTCGACCAGGGCCTCGCCATCGCGGACAAACTCCGACGCGCGATCGAGGAGCGGTGCAGCACCACCTTCAGCGACATCGCGACGCTGCGCGTGACGGTGAGTATAGGCATCGCGACCACGCGTGATGGCGACGGCACCCTGGCCGACCTCATCGAACAGGCGGACAAAGCGCTTTACGACGCGAAGTCCAAAGGCCGAAACCAGGTGGCGGCGGCCGCTCCCTCCCGTCAGACCAAGGACAGTCGAACAAAGCGGGCATTCAGCCGTCGCGCCTGAGTGCGCACCCTCCGGGAGAGCACCATGACCGCACTCCGTTTCCTGCTTCTCTTCGTACTGATCGCACCCCTATCTGCCAGCGCCGACGTCTACAAGTGGACCGACGCCCAGGGCCGGGTGCAATACTCCGACAGCCCACCGCCTGAGGCCAAGGCACAGCAGGTCAAGCTCAAGATCAATTCCATTCAGGGCCCCGCCGTGGTCTCGACCGTGCGCGCCGCCCCGGCCGCCAAGGCGAAGGACAAGGTCCGCATCTACACCGCGGCCTGGTGCGGCTACTGCAAGAAGGCAAAGGCCCACCTCACAGCCAAAGGCGTGCCCTACGACGAGGTGGACGTAGAAGTGTCGGACCGGGGCCGCAGCGAATTTGCCCAGCTCGGCGGGCGCGGCGTCCCGGTCATTTTGGTGGGCAACCAGCGCATGGACGGTTTCGATGCCGGCGGGCTGGACGCGATGCTGGCGGTAGCAGGTTGGTGATCTGGGGAGGCACCCGATGCTCGAAGCGGCTGCTGTTCTACGGTCCACCCGGCACGGGAAAAACGTACACGGTGCGCTACCTGACGTCGGCTCTACCCGGCCACACGACTCTGATCATCACCGCTGAGCAGGTGGGCTTGCTCAAGGAGTACATCGCACTCGCGCGCCTTCTGCAGCCCTCCATCGTCGTGATCGAGGATGCGGACCTGATCGCGCGTGCCCGTGAGCAGATGGGCACCCCTGCGAGGAGGTGCTGCTCAACCGCCTGCTGAACGAGATGGACGGCCTGCGCGAGCGTTGCAGGAGATGGTGTTCCGTGGCGGCCGGCTGAATATCAGATTGTTGGGCGGCGACGTGACCGCAGCGCAGGAGTGATCTCGAGCCTCGTCGCGAAGTGCTCTACAGCGATTTCGCCCGCTCGCGCAGCACGTACTTCTGGATCTTGCCGGTCGCTGTCGTCGGGATCGGCCCGAGTACCACCTTCCTCGGCACCTTGTAGCGCGCGAGCTTGTCGCGGCAGAAGGCGATGAACTCCTCCTCGGTCGCATTCACCCCCGGCTTGAGCTGGACAAACGCGCACGGCGTCTCGCCCCACTTGTCGTCGGGGCGTGCCACCACCGCCGCGAACAGCGTGGCCGGGTGCTTGTACAGCGCGATCTCGACCTCGACACTCGAGATGTTCTCGCCGCCCGAGATGATGATGTCCTTGGCGCGGTCCTTTATCTCCACGTAGTCGTTCGGGTGGCACACGGCGAGGTCGCCGGTGTGCATCCAGCCGCCCGCGAAGGCCTCGGCAGTGGCCTTGCGGTCCTTGAGGTAGCCGAGCATCACGGTGTTGCCCTTGATCAGGATCTCGCCGATGGTGGTGCCGTCCTTCGGTACCGGCGTGCAGGTCTTGCTGTCGCCGACGATGTGCTCCTCGACCACCGGATAGCGCACGCCCTGCCGCGCCATCTCGATGGCGCGCTGCTCGAGCGGCAGGCTTTTCCACGCTTCCTGCGGCTCGGCGAGCGTCGACGGGCCTTGCAGCTCGGTCATGCCGTAGATGTGCGTGACGCGGAATCCCAGCTCCTCCATCGCCTTGATGACCTTCGCGGGCGGTGGCGAACCGCCGGTCTGGATGTCGACGACGCGCGGGAACTTGCGCTTCTGGTCCTCCGGGGCGTTGATCAGCAGCGACAGCACCGTCGGCGCGCCGCACATGTGCGTGACGCCATGCTCGACGATCATGGTGAAGATCTGAGCCGGGTCGACCCGGCGCAGGCAGATCTGCGTGCCGCCCATCGCCGTCACCGACCAGGGAAAGCACCAGCCGTTGCAGTGAAACATCGGGAGCGTCCACAGGTACACCGGTGCGGGCGGCAGCGGCCACGCCATGATGTTGCCGATGGCCTCGAGGAACGTCCCGCGATGGTGGTAGACGACTCCCTTCGGCCGGCCGGTCGTGCCGGAGGTGTAGTTCAGCGCGATCGGCTGGCTCTCGCTGGCAGGCAGCCGCCACTCGAACGCCGGGTCGCCCGCGGCGATGAAATCCTCGTACTCGACGCTGCCGACGCGCTCGCCCGGCCCCTGATAGAGCGGGTCGTCGACGTCCACAACCAGCAGGCTCCTGTTGCCGAGCTGTTTCAGCGCCGGGCCGACGACGCCGGCGTACTCACGGTCCGTGATCAGCACCTTTGCCTCGCCGTGCGCGAGGATGTAGGCGACGGTGTCGGCGTCGAGACGCGTATTGATGGTGTTGAGGACGGCGCCCAGCATCGGCACGCCGAAGTGCGCCTCGAGCATCGCCGGGACGTTGGGCAGCATCGCCGAGACGGTGTCACCGCGGCTGACGCCGCGCTTGGCCAGGACAGAGGCGAGCCGCCGGGCCCGGGCGTACAGCTCGCGGTAGCTGAAGCGCCGGCTGCCGTGGATCGCCGCCGTGCGCTCCGGATGGATCTCCGCCGATCGGCGCAGGAAGGAGATCGGCGTCAGCGGCGCGTAGTTCGCCTCGACCGGCCTCAGCACGTCGAACATGTTGCCTTTCGCTGCCGGCCGCCGCCGGGAAGCCGCACGTCTCTTGGGCGGCGTTGCCACGCGCGCGGGCGTCCTCGCCGGCCGCTTCAACGCGCTGGTCTTGGTCTTACGCGCACTGGGCGCCTTGCGTTTGTCAAACTTCATGAGCATCCCTCCTGGATCATGGATCCGCGGTTGAGCGGCGCGCCGGCTTGGCCTATTGCAATGCAGCAGGAGCGGTGTGCTGCTCGTTGACTCGCCGATACGCTGTTACTACACTGCCTTGCGGACAAGGATAAGGACAAGAACAAACTCCGTCACTATCCCCTCACTGGGAGGAAACCATGAAAGCGTCCCGCCTCGTCCTGACCGCCGTCTGCGCCACGGTCGGCCTCGCCCTTGGCCCGTCGGCCTCCGCACAGGAGCGGGCGGTCAAGATCGCCGGCTTCGGTGCGAAGTCCGGCGTCGTGCGCTCGTTCGGCATCAACAGCGAAGCCGCGATGCTCGCCGCGGCCGACCAGATCAACAAGTCCGGCGGCGTCAAGCTCGGCGACGGTGCGCGCGGCAAGATCGAGGTCGAGTTCTACGATGACCGCTGCAACGCGGAGGAAGGCATCTCGGTCGTACGCCGCATCGCCGGCACCAACGCCATCGTCGGCATCGGCCCGACATGCTCGAACGTCGCCGAGCCGCTGTTCGGCATCCTGCAGAAGAAAGCGGGCGACCCGAGCGACTCCGGCCTGCAGTTCCCGGTCTTCACCGACGTCGCCATCAAGGTGGGACTGGCGAAGATCTCGGAATGGGCGTTCCGCAACGTGCCGAACGAGGTGACGATGTATTCGTCGATGTTCGATTACATCAAGACCAATTACCCGGACCTCAAGACGATCTATGGCGGCGTCGAGGAGGACTTTGCGCACTCGCGTGCGTCATGGCACGTGGTGATGAGGGAGCGGGCGAGCGCGAGCGGCTTCCAGGTCGTCGGCGAATCGAAATGGCTGCTGGCTGACACCAACTTCGCCACCCAGGTGCGCGAGATGAAGAAGGCCAACCCCGACATCATCGCCATCGCCGCGCACCCGTTCACCACTTGCGGCGTTCTGAAGGAAATGCAGCGCCAGGGCGTGAAGCCGAAGGTGCTGATCGGGCTGACCAGCTCCTCCAGCCTCGAGACGCTCGAAGGCTGCGGCAAGCAGGCGGAGGGCATCATGATCCCGACCAGCTTCGCGCCGGTGAACCCGAAGGCGATGCAGGCGGCGCAGGCGACGTCGAAGTTCGGGGGCCACGCCGACCTGCACAGCATGGCCGCCTGGGAGAACATCATGATCCTCAAGCAGGTCATCGAGTCCGAGGGTGTCATGGCCAAGCCCGACACGGTGCAGGCTGACCGCAACAAGATCCGCACGGGGCTGGCGAACCTGAAGGAGACCGACGGACTGCTCGGCAAGAGCAAGCGCACCGAGGAGCGCGAGGCAGACAAGCCCTATCTATTCGTCCATGCGCTGAGCGGCAACTGGGTCGTTCTGTACAACCCGCTGTAACTGCTGCGCAAGGGGAACGCAACCCGCCTCTCGTGCTGCACCGACGCACCCCGCGACCCACGGGGCGCGCCGGCTTCCGACAACAATAACCCGGTCCACCGGCCCCGATGCTGGATATCCTGCAGGCGATATCGGACGGCGTGCTGTTCGGCGCGACCTACGCGCTGATCGGGATCGGCTTCACGCTGATCTTCGGCGTGATGCACAAGCTCAACTTGTCCTACGCCGCCGCCTCCATCGCGGGCGCTTACTGCGGCTTGATAATCCTCGCCGTCGCGCAGGCGCCGGCGTGGATCGTGTTCCTCATGGCGTCCCTGTCCGGAGGCGTGCTGGGGCTGGTCGTCTATTACGCCTGCTTCCGCTTCATCCCGCTGTCGAGCCCGCTTGCCGCTCTGATGTCCACGGTAGGCATGCTGCTGCTGATCGACGAGGTCATCGTCCATGCGACCGCCGGCATGCCGCGGTCGTACCCGGCGATGTTCGACGATGTGATGCTGAGCATCGGCGGGTTCACGCTGCGAGGGGACCTGCTGCTGGTTGGCGGCATCAGCGTGGCGTGCATGGTGTTGTTGTTGCTGCTTCTGCATCACACGCGCCTGGGGTTGGCGACGCGCGCGCTGTCGCAGCAACCGGTCGCGGCGCAGCTGTGCGGGATCCGCCTGAACCGTGTCAACGCACAGACGTTCGTGATCACCGGCGTGCTCGGCGGCATCGCGGGCGCCATGATCGGCGCGTCGGTGGGAACCCTCTCGCCGCTGCTCACAGGGCCGCTCACCGTGAAGGGGCTCATCGTCACCGTGATCGGCGGCCTCGGCAACATCCCCGGGGCGATCGTCGCCGGGCTGCTGGTCGGCGGCTTCGAGAACCTGTTCCAGTACCTCCGCGGCGTCACCGAGCGTGATATCTACCTCATGCTGCTGCTGTTCGTGTTCCTGATCTTCCGGCCCGGCGGGCTGTTCGGCGCGCACGCTGGGCGCGATTGAAAGGCTGCAAAGCTTGGACCACCGAGGACACCGAGAAAGCGATGAGATGAGCCGCATCCTGGTCGCGGCCGTTACGCCAAGCGCGTCGACCTCGAGCAACTTTCTCCCCCCGTAACCCCCTTGCCGCAACGATGGACTTCTACTACGGTCTGGCGCAGATCATCGGCGTGCACACGCTGCTCGGCCTGTCCGCGTATGTGGTGCTCCAGACCGGGCAGGTAAGCCTGGCGCAGGCCGGGTTCTTCGCGGTGGGCGCGTACGCCGCCGGGATGCTGACCGTGCTCGCCGGCTGGCCGATTATCCCGGCGCTCATCGTCGCGTCGCTGCTCGGGGCTGCCGTGGCGTGCGCGGTGGGCTTTCCAGCGCTGCGCGTGAAAGGGCTGATGCTGGTGGTCGCGACCCTCGCATTCGGCGAGGGCGTGCGCCTGTTCTTCTTCAACTTCGACTACCAGATCGCGAAAGGCGGGGTGAAGGTCGGCCCGCTCGGCGGCGAGGGCTTCCGCCAGATCCGCTACTTCCCCGAGCATGGGTGGACGACGTTCGACGTGATGGTGTTCATCTGGGCGATCGTTATCCTCGTCATGGCGGCGCTGTGGTGGATGGACCGCTCGCGCATCGGCGCGGTGCTGCGTGCGGTCGGCGAGGACGAGATCGCAGCGCACAGCGTCGGCATCAACCTCACTGCGGTGAAGGTGTCGGCGATGACGATCGGCGGCGCGATCGCAGGCCTCGGCGGCGGCATCTACGCGCATTACACGACGCACATCGAGCACATCAACTTCAACATCCTCGTCTCGACTTTCGCGATCGCCTACCCGATCCTCGGGGGCCTGGCGAGCGTGTTCGGGACGCTGCTCGCGGTGATCTTCATCCAGGGATTCCTGATCGAGGGGCTGCGCTTCCTCGGCGACTGGCGCAACCTCCTGTTTGGCGCGCTGATCCTGCTGGCGATGAACGTGCGCCCGCGGGGGTTCCTCGACGCGGCGGTGCTGCAGCGCGTGAGGCGCCTGTTCATCGGCGGCAACCATGCTTGAGCTGCGCGGGCTGTCGAAGCACTTCGGCGGCGTGCGGGCGCTCGACGCGCTCGATCTCACGGTGCCGCAAGGGGCGATCTTCGGGCTGATCGGACCCAACGGCTCGGGCAAGAGCACGACCGTCAACCTCGTCACCGGCCTCTATCCGGCGACCGGCGGCACCGTCGTCTTCGCGGGAGAGGACATCACGGTGGTGCCCACGCATCACCGGCTGGCGCACGGCATCGCGCGCACGTTCCAGAACATCCGCCTGTTCGGCCAGCTCAGCGTGTGGCAGAACCTGTGGGTCGCGCAGAACTCGGCTGCGGACCGCGCCGCACAGGGATTCCTCAAACGCTGGGTCGGCGGGCCGCTCGCCTCGCGCGAGGAAATCGACGCGATGCTCGAGTTTTCCGGGCTCGCGCACAAGCGCGACGAGCTGGCGGCGAACCTCGCATTCGGCGAGCAGCGGCGGCTCGAGCTCGCGCGCGCCATGGCGACCCGGCCGAAGCTGCTGCTGCTCGACGAGCCCGCCGCCGGCATGAACGCCGAGGAGATCGCGCAGCTGCGCGAGCGCATCCTCAAGCTGCGCGAGCGCGGCGTCACGATCCTGCTCGTCGAGCACGTGATGGAGCTCGTCATGGGCGTCACCGACCGCATCGCGGTGCTCAACTTCGGGCAGAAGATCGCCGAAGGGTCGCCGGCCGAGGTCCAGGCCGATCCGATGGTGCGCAGGGCGTACCTCGGCGGGGAGCAGTGATGGCTGAGCCGTTGCTACAGGTCAGCGACGTCGTCACCGCCTATGGCAAGATCGAGGCGCTGAGAGGCGTCACGCTCGCGGTGGGCGCGGGCAGCATCACCTGCCTGCTGGGGCCGAACGGCGCGGGCAAGACCACGCTGATGATGACCGTCACCGGCATCCTCAAGCCGAAGCGGGGGTCGATCCGCCTCGGCGGCCGCGAGATCGCTGGCGCCGCCCCGCACGACGTCGTCGCGGGCGGCATCGCGCTCGTCCCCGAGAACCGCCTCGTGTTCCCGCACATGAGCGTGCTCGACAACCTGCGCGCAGGCGCCTACCACCGAGCG
>JBGPOV010000073.1:0-17566 GCA_041488255.1 Gammaproteobacteria bacterium | reverse complement strand
GGCCATGATTTGAGGCTCGCCAGCCCTTGATTATCTGGTACGGCGTGCAGTCGCCCGCGCCCAGACGCAAAACGCCGAAGCGTTTCGTGTGACCGTCATTCTCGCGGAAGCGGGAATCCAGAAGTCGTTGATCTGTTTGCAAGGCGTGCAGCTCTGGGTGGAGAAGACGCAGGCTGCGCTGGTAAACTCACGGCAGCTTAGGCCGGCCCAGCACGGCGGAGGATCGCTGGCAGGATGAACGGCAGGAGACTCCATGGACAGCATCGAGGACATCCGCGATTTCCGCTTGATCTCGCCGAGCCTGGGCACGTCGGGCATGCCCAGGGAAGAGCACATTCCCGCTATCCGGGCGGCCGGGTTCGAGGTGGTGATCAACCTCGCGCTCCCCACCTCCGAGGGCGCCATCGCACACGAGAGCAATCTCGTAGCGCGCGATCGCATGGCCTACTTCCAGATCCCGGTACAGTTTGACGCGCCCACCGCCGCGGACTTCGATCTGTTCTGCGGGCTCATGCGCGCCTGCGAAGGACGCCGCATCTTCGTGCACTGCGCGGCCAACAAGCGCGTTTCCGCCTTCGTCTACCTCTATCGCGTGCTGCACGAGGGCGTGTCCGAGGCGCAAGCGCGCAAGGACATGCATGCGATCTGGCAGCCCGACGAAGTGTGGAGTCGGTTCATCGCCGAGCAGATGGGCCGGCGATAGCTACGGCAGGTGTACGCGTGAAATTCAAAGCGGCAGTGCTGAACCAGGTGGGCAAAGGACTCGACATCGAAGAAATCGAGCTGGGCGAGCTGGCCCCCACCGACGTCCTGGTGCGCCTGCATGCGAGCGGGCTCTGCCACACCGATCTCGAAGTGATCGAAGGCTCGTTGGCCTATCCGCTTCCGATCGTGCTCGGTCACGAAGGCGCCGGCGTGGTCGAGGCGGTCGGCGCTGCCGTCACGCAGGTCAAGCCCGGTGATCATGTGATCTGCTCATGGAATCCGCATTGCGGGCAGTGCTTCTACTGCGAGCGCGACCTGCCCATCCTGTGCGAGCCCTTCACGCGCTGGCAGCCGAAGGGCATGCTGCTCGACGGGCGTTCGCGCCTGTCCCGCAACGGGCGGCAGATACATCACTTCTCGGTGGTGTCCTCGCACGCGCAGTACTGCGTGGTGCCGGAGTCTGGCGCCATCGCGGTGTCCAAGGAGATCGCGTTCGATCGCGCCTGTCTCATCGGTTGCGGCGTGATGACCGGCGTGGGCGCGGCCACGCGCAAGGCGCGCGTGGAACCGGGCGCGAGCGTGCTGGTGATCGGCTGCGGGGCCGTGGGGTTGAACGTGATCCAGGGGGCGAAGCTCGCCGGGGCTGGGCTGATCGTCGCGGCCGACGTGAGCGATGCCAAGCTGCGCGCCGCCAAGCTCTTCGGCGCAGATCTGATGATCAATGCGTCGGAGCCGGATGCCGTGGAGCGGCTGCGCAGCATCACCCAAGGGCGCGGGCCCGACTACGTGTTCGAGGCCGCGGGTCACGAGCGCGGGTTCCGGCTGGCGCTGGAGGCTGTCCGCCCGGGCGGACGGGTCGTGTTTCTGGGCAAGGTCAACGTCAACCAGGAGGTCGCGTTTCGCTGGGGTTCGCTGATGGGCGAAAAGCAGATCGTGCGCTCAAGCTACGGCGGCGGGCGCCCGCGGCGCGACTTTCCTTGGCTGGTGCAGCAGTACCTGGAAGGCAACCTCAAGCTCGACGAACTGATCACGCGGCGCATCCCACTCGAAGAGATCAACAGCGGGTTCGATGCGATCCGCCGGGGCCAGACCATTCGCGAGGTTGTGGTCTTCCCGACCTGAGTGGCAGGTAGGGCTCTCCTGGATTTCGCTGACGCTTCATCCAGGCTGCTTTACTCAGCTGCGGCCGAAGCAGACTTGTAGCCCGGATGAAGCAGAAGCGAAATCCGGGGGACACTGTCCTGGATTCCGCTGCGCTCCATCCAGGCACCTCCCCGGCCGTACGCGTTTCAGTCAGCTTCCCTCACCCTTAGCCGCTCGCGCGGGCACAGGCCGAGCGGGATCATCGGCGCAGGGGCTGAACCGGTTTCACTGCAACACGGGTGAGAGTAGATCGGGATAGGCGGCGAACAGGATGCGCCTAGGAAGTGGACACGGACAACCGGGGGCCGTATGCCCCGCAGATCTCACCCGGCGAGCACAGTCTCTGCCCATCTCCCGACCGCCAGCACCGTCGCATCGGCGCCGGGGCGGCCGACGAGCTGCAGCGACACGGGCAACCCCCTGCTGTCCCTGCCGCAGGGGATGCTGAGCGCCGGCATGCCGGTCGAGTTGAACGGGCCGGTGAGGCGGGTCGCTGCACCGGCAAGCAGCATCTTGCGGCCGGCAAACTCGATCGTGCTCAGCCCCTGCTTTGGAATTGACAGCGGCAGCGTGGGCAGCGCGAAGACGTCGGCGTCCTTCAGCGCCGCGATCATGCCGTCACGGATTTGACGGCGCAGCCGCTGCGCCTTGACGTAGTCGATGGCAGCGATGAACTGGCCGATTTCCAGCCGCACGCGAACCTCCGCGCCGATGCGCTCGCCCCGTCCGGTCAGCAACGCCCAGTTGGACTGACAGCCGTCGGTGGCGATGGTGACGAACTGCACCGCGGGTGCGTACTGGATGGCGTCGACGCGCCGCTCCTCCAGCGTCGCGCCCGCGCCGGTGAGCTTGCGCAGCACGGCCTCGATGCGCTCCCGAATCGGCCCGTCGAGCTGATCGAAGAAGTACGGCGCCGGCTTGATCAGGCGCGGTCGCTCGATGCTCTTGGAGCCGATGCAGCCCGGTGGCAAGCCGGCCATCACCTCGAAGCCCAGGGCAGCATCAGCCACGCTGCGCGTCAATGGCCCGATGTGGTCCAGCGTGTCGGACAGCGGCCATACGCCTGCGCGGCTGACCGCCTCATGCGTGCCCTTGAAGCCAACGATGCCGCAACAGGCAGCGGGGATTCGGATCGACCCGCCGGTATCGGTGCCCACGGCAATCGCAGCGAGCCCTGCGGCGACGGCGGCGCCCGACCCGCCACTAGATCCGCCCGGGATGTGGCCGGGCGCGGTCGGATTCGCCACGTGGCCGAAGTGCGGATTCGCGCTGGTCACGCCGTAGGCGAGCTCGTGCAGGTTGGTGGTGCCGACGATCAACGCACCCGCCGCGCGCAGCCTCGCCACCACATGGGCGTCGCTCGCCGACTCGTCGCCCGGCATGGCCTTGGTGCCGCAAGTGAAGGGGTAGCCCTTCACCTGCACGAGATCTTTCACCGCCACCGGCACGCCCGCGAGCGGCCCCAGGTCCTCGCCCGACTGCACTCGGTCCTCGAGTTGGCGCGCCTCGCGCAGTACGGCTTCCGGACGCAACGTGATGAAAGCATTGAGGGAGCGATGGGCATCGGCACGTTCGACGATCGCGCGCGCTATTTCGAAGGGCGACAGCTCGCGCTGGCGCACGCGCGAGGCGATCTCCGCCGCCGACGCGAAACCCAGATCCGACGAACGGCTCGACGCTGCGGCCGCCGTTGCAGCAGATGGAGGCAGCACCTCCAGCTTCGCCTTCGGTGGCATGAGCAGGGTGTCGCCCGAAGCGGGCGCCTCCAGCACGCCCTCCAAGTCTTTGACGTGCAGCATCAGGCGTTCTTCCCAGAAGGCGGCACGCTCCGGGAAGGGGTAGCGACGGGACGCGGCAGAGGCGCGCAGCAGCTCGGTGAGGGAATTTTTCATGGGTGACTCGTTGTTCGTGGTTCGTGGCGCGTGCCGGCGTCCGTCATGTCCGCTTGATGCTGGTCAGCGCCTGGGAGCGGAACGCGCGAGTAGAGGACGAACACCGCAGGTGTCGATCATGCGCGCCCACCCGTCGCGCCGGTACGCATCGGTCACATGAACAGCGTCAGGACCCCGGTGTAACCGTAGAGCCGGTTGTGGGAGATCTCGCCGTTGCAGAAGAAGCCCACGATCGGCACTTCGCCCAGCCGGTCTCGGATGATGCGCAGCTCCTCCGAGTTCTCGCCGAACAGGCTGGCGCCGCGCCCCAGGCAGGAGAAGTACACGCCGCCTTTGGGCTCACGGAACAATCCGCTGCGGATGCTGGTCAGCATGCGGTCGAGGTCGTCGCTGGCGCTGCCGCGGTCGCGCCGGCAGAACATGATGCTCCGCCCGGGGCGCACCGTCTCCCCCACGGCCACCAGCTTGTGCCCCGTGTCGAACCCCACGAGATTGCGCACCAGGTAGTCGCCGGTGTCGCTGCCTTCGATGGGCAGCCCGGCGAAGATCCGCCCTGCGACCAAGCCAAGGTTGCCGGAAAACTCGCTCCCGATATCCTCCCGGAACACGTCGAGCGCCGGGCGTCCGTCCAGGCTCACGAGGATGTTGTTGCGCGCGTCGGTGACCACGTGCTTGGGGCCGACCGGCGCGCAGGCCTGGGTCAGGCGGGTGGCAACCACGATGTCGTCCGAGAAGATCACCCCGGACAGTCCACCGTCGGTCAGCCCGTCGGCATACTGCACCGCGCGCCCGCGTGAGCTGGTCAGGCCCCCGACGATAAAGCCGCTACCGGTGCGCGCGGCGAGCTCCCGCACCAGCGATGTCAGGGACGGCGTAGCCGGGTCGGCATGCACGACTGCAAACGCGGCGGGCCCTCCACCCCACTGCAACCTTGCCTTGGTCACGTCGCGGGGAGCCTTGAGGCCGGAGAAAACGCGGAAGGCCTCTTCCCGGAAGCTGCAGCACAGCAGCGCGATCGCCGGCTCATCCAGGTACTCGCGCCCGTTGGCGCAGATCCCCAGGCCCACGGTGCCGACCCAGTGCGTGATCCCCGTGCGGCGTCGCAGGAACTCGACGATGTCGGCGTAGTCGTCCGCGAACGCGTCCGTCACGTAGACGAAGCCCAGCGTAGCGCCGCGGACCCCAGGACCGCACTGGGCCAGTACGGCCTCCGCCGCCGCGCGCCAGCTTGCGCTGGCCGCATGGCCGCAGGGAAAGTAGTCGGTCAGCGTGCTGGTTGTCATTCGATCGCCGGGCGGGATTCGCCTCCTCCAGACGCATTCTAGACGCGAATTTGTGGCTGCTCCAGAACTGGATCACGCCCATAGGGAACCTATGACGACAGGGACGGTCGAGCACCCTGCGAGTTACCGATCGAAGCGAGGGCAGACGCGTTACTGCGCCGCGTGACGGGGAGAGCCAGCTCTGCCTATATAATGGCCGTCACGGAAACGAAAGGGAATCTTGCCATGACTACCACGCTCGCCGCTCCTGTCCAAGAAAAGCCTCTGCTCCGGCACGACGCCGGGGGCGTCGCCACCCTGACTCTGAACCGGCCCAAGCAGTACAACGCGCTATCGGAGGAGCTGCTCGCCGAGCTGCAATCCGCACTAGATGCCATCGCGACAGATGAGTCGGTGCGGGTGGTGGTGATCGCCGGCAGCGGCCCGGCCTTCTGCGCCGGGCACGACCTCAAGCAGATGCGCTCCGACCCGCGCAAGGAGTACTACCAGAAGCTGTTCGCCCAATGCAGCAGCGTGATGCTGAGCCTCACGCGCATTCCCCAGCCGGTGATCGCGCGCGTCCATGGCATCGCCGCCGCCGCCGGCTGTCAGCTGGTTGCGCAGTGCGACCTGGCCATCGCCTCCGACAACGCGACGTTTGCCGTCAACGGCATCAACGTTGGACTGTTCTGCTCCACACCCAGCGTGCCGCTAGGCCGCAACCTGCCCCGAAAACAGGCCATGGAGATGCTGCTCACAGGCGACTTTATCGATGCCAGCACCGCCGTGCAGCACGGGCTCGTCAACCGAAGCGTGCCCGCGCAGCAGCTTGACGCCGCGGTGAACGAGCTGGCGCAGAAGATCGTCGGCAAATCCTCGGTCGCCGTCTCCACCGGCAAGCGCATGTTCTACAAACACCTGGAGATGGGACTGGAGGGCGCCTACCAGTACGCGGCCGAGGTGATGGCCTGCAACATGATGGCCGAGGACACGGGCGAAGGCATCGACGCCTTCGTGCAGAAGCGCCCGGCGGAGTGGAAACACCGCTGACCGCCCCCGGCCTCGCGGGAGCTCAACTTCCGCGGTAAGTCGAGTAGCTCCACGGGCTGCACAGCAGCGGAACGTGATAGTGCGCCAGAGGGTCGGCGATGCCGAAGCGCACCGGCACGCAGTCGAGGAACGGCGGATCGGGGAGTTGAACCCCGTTCGTGCGGAAGTACTCGGCGACGTGGAACAGAAGCCTGAACTCGCCCTTGCGCATCGCGCCCGCAGCCAGCAGCGGCTCGTCGGCCCGCCCGTCGGCGTTGGTATGCAACACCTTGAGCTGCACCCAGGCGCCGTTCTCGAGCACCGAAAACTCGATCTTCATGCCAGCAGCCGGGCAACCGTTGACTGTGTCCAGCACGTGCGTCGTGAGGTTGCCTGCCGCGGATGCGGTGATCATGGCGTGCTCCGGGACTATGCGGCGACGAGCGCCTCGAGCCGCAGCCGCGTAATGAGGAATACCTGCTCGAGGCAGGCGCTCAGCTCGGTCTGCGGGTCGCCGGCAAGACGGCGCTGAAGCTCCCCGAAGATCGAATCCTTGGTGTGCCGGCGGACCGCGATGATGAACGGGAAGCCGAACTTCTCCCGGTACGCGCGGTTCCAGCTGGCAAGGGTGTCCATTTCCTCCCGGCTGAGCGCGTTCAACCCCGCGCTCGCCTGCTCCGCGGTCGAGCTGCTGGTCAGCGCGCCGGCTTGGGCCTCTTTGCCGGCCAGCTCGGGATGCGCGTTGAGCAGTGCCAACTGTCGCTCTCGCGGGGCGCGCCTCACCGCATCTACCATTGCCTCGTGCAGCCCGGCGACACTCGCGAACGGACGCGCCGCGAAGGCGCGCTCGGCAATCCAGGGCGAGTACTCGAACACGCCGCCGAGCGCGGTGAGGAAAGCCTGCGGCGTCATCGCGTTGACGCGCTCGAGTGTCAGGGTCTCCACACCACCCCCGGCCCAAGCGGACAAACAGGTCCCTCTCCCAGCATAGATCAGGTCCCTCTCCCTTTGGGAGAGGGTAGGGTGAGGGTAAGGGAGAGGGCGGGGTGAGGGCTGGCCGGAGGCATCGAGGCGGTGAAGCATATCAGTCGAGCGGCGCGCCGCGCGCCAGCCATCTGGCCACCCGCGTACGCTCCTCGTCGGTCATCTGGGTGAGGTTGCCGAGCGGCATCGCCTGCGTGCTGACGGCCTGCTGCTGGATCCGTTGAGCCGCGGCCTGGATGCGCTCGGGAGTGTCGAGCATCACACCGGCGGGCGGCTGCTGGAACCCTGCGAAACTGGGCTGCTGGGCGTGGCAGACCGCGCACCGTTGGGCGATGATCGGCCGCACTTGAGCGAATGTGACCTCGTTCGTGCCCGCACCTGCCGGACCGTGTGAGGGCGCCAGGGCGATCACCAACCCGGCCAGCAGGATCACTGCGATCGCCGGCAGGGCCAAAGCGTTCTTCCCGCTATGCCGCAGCACGAAGTACTGCCGGATCAGCGCGCCGGCCAGCATGATTGCTGCCAGCACCGCCCAGGCGTGCCGATGACCGAAGGTCATCGGGAAGTGGCTGCTGAGCATGACGAACAGCACCGGCAACGTGAAGTGCGTGTTGTGCACGCTGCGCTGCTTTCCGATCAGGCCGAAGCGCGGATCCGGCTCGCGGCCGGCTCGAACGGCCTCCACCATCCGCCGCTGTCCCGGGATGATGTGGAAGTACACGTTCCACACCATGATCGTTCCGATCAACGCCCCTACTTGCATATACGCCGCCCGCGCACCGAACACGTGACCATAGCCCCACGCTGCGAGGACGGTCAGCGCATACAGGGTCACGCCGAGCGCGAGCTCGTTTCTCACGAGCCGGCACAACGCGTCGTACACCAGCCACCCGAGGACCAGCGAGCCGGCGGAGATCGCGATGGCCGCGGGAACCGACAGATCCAGCACCGTGCGGTCAATCAGATATGCGCTCGCCCCCCACCAGTAGATGATGGCGAGCAGCGCCATCCCCGACAGCCAGGTGACGTACGCTTCCCACTTGAACCAGTGCAGCTCATCGCTGAGCGGCTCGTCCTTCGGCCCGAGCAGGTACTTCTGGGCGCGGTAGAAGCCGCCACCGTGCACCGACCACACCTCGCCATGCACGCCACGCGGTCGATCGAGTGGGTCTCGCGGCGGGACCAGCTGGTTGTCGAGCCACACGAAGTAGAGCGAGGCCCCGATCCAGGCGATCCCGGCGATCAGATGCAGCCAGCGCACGCCCAGGTTCAGCCAGTCGACGATGTAGCTTTCCATCCAGGGCCCGCCCGGCGGTTGAATGGCGAGATTGAAACATCTCGGGCTGGTTGAGACAACCGGACCGCTGCCGGACCCCTAGGAGCTGTATCAGTCAATTCGGGATTGATCGCCCCCTCCCTCTCCCTTGTATGGTTCAGGGGTGACTGGGTCAACATCCATCTGCATTGCCTGGTCTTCGGCCAGGTAGCTCATGCCCTGCTCTTCAATGAGGTAGCCTGTGCGAGTCAGTAACCTCAGGACGCGCTTGATGATCCAGCTTAAGCTGCGCCTCTAGCTCTGCGGCGGTGGGGCCGCGCACCTCATGAAATACCGGCACGCTCAAGAGTCCCTACCGCGACGCGACCACCCATATCGTGATGTGGCCGCTGGAGCTCCTCATGCAGCGGCTGGCCGCACTGGTGCCGCGTCCGAGGCTGCATCTGATTCGCTTCCACGGCGTGCTAGCACCCAACGCCAAGCTGGGCGCTGCGATCGTTGCGAGCCCAGCGCACCATGCAACCGATGATCCCGCTCGGCCTGCGCTCGCGCGAACGGCTAAAGGGTGTGCGAATCAGCCACCTCCAGCCCATGTATGGCGCGAACAATCCTCGCGACACCGCCTGTGCTAAGCCAAAGACTCGTGCGATTGACTGCTCACCAGGCGGGCGATACCGTCTTGTCTAGCAAAAAGGGGCGTTTGTTTTCCCTATACCCCGGCGTGCCGGTCGTGGTGGGCTATCTCAGAGCACACCCCGACCGGCTCGAGGAGGACGCCCACTTGCTGGTGTTTCTCGCTTTGACGGCTGCGTTCCCGTGCAAGCCGTGAGTTTGATCCCGCTCGGAGTCTTCCCACCACCTCACTCCAAGCGCTCATTTGCTACCGCTGCCTGCTCGACGGGTTCGGCGTTCAGCCCACTCGTGCTGTCGACGCGGTACAGAGCCGCCAGTGGGTTCATCACATCGAACCACAGAGGCGGAAAGAGTGCCAGTACCCACATCCCATAGAGCCCGGTGGGTAACTGTGGAGCGTGTTCCAGTCCCCGCAATGCGCTGTAGTCCTTTCCCGCGTGACAGTGATGATCCGAGTGGCGTCCCAAATTCAGTATGAGCCAGTTGCTGACTGGATGGTTGGAGTTCCAGGAATGCATGTGAGAGGCTTTCTCGTAGGTGCCGTCCGTCCGCTTGTTCCTC
This sequence comes from Gammaproteobacteria bacterium, assembly GCA_041488255.1. Classification (GTDB taxonomy): domain Bacteria; phylum Pseudomonadota; class Gammaproteobacteria; order Burkholderiales; family SHXO01; genus SHXO01. The sequence goes on along the minus strand of JBGPOV010000073.1, from coordinate 8,081 downwards.
GACAGGCCGTAGTGCTGAACGTAGTTGAAGGCCTCCACGATCGAAAAGCCGACCAGGCTCTGAGCTGCGAAGAACAGGATACCCATAAAGCCAAAGAAGTACGCAGTGCCAGCATAGATCGCCGCCACCAGCAACAACCCTCGGACCATTCGATTGTGGAAGCTCGCAACCGAAAGATTTCGCCTTCGCAGGCGTTCCGCTTCTATCCTCCATGCACTAGCGAAGCCGCCAAGGACGGCGCGAGGATAAAATGCATACAAGCTCTCGCCGATTCGGGCCGTCGCGGGATCTTCCGGCGTCGCCACTCGAGCGTGATGCCCCTGCGCATGTTCGATGCAGAAGTGCGTGTAGCTCAACAGGGACATCTGCATCTCGGCCAGCATGCGCTCGAATCTGCTCGGCCGGTGCATCAATTCGTGGGCTGCCGGTGTGCTGAGCATTCCGCCCGTCATTCCGACGCAGATGATAGTTGTGAGGATCCCGAACCAGTGTAGGGGTTTGCCGGTGACCGTCAGAAGGCCGAAGGTGACGATCGCAGCCTGGGCCGGCAGCCACATCCACAGTGCGAGATGCGAGAACAAATGTCGGCTGATCGCGTCACCGGGCTGGGGCGCGGGATTGCGCCCGTCATAGCTGATAAGCAGATCGAGGATGGTCACTACAGCGAACATCAAAAGGACGATACGGAAGGGCCAGGATTCCCCTCGCAGGAACCCGGCGACCATCGTTATGGGAATGAAGCAAGGCAGCAGGTACGGCAGGTTCTTCATTGCCAGGATGCATGTCGACCCCGTTCAGCTTGCAGCATACTTTAACGCCGTGCTCGGCGCAGCCCAGCCGCACCGATCTATCCTTGGCTCGATCCCTGAGCGGTTCTCGATCGGCATATACTGTGGTAAACGGAGGTTCGACGCTCGCATCGTCATTTGACGTAACTGCCGGGACTCACCTATGGCGCTTCTCCCGTCCTTTGAATACGACGTGTTCATCAGCTACTCCCATGTGGACAATCTCGGCGATGACGCCTGGGTCGAACGCTTCCATCAAGCTTTGGAAATCGCACTGGCCCGACGCGTTGGCCGAATAGGCGTCGTGAAGATCTGGCGAGATAAAAAGAAGCTGGACGGCGACCAGCTTTTCGACGAGACCATCGAGACAGCGGTCACGAAATCGGCCATTTTTCTGGCAGTGACATCGACCGGCTACCTCGAGTCCAGCTACTGCAAGCTCGAGCTGCAGTCGTTCTACCAAAAAGCCAGCGCAGAGCCGTACGGCCTTCAGATCGGAGACCGCTCGCGCATCTGTAACCTGCTTCTTACCAAGATCCCACCCACCCGCTGGCCAAGCGAATACGGACGCGTGAGCGGTTTTGCATTTCACGATGCCGACGACAGTCCCCCTGGCGATGAAGACAGGCTGGGCGAGCCAACCGATCAAGCGGCCGACAAACCGCGCTTCAAGCGACAGCTGGCGGCGCTTGCGGACTCGCTCTACAAGCTATTCAACGCATTCAAGGAACAGATTGCGCAACCCGTCGTGGCCGATGCGCCAAGCACAACGGCCGAAGACGGTCCGAAGGTATTCGTTGCGGATGTCGCCGATTCGCTCGCTCTCATCAAAAAGCGGCTGATCACCGAATTGCAACGCAAGGGCGTCCGCGTCGAGCACGGCATACCGCCGCCTTATGAAGCGATCCCGCATGCCGAGAAGGTAAAGGCCGCAACCAAAGACGGGCTGCTGAGCATTCATCTGCTGGACGAGCTGCCAGGCCGCGAAATCCAAGGTGAGCCTGGTCAGACCTATCCGCAAAGACAGCTCGAGCTCGCTCGTGATTGCACGCAGGCACAACTCGTCTGGGTGCAAAAGGAGTTGAACGCCAGCGCGATCGAGGACGAAGGCTACCGGGCGTTGCTGAACCAGTACGAGCACGGGGAGCGCGAGGGTACCCGCTACGACTTTGTCCGCGGATCGAGTACGTTACTGGTACCGCAGATTCTGGAGAAGCTGGAACAGTTGCAGAAGGTGCAGGAGAAATCAGAGGGCGCCGGCCGTGCGATCCTGCTGGACACGCATCTGAAGGACCAGCTTTACGCCCTCGAACTGGGACGCCTGCTGTTGGAAAACAGCATTCAGCCCTACATCAACCCGCAGGAAGATGACCCCAACAAGAATCTGGATGCCTTTGAGGGCAGACTGAGACAGGTTACCTCGCTGGTGATTCTGTACGGCAATGTGAGCGAAAGCTGGGTCCGCCACAGGTTGGCGGTCGCCTTGCAACTCTGCGTGATCAAGAACCTGCCGATCGAATCCTTCAGTGTTCTGCTGGTTCCACCCGAAAAGCTGGACAAGAATCTCGCCTTCCAGCTCGGGCCCGTTGCCGTGCATCTGCTCGACAACAGCCGCAGCGCAGTGCTCGATCCCTCGACGATGGCGCCGCTCTGCCGCTCGATGCGGACGGGAGGCGCCGCGTGAACGCTCCGGCGTTCGCTCCGAATCCTTTCGTAGGGTTGCGGCCCTTCGAAGCCGACGAAAGTCTACTTTTCTTTGGCCGGCAGCAGCAAATCGCCGAGCTCCTGCGGCGCCTGCACGACACGCGCTTTCTCGCCGTCGTGGGAAGCTCGGGCTGTGGAAAATCCTCTCTGGTTCGCGCCGGGCTGATGCCGGTGTTGCAGGCCGGCTTTCTCGTGGAAGACCGGGATGTCTGGCACATAGGCAAGATGAAGCCCGGCGGCGCGCCGATCGGGAATCTGGCCACATGCCTGCTGACCTGCGCACGCGAGGGTACTGGAAAGGCTGATCCGGGCCAAGTCGAATCCCTCGTTCGGACCATTCGGGAGGGCGGCGCCGAAAGCATCCTCAATCAGCTTGGCGATCTGGTTGCGAATCGAGACTCGAATCTTCTGCTGCTGGTGGATCAGTTCGAAGAAATCTTTCGCTTCGACCAGCACGGCGGCCCCGGCGGCGGTAGCGAGGAGGCATCGGATTTCGTATCTATCCTGCTGGATCTGGCGGCGCAACATGAGATGCCGATCTACGTCGTGATCACCATGCGCTCCGACTTCCTGGGAGATTGCGATGTGTTCTTCGGTCTGCCCGAAGCCCTTAACCACAGCCAGTACCTCGTGCCGAGGCTCAGTCGCGAGCAGCGCCGCGAGGCGATCGAGGGTCCGATCAAACTGTACCGGCAGGAGATCGCCTCGCGGCTGACGGACCGCTTGTTGAACGAAACGATCGACACGCGCGACGATCTGCCGGTGCTGCAGCACGCTTTGATGCGCACGTGGGACTGCTGGCAGCCGGACGGTCGCGGACCGATCGACATCGGGCACTACGAACAGATCGGCACGATCTACCGGGCGCTGTCGAGGGACGCCGATGCCGCGCTGGAGGGCATGGATGAGCGCCACCTGGTGTGGACCAAGCGCCTGTTTCAGGCGCTGACAACGGTCGACTCCGGCAATCGCGGGACGCGCCGCCCCGCAAGGCTGAACGATGTGGCTGCGCGAAGCGCCGCGGATCCCGCGGATGTCTGGTCGATCGTGAATCGATTCCGCAGTGAGGGCCGCTCGTTCCTGGTCGCCTCCACGGAGGACCTGCGGGCCGATCCGTTGATCGATATCTCGCACGAGAGCCTCATTCGGCAATGGAGCATCCTGGGCAAATGGGTCGAGGAAGAGGCCGAGTCGATCAAGATCTACAAGCGTCTGGCCGAAACCGAAAGGCTCCGCAAGGCCGGGAAGTCCGGGCTCTATCGCGATCAGGACTTGCAGGTGGCCCTCGATTGGCAGGCAAGAGAGTCTCCCAATCCGGCCTGGGCGAAGCATCATCAGGAGGATTTCGATGCAGCCATGGCCTTCCTGCGCGAGAGCAAGGAAGTACGCGACAACGCGCTGGCTGAGGCCGAGTTCACGCGTCGCTGGAGGCGCGCGCGCGTGGTGATCGTGGCGCTGGTCCTGGGCTTGCTCTTCTTCGATCTGGGTCTGAGATTCATCTCCGAGTTCTGGCGATATTGCCTTACATCCGTCTCTTATTTACTGTCGGCGCTCGCTCAGCAGGTCGGAAAATCCAACGCGCAATCGGTTCAGGGCATCGCCGAAGCGATGACCACTACGTTGCGCTTCGGCGTCCATGCGGCTTTGTATTTGACCTTGGCTTTCCTGGTAAAGCAGACGTACCGTGCCTTTGCTTTCCCATCCATTTTGGCGGCCATAACCGGTACCGCAGGCCAGGCTGCCGGGCAGCGAAAATCGAAGGTGACGACTGTGCGAAAGCTCATTCACTCCATGCCGAGGTTCATCGAAGGGCTCGCCAAGTGGACGAGCATCATCGCAGGCGTTTCGGTCGTGGGATCGTGCACGGTCGCCGGCGTGAGCGGCGGTGGTGGCGGAGTCTTCGTCGTCCTGATCGGCCTGGTGCTCGGCCTGCTGCTGGTGGGTTGGGTGTTTGCGGTCGCCCGCTTGAACGCAGAGGTCAAGACGATTCGCACGGAGCTCGAACAGAACCGAAAGCCGGAGCCTGAATCGATGGGACGAACAACTCCTGACACCACAAGTCCTGACGCCACAAGTCGTGAGGCCATGGTGCGCGGAGACGTCAACGGCTGACCCTATTCCTCCCCTTCTCCTTCGCCCGGTACAACGCTTTATCCGCGGCTCTGAGCACTTCATCGGGCGTTTTCACCTTGTCGCTGCTCTCCGCCACGCCGATGCTGATGGTTACCGACACCGTCTTGCCGATCACGAGCCCCGCCCGCATGCTGCGGCCAGTCCTGGCTTCCAGCGGCCGGTCGGCGCCGCGCAGCGCCGATCGTTGCGAGTCCAGCGCACCCTGCAACCGAGCACGCAGCCGGTCACGCTCAGGCGCATTGCTCAGCGCCGGCGCGCATGAGTTGGGCGCGCTTGCTCAAACGGTATTCGATATCGATATCGAACACTGCCCGCAGTGCGGCGGCCGCCTGAAGATCATCGCCGCGATCGAAGATTCCCCGCTGATTCGCGAGCACCCCGCTTCACAGGAGTTTGGGACGACGCTCCTCGCCCGGGCACGAGTCCACGGTCTCGGGCGGTCTCTGTCGTACGCGACGCGGTATTGCTCGACGCGGCTGGGGACGCCGATCCCGGCGGACGTCGCTGCGGAGATCGCGCGGCTCGGACCGGGCGCGATCAGCTGCGCTGCGATGGACCGGCTAGTTCAACGCGCGCTGCTTACCAACCCGCCCGAGGAAGGGCCGGCGTCCGGCATCCGGTTCGCACGCTGGGTGGTGTTCGTTCGCTCGATGTGGCTGCGAATGCCGCCGTGGCTCCTCGCATACCACACGCTTGCCAAGTTCGTGCGTGGTCTATGGCAGAAGCCGCGTGCGACCGAAGACGGGTAGAAGGAACGGGGTGCCCGCGTCCCCGAAACGGCACTCGCCGATCAGCGACTCGACGGTTCCTCCGGCTTTCTTCGCGCGCTCCCGGGCTCCGCGGCCGAGTGCGCGCCTGAAGCACGCGACAGCGGCCCCATAGAGTGTCGAAGAATCTTACAGCCGCGGAGGTACATGTCCAACCAGCGCACTTCCGAGGCTTCCCGCCGCCGGTAAGCACTGGATCATCGCCGTCTCAAACGGCAGGTGCCGTCCAACAAAACAGTTCCTCTCCGCCGCGTGCGGGGAGAGGGAGGTGGGGGCAAAGAATTATTTTTGTTTAGGGCCCCGAGCGTTTTGTCGGACGACAGTCCGAGAAAATCCTAGCGCTTCCTTCTTCCCGCCGCACCCAGACCCGCCAAGCCGATGGCGAGGAGGGCCAGGGTTCCAGGCACCGGCACCTCCGGGGCGCTGTCGGAAATGGCCAATGCCGTGAGGAACGGCGCGCTGAAGTCAAGCCTCCCGGTCTCCTCGTGGAAGATCGCGAACCCTGGATACTGGTCCACCGTGCCGAGGTTATCGTTGAAGTCCGACTGGAAGGAACCTTCGATTAGGCCAAGGCTTTCGCCGTCGCTGCTGTACGAGACTCTCAGAATATCGCTGACCACATCCGGTCTGTCCGGCTCGACAAAGATAACGTTCAGCTGCTGCCTCTGCGTTTGACCAAGGTCGCCCCAACTCCCGGTGAATGTGATCGGGTTCTGCTCCGAAAACAACGCGGACTGGGGACTACCGAGCCCCTGCTGGAACACAACGCCATTGACGGACAAACCCCGCTCGAAGTCATTGGCGCTAACCTGGATCAAATCGTCCGGCCTGGTGTCGTCGAAAGACAAGAACGCAGCCGTTGCCGCGCCGGGCGCGCCCCACCATAGACCCCAAGCCAACGCTGCCCCTAATGCAAGTTTCGTCGCTTTAGCCTTCATATCGCCCTCCCCCTAGGTCCCTGCGGATCGCCGTGTGTTTTGGGGCATACTGCGTGCCAAAACGAAAAACCCGCATTTCGTCGCAGGGTTACGCTAGCAGAGTCGAATGCGCCTGATAGGTTGTGTAAAATTCCCCGACTCTTCGACCGTTGCGACTGCTCATCCGCTCGGGGCTTCGCTCGCCGCGCCGGTGCCGGCCGCGCCCAGCGCATTGTCGATCTGCAGCTTGCCCCAGGCCGCCACGTGCGGGACGAGACCGAGAATGAAGCATACGCAGGTGCAAATGAAGCGATACTTCGGTGTTATCCCATTGAAAGACAGCGCTGCTAACATGTATCCAGGATTTGCGTAGCGCCGGGAGGCGCATCATGACCGTGCTTTTTCGTTGCGCGTGCACCGTTGCCGCGCTCTGCTCAGCGCTCGGGGCCGCATGGGCGGGCGGCTCTAATTACACCGTCACGCCGGGCGCCAATCCGAACTTCGCCGGCAAGGTGCAGGAGTGGAACGTGCCCACGCCCCAGTTCGCGCGCGACCCCGCCGCTGCACCCGACGGCAGCATCTACATCGCGGTGATGCACGGAAACAAGATCGCGCGCTTCGACCCTCAGACCCAGACCTTCAAGGAATGGGACGTGCCGCGCGGTGCGCATCCGCACGGCCTGCTGGTGGATGCGGACGGCACGGTCTGGTACACGGGCAACGGCAACGGCAGCATCGGGCATCTGGACCCCAGGACCGGCAAGGTCACCGAGTACAAGGCGCCGTCCGGCGGCGATCCGCACACGCTGGTGAGCGACGGCACGGGCACGCTCTGGTTCACGGTGCAGAACGGCGGCCGCGTCGGCCGGCTCGACACCCGCGCGGGCAAGATCACCGAGTACAAGTCGAGCGGCAACCCCTACGGCATCGCCCTCGACACCCAAGGCAACGTGTGGTTCTGTCGCATGGGCGCGGATAAGCTCGGCAAGCTCGACCCGGCGACGGGACAGATGAGCGAGTTCGACACCGGCGCCGGCAGCGCGCCGCGGCGCATGGCTGCCGCGCCGGACGGAACGCTATGGGTCACGCTGTTCGGCAACGGCAAGCTGCTGCACTTCGATCCCGGTGCAGGGAAGAAGATTCGGGAATACGAACTGCCTGCAGGTCGGCGCGGCGGACCCTATGCGGTGACCATCGACGGCGCAGGTATGGTGTGGGTCAACGAGATCAACACCGACACGGTCGTGCGCTTGAACCCCGCCTCGGGCGAGCTACGCGTGATCAAGCTGCCTTCAGAGAACGTGGGCATCCGCAAGATGATCGTGGATGCCAACGGCAGGCTCTGGTACATGGGAAGCCACAACGGCCATCTGGGCGTGGTTGAATAGAACCCTCTGGCAGCCCAGACGCACCAGGCATTCGGCACCGGGGCTCAGACCCGGATACTGGTCACACGTCACTGGTCACTTGTCACGCGTGCCTCCGCCATCGGCGGGGGCACGGTAGACCGTCCGCCCCGCAAGACATCCATCTCGTAGATCCGCAGCGCCGAAACGCCCAGCGATACGATCAGCGGTCCGACCAGAAGGCCCAGCGCCCCGAAGCTGATCAACCCGCCGAGGATGGCGAGAAAGCTCCAGAGCGGATGTATGTTGGTGGAGCCCTTCATGATCCACGGCCGCAGCACATTGTCGATGGAGCTCACGACGAGGGTGCAATATCCGGCCAGCACGACGCCCTGCCAGATCTGGCCTTGGAGCACCAGGTAGATG
>JBGPOV010000072.1:0-17625 GCA_041488255.1 Gammaproteobacteria bacterium | reverse complement strand
TTGGGCGCCCACCCCCTGTTGATCGAGTGGCAGCAGATGCTGATCCTGCTGGCTGTCCTCTCCATGGCGGTGGGCAACGTGACTGCGATTGCGCAGACCAACATCAAGCGCATGCTGGCCTACTCCACCATCTCGCACATGGGGTTCATGCTGCTCGGCATCGTGAGCGGCTCGATCAGCGGTTACAGCGCCGCCATGTTCTATATGGTGACCTACGTGCTGACGGTGGCGGGAGCCTTCGCCACGATCATGTTGCTGTCGCGTCGGGGATTCGAGGCCGACGGCCTGGATGATTTCAAGGGGCTGAATCAGCGCAATCCCTGGTACGCCTTTCTCATGCTCTTGATGATGTTCTCGCTGGCCGGTGTCCCGCCGGTTGTCGGCTTCTACGCCAAGCTATCGGTGTTCCAGGCGGTTATGAGCGCCGGTATGACCTGGCTGGCCGTGGTGGCTGTATTGTTCTCGCTCATCGGCGCTTTCTACTATTTGCGGGTGGTCAAGCTGATGTACTTCGATGAGCCGCAAGAGCGCTCGCCGCTAGGCCCCACCGGTGACGTCCGGGTGTTGTTGTCGATCAACGGGCTGGCCGTACTGGTGCTCGGGTTGCTTCCGGGTGGGTTGATGGACCTTTGCCAGCGCGCGATCCAGGGCTCTTTGTGAGCGCGCCGGCAGGACAGCGAGGCTCGCGATGTTGAAGGATTACACCGAGACGCTGGTAGCCTCGCGCACCGGCTACGAAGGCAAGCTGCTGACCCTGAAGGAGGACAAGGTCGCGCTGCCGGACGGGACAACGGGTACGCGCGAATACGTCCTGCACCAGGGTGCCGCCATGGTCATCCCACTGTTCAAGGACGGCAGCGTGCTGCTCGAGCGGCAGTTTCGCTACCCGGTGAGCGCTCATTTCCTGGAGCTGCCAGCCGGAAAGATCGATCCAGGCGAGGACCCGTCGGCCACCGCACGCCGCGAGTTGCTCGAGGAGACGGGCTATAGCGCCCATGAGTGGCGCCACCTCACGACGCTGTATCCCTGCGTCGGTTACTCCAACGAGAGAGTGGAGCTGTTCATCGCACGCGTACTCAAGCACGAAGGGCATCCGGGCGAGGACGGCGAATTCATCGAGTGCGTGCGACTCTCGCTGGACGAAGCCCTGAATTTGGTCACGGTGGGAGAGATCACCGAGGCCAAAACCATCCTCGGGCTGCTGTGGGCGGACAAGCTGAGGAAGGGCGAGTGGAAGTGAGGGAGGTGGAGGAAGTGAAGGAGGTGAAGGAGGTGGAGGAGGTGGAGGTAGTGAAGGAAGTGAAGAGTGAACCTCCCTCACCCGGACCGGGGGGATAGGATGGCACCTCTGGGCGCTCCGCGAGCGCGGGACGCCCTTGTCCGCTAGTTCGCTTCCTTCGCTATCACTCGCGCGCGGACACCACGAGCTTCTCCGGCACTTGCTCCCACAGCGGCGCCGGACGATGGAACAGGAACCCCTGAGCGTACACCGTGCCCATCTCGGTCAGGATCTTCATTACTTCGCGGTCTTCCACCCACTCGACGATTACCTGCTTGTTGAGCTTCTTCCCTACATCGCACAGGGCCTCCACGAAGATGCGGTTGTCCTCGTCCCTGGCCAGATCCCGGATGAAGCTGCCGGCGATCTTCAGATAGTCCACGTCGAAGCGCTTCAGGTAGTAAAAGGAGCTGAAGCCGGCGCCGAAGTCGTCCAGCGCGAAGCGGCAGCCCATCTCCTTCAGCTCGTGGATGAACTGCTGGGTCACGTCCACGTCCGACATGGCCGCGGTCTCGGTGATCTCGAATACCAACTGGTTGTGGGTGACGTCACTGGCGGCCAGCATGCTGTGGAACTTGCGCACCCAGTGCTGATCGGAGATCGACACCCGCGACAGGTTGACAAAGTAGCGGAGCTTCTGCCCTCGGTTCTCGGGCTGGCGCAGGTACTCGATCAGCCGCTCGACCACGCGCATGTCGATCTCCTGCACCATGCCGAGCATCTCGGCGTACTCGATGAACTGGCTGGGCAGGACGACGTTGCCGTTGTCGTCGCGGATGCGCACGAGGATCTCGCAGTTGACCGTGCGCAGATCGGTGAGGCGCACCACCGGCTGGCTGTAGAGCACGAGCCGATCCTCGTCCAGGACCTCGCGCAGCCTGTTCGCCCACTGCACGCGGTTGTGCGTGCGGCGCAGGCTCTGCGCGTCCTGATCGTAGAGCACGAAGCGGTTGCGGCCCCCGTCTTTGGCCTGATACATGGCGATGTCCGCGTTCGACAGCAGCCCGGTCACGTCGCTGCCGTGGAACGGGTACAGCGCGATGCCGATGGAAGCGGTGAGGCCAGCGATGCGCTGCTGACCGATCGACTGGAAGCGGTAATGGCGCAGCGCGTCGAGCAGGTGCTCCGCCACCTTCATGGCGTGGCCGCGACGCGACTCGGGCAGATGCACGGCGTACTCGTCGCCGCCCAGGCGGAAGACCTGGCCGTTGAACTCCTTAACCCCTTCCTTCAACACGCCGCTCACGCCCACGATCAGCTGGTCACCGGAACGGTGGCCGAAATTGTCGTTGACGTACTTGAAGTGATCGATGTCGATGAACAGCATCGCGCCGAGGTCGCCTTCCTCGAGGGCATGCTCCAGCGTGCGCTGCAGGCTCACCCGATTGGGAAGCCCGGTCAGAGAATCGTGGGTGGCGAGGTGTTCGATCTGGAGCGCGGCTTCGTGCTGCTCGGTCACGTTGCGCGCGGTGCCACGGATGCCGCAGAGCTGGCCATTCTCGTCGTGCGACACGCGAGCGTTGATGCCGACCCAGCGGTCGCTGCCCTCGGCAGAAAGCAGGTGAGTGATGTAGTTCTTGACCTCGCTGTGCCGGCGCAGGGTGGACAGGAAACGCCGGTTGGAGAAATGCGAGGGCCGGGCCTCGAAGTCGAAGAAGCAGCGGCCCAGCAACTCCTTCGGCTGCAGCCCGAAGATGTCGAGCGCGCCGTTGTTCAGGTATGTGAAGCGTCCCTGGGCGTCGGTGGTCCAGATGAGATCATGGGACGTTTCCACCAGGTCCCGGTAACGGCTCTCGCTCTCCAGCAGGAGCTGGATGATGCGCCGCTTCTCGCGCAGGGTCTTGCGCGCGGTGGCCAGCTCGTCCTCATACTTGTCGTTGAGCGTGCCCAACGACGAGCCCGCCAGCCCATCGATGATCTCCCGCGCGTACCGCCGGTGTCCGCCCTCGGTGCGGCGCGCGACCAGAACGCCCTGGCTGTCCCAGCGGCGCAGTTTCTGCACCGGCACGCCGAGCTTGGCCGAGGCCTCCTGAATCGTGTACTCCGACGGAAGCCGAGACATGGAAAACCCCGTTTTTTCAAGCTCCACGGCGGTCCCCAGACCGCGGAAGAGGCCCCCACCTGTCAATGGATCTGGCTGGAGGCCAGAATGTCGTTTTGCCGCGTCACCAGGCGCTGCATCAGCTTGAGGTCGCGGTTCCTAAGGCGCAACCCAGCGTCCACCCACAGGTGGACGACGTCCATGAGCTCCTGGTAGGTAATGCCGTTGACCCGGCGGCGGGCCCCGGCGATACCGACCAGGCCGTTGCGGCTGCGGCTGTTGCGCCTGACCACCGCCGCCACTTCCGCTTCGCCCTCGCCCCGGTCGACCACCAAGTCGATTACGCCCAGTACGAGCATATCATCGGCCGAATAGATCTTGCCAGTGGCCAGTAGCTCCTCGGTCACCCTGCGACCCACGCGGCGGTCGAGGAAGGAGTACGCCCCCATGCCCGGGAACAGGTTGAACAGGATTTCCGGGAAACCGAAGCGAGACTGCTTTTCCGCGATGATGATGTCGCTGGACAGCGCCGCCTCGAAGCCTCCGCCCAGGCACTCGCCTTGTACCAGCGAAATCGTCGTGACGGGCAGGCCATGACCGAGGTAATTGTTGTGCAGCACGTCGACGCAGGCTTTCCCGTACTGCAACAAACCGACTCGATCTCTGTTTTCAATCAATTGGATAAAGAGGCTGAGATCGCCGCCGAGATTGAATACACCAGGAGCGCCGGACGCCAGCACGGTGTATTCGACCGGCATCGACTCTCCGCGGCACTCGACGGTGCCGTCGGTGTCCGAGACGAACTTGCAGTATACGGCCAGGTCCGTGAGGAGATCCAAATTGAAGCTGGGGCGTGGGTTCGGCGTCCAGCGTGACCACATGGCGTGGGTGATCGGGTCGTAGTGAGCGCAGAGCTGGGAGGAGAAAAAGTATTCAGGGTGCTCGGTGCTCCTATAGACATTTGCCTTCTCGGTAACCTGTAGCAGAGCGCGGGGGACATGCATGTCCATGGCGGATCTCCTGAGTCGAGTTGTAATTCATAGGCATTTGTTGTGCAGCGCAGCATATTCTTGATTTTGCTGCGCTGTGAAACGACTCTACGGGAAGTCAGGAATCCGATGCAAATCTCACATTTTGTGAGATTTTTTGGTATGCTCTTGTTATTTCTGAGAATCTGTAACTTCAGTGAGCATGAACATGGCATAGCGCGAAGCGTTCAGACGTCTTGAGGCGCTAGCGATGCAACAGGCTCAATCAAATCTGCAGCCAAACTCATCACGACAACCGTCGACACAAGACATAGCGGGGCTGCTTGAATTCCAACGCTCGCGGAAGGCGTGATTCCTTTCCTGGTCTTGCCGCCGGGGAGGCGACGTGAAGCGCTTCTCACGTGCCTGCTTGCGTGCCTTGTTCCGCGTGCGATTCGACGGGCGGCTGGATCAGGCGGGCGTCCCCACCCTGTTCGCTGCCAACCACCCTGCACGGCTCGATAGCCTGCTGCTTTCCCTTTTCCTGCCCCCCGGAAGCGTGGTCGTGCTGCCGCGGGAAGAGCTACGGTCGCGTTGGCTTCGCTTGGCGCTGGGTTTCGTCCCGCACCTCGTCGCGGACATGAACGATCCTGCGACGATCAAGAAAGTGATGCGGTTACTCGCAGCGGGAAGATCGGTTGTGCTGTACCCGGAAGGGCGGGTGTTCGACGCTCCGAGCGTCATGAAGGTGTACGAGGTGCCTGCGTTGATTGCGGCCAAGACCGGGGTGCCGGTGGTCCCGGTCCGGCTCCGCTACCGCCGCGGTTGGCCGGTGCGCGCGGTGATCCGCGTGCGTCCGCCCGCGCATATCTCCGCTGCGAGCCGAGCCGTGTCCAGGGCGCGCCGGGCGCGCGCCACCGAGCAGCTGCAGCGCTTGATGGAAGCGGCAGCCTACGACGAGCGGCCCCGCACGACTCTGTTCGAAGCTTTCCTCGAAGCGGTGCAGGAGCAGGGGCGTCGCACACTCATCATCGAGGACATGAAGGAGGAACCGCGTTGCTACCAGGACCTTGTGAAGGGCTCGCTCATCATCGGCCGATGGGTCAGCGGCTCGTGCGGGCCGGGCGAGAACGTCGGTGTGCTGCTGCCCAATCTAATACCCACGGTGTGCACGGTGCTCGGGTTGTCCGCCTTTGGGCGCGTCCCTGCCCTGCTCAACTACACCGCCGGCCCGACGGCCGTGCAGAGCGCCTGCACCGCCGCTCGGGTGCGCACGGTGATCACCTCACGCGCCTTCATCGAGCAGGCGCGGCTGACCTCGGTGGTCTCGGGGATAGCTGATCTGCGCCTGATCTATCTGGAGGACATCGCGTCGCAGTTCACGCTCCGCGACAAGCTCTGGCTGTTGGTTGCGCTGCGCGGCCCGCGGCGTGTCATCACGCCGGGCCGCAGCAACGGTCCCGCAGTGGTGCTATTCACCTCGGGCTCGGAGGGGCGGCCCAAGGGCGTGGTCCTGAGCCACGAGGCGATCCTGGCCAATATCACCCAGATGGCAGCCGTCATCGACTTCACGCCGCGCGACAAGGTCCTCAACCCGCTGCCGGTGTATCACAGCTACAGTTTCACCGCGGGCATGATGCTTTGCCTGCTGACTGGGACCCAGCTTTTCTTGTACGTCTCGCCGCTGCGCTACCGCGCAATTCCCGAGATCGCTTTGCGCCGCAAGTGTACCTACCTGTTTGGCACCAGTACTTTCCTTAGCTACTATGCGAAGAACGCGCACCCGCTGGATTTCCACTCAATCCGGCGCGTGATCTCGGGCGGCGAGAAGCTCGGCGCCGACGTTGCACGGGTGTGGCAGGAAAAGTTCGCGCTGCGCATCTACCAGGGTTATGGCGCTACCGAGTGCGCGCCGGTGATTGCGCTGTCCACCCCGCGGTCGTTCAAGCCGGGCACTGTCGGCCCGTTGCTGCCGGGACTGGACCATCGGGTTCAGAGAATCGAAGGGATCGAACGCGGAGGCGTGCTGCACGTGAAGGGCGTGCAGGTGATGCTAGGCTACTATCTGTACGACAACCCGGGCGTGATCGTGCCGCCGCGCTCCATCTACGGCGACGGCTGGTACAACACGGGCGACGTCGTGGACCTAGATGAGGACGGTGTCCTCACCGTGGTGGGGCGGGTGAAGCGCTTTGCCAAGATCGCCGGCGAGATGGTATCGCTGGACGTCATCGAGGACGTGGCCCACGAGGCCTCGCCCGAGCACCGCCACGCCGTGGCGCTGCGCACCGAGTCGGCCAGCGGAGAAACGACGGTGCTGTTCACCACCGACCCCGAGCTCAATCGCAATGCCCTGGTGCATGCCGCGCGCCGACTCGGCCGGCCGGGACTGGCGCTGTCCAAGCGCATCCTGTGGATGCCGGAGATCCCGGCGTTGGTCTCCGGCAAGACCGACTATATCGCGCTCGAGACCCTGGCCGTGGCCGCCAATGCCCCCGAAGCCGGCCCCGACGACGGCGACACACGCTCGAGCCTGTCCGGGTAGAACTACAGCTCGAACCGCCAAGACGCCAAGAGCGCCAAGGAAAACCCGAGTCGCGAGTTGACCCGCTCAGACACCCGGAAGCCGATCGACGCCGCCAGACAGGAGGGAGGCGACGTGGCGGTGAAAGGAGCATTCTCCGCTCTGGCTGCGGCTTTTCTTAGCGCTCTTGGCGTCTTGGCGGCTCAGGGTCTTGACTTCGATTTTCTCCGTGCTCTCCGTGTCTCCGTGGTTAAGCAGGTTCTGAAGCTGCACGACTAGTGCCCGCGGTAAGTTACGCGGTACACCACGTTGGCATAGTCGTCCGAGATCAGCAGGCTGCCATCGCCCAGCACCACCAAGTCCACCGGGCGGCCCCAGGCGCGCTCATTCTCCATCCAGCCCTCGGCGAACACGTCCCACTTCTGGACTTCGTTGTCCTTCAGCGTTACCGTGATCACGCGATAGCCGCTCTTCTTGCTGCGATTCCAGGAGCCGTGCTGGGCGATGAAGATGCGGCCGCGGTACTCGGGTGGGAACATCGTCCCGGTGTAGAACTTCAACCCATTCGGCGCAACGTGCCCGCCCTGCTTCAAGGCGGGGGGCGTGAACTCCGTGCACCGGCGCTTGTTGCCGAGCTCCGGGTCTGGCGTGTCGCCCTGGTGGCAGTACGGAAAGCCGAAGTGCATGCCGGGCTTGGGCGCATGATTGAGCTCGCAGGATGGCAAGTCATCGCCCATCATGTCGCGGCCGTGATCGTTGAACCAAAGCTCGTGAGTGACCGGATCCCAGTCGAATCCCACCGTGTTACGCACCCCGCGTGCGAACACTTCGTAACCGCTGCCGTCGGGGCGTATGCGGGAGATGAGCGCGTAGCGGTCCGGGTCCGGCTCGCAGACGTTGCATGGCGCGCCCACCGGCACGTACAGCCAGCCGTCGGGGCCGAAGGCGATGTATTTCCAGCCGTGATGGCCGTCGCGGGGGAAGCGGTCCGTGACCACGACCGGTGTCGGCGGGTTGCGCAGGTTGCCTGCGATAGCGTCGTACCTCAGGATCCGGCTGATCTCGGCCACGTAAAGCGAGCCAGCGCGGAACGCCACGCCGTTGGGGCTGTTGAGCCCTTTGGCAATGGTCAGCACCTCCGGCGCTCCTCCCGCTCGCGGCACGATCGCGAAGACGCTACCCTCCCGTTGCGTGCCGACGAACACCGTGCCGTTGTCCCCCAGCGCCAGCGAGCGAGCGTTGGGCACCGGAGCATAGACGTCTATCTCGAACCCGGGAGGCAGCTTGATCCGTTGAAGCGGCACCTCCTGCGCGCGCGCGGCTTGATTCAGTGCACATGCCGCGAATACAGTCAGCCATAGCCTCGCGATCCGCCTCATTCCGGTCTCCTGAGTGCAAGGGCAGACGCGCCATACACGTGCGCCGCACTTGGTCGACGTTTAGGATAGCCTCTTGAATTGTGCACCACAAACCGCCAGCTATACGGGGTCGTTGAGTCCAGGGAGTCAGAACATGAGCGAAGTCAGCGCCCGGGAAACCCTCGGCTTTCAGGCCGAAGTCAAACAACTGCTGCACCTGATGGTGCACTCCTTGTACGGCAACAAGGAGATCTTCCTCCGTGAGCTCATTTCGAATGCATCGGATGCGGGCGACAAACTGCGCTTCGAGGCGCTAGCGGATCAGGCCCTTTGGGAATCCGATCCGGACCTCAAGATCCGCGTCGGCTACGACAAGGCGACCCGCACCCTCACCGTATCCGATAATGGTGTGGGAATGTCACGCGACGAGGTGATCAGCAACATAGGCACCATCGCCAAATCCGGCACGCGCGAGTTTTTTCAGAGCCTGACCGGCGACCAAGCCAAGGACGCCCACCTCATCGGCCAGTTCGGCGTCGGCTTCTATTCGTCGTTTATCGTCGCAGACAAGGTCACGCTCGTCACCCGGCGCGCGGGCATGGGTGTCGAGCACGGCGTGCGCTGGGAGAGCGACGGGCAGGGCGACTACACCCTGGAGACGGTGACCAAGGAAGGCCGCGGCACCGACGTGATTCTGCAGCTGCGCGAGGGCGAGGACGAGCTGCTGTCCGGGTTCAGGCTGCGCTCCATCCTGCGCAAGTACTCTGACCACATCACCATCCCCATTCTGATGAAGCAGGAGCAGTGGGACAAGGACAAGAACGAGCAGGTGGTAAAGGACGAGGAAGAGCAAATCAACCAGGCCTCGGCGCTGTGGGCCAGGCCGAAGTCGGAGATCACAGACCAGCAGTACCAGGAGTTCTACAAGCACGTGGGCCACGATTTCGAAGCCCCGCTGGCCTGGAGCCATGCCCATGTGGAGGGGAGGCAGGAGTACACCTTGCTTCTGTACCTACCCTCGCATGCCCCGTTCGATCTGTGGGACCGCGAGCACCGCCACGGCGTCAAGCTCTACGTGCAGCGCGTTTTCATCATGGACGATGCCGAACAGCTCATGCCAGCGTACCTGCGCTTCGTGCGCGGTGTGATCGACTCGAACGACCTGCCGCTCAACATCTCGCGTGAGATCCTGCAGGAGTCCAAGGTAGTCGAAGCCATCCGGGCCGGGTCCGTGAAACGCGTGCTGTCGCTGCTCGATGACCTGGCCGAGAACGACAAGGACAAGTTCGCCAAGTTCTGGAAGGAGTTCGGGCGCGCCTTCAAAGAAGGCCTGGGCGAGGACCACGCGAACCAGGAGCGCATCGCCAAGCTGTCACGCTTCGCCTCCACCCGCGCCGAAAGTGAGGAGCAGACGGTGTCGTTGAACGATTATGTGTCGCGCATGAAGGAAGGTCAGGACAAGATCTACTACATCACCGCCGATTCCTTCGCCGCCGCGAAGAGCAGCCCGCACCTGGAGATCTTCCGCAAGAAGGGTGTCGAGGTCCTGCTGATGTACGACCGCGTGGACGAGTGGGTGATGTCTAACCTGACCGAGTTCGAGGGCAAGAAGCTCCAGTCGGTGGCGAAGGGGGATCTCGACCTGGGCCAGCTCCAGGACGAGGACGAAAAGCAGGCGCAGGAGAAGGAAGCCGGCGAGTTCAAGGAGCTGACCGACAAGATCGGGAAGACACTGGGTGAGAAGGTAAAGGAGGTCCGCGTTACCCACCGCCTCACCAGTTCACCCGCGTGCCTGGTCTCGGATCAGTGGGGGATGAGCATGAACTTGGAGCGCCTGCTCAAGGCTGCCGGACAGAAAGTTCCCGACATCAAGCCCATCCTGGAGGTGAATCCGCACCACCCGCTGGTGCAGGGCCTCAAGTACGAGTCCGACGAGAGGCGCTTCTCGGATTGGAGCTACATCCTGTTCGACCAGGCGGTGCTGGCCGAAGGGGGTCAGCTCGACGATCCCGGCAGCTTCGTGAAGCGGCTCAACGAGCTGATGCTTGCCCTCGCGGGTGGTGCGGGCCCGAAAATCTGGACGCCGAGAAGCTAAAGCTTAGAAGCGCAGCCGCGCGCCGACCGTCAGCGCGTTGGCTTCCAGCCCACCGCTTTCGGTCTGCCCCAGCCCCGTATAGCGCTCGGACTGCGCGCGCAGCTCCAGTTGATCCGTGACCTGGTAACTGACGCCGAAACCGTAGACCCTCCCGGGGCGTGAAGGCGTGTCAACCGCGAAGCTGCTGTAGGTTGCGTTGGGCGCGAAGTTCACGCCCAGCTTGCCAAACAACGTGAGCGAGTCCGTTACCGCCAGGGAGCCGACCCCAGCCAGGCTCCAAGCGCTCATCTGCTCGGCGGGCGTGGCGTAGAGCACCGGATCGTCCGTGTTCACGCCTGATCCGAAGCTGGTGCGTGCCGCTTCCAGCGCGAATCCATGCGAGAAGCGGTATCCCCCATATAGCGTGGTAGCGGTGAGGCGTTCATTGTCGTGGGTCAGCAGCTTAGCCCCCGGCACACCGCTCAGCGATTGTCCGCCTGGGCTGCCGAGCACCGCGACGCCGTTGTTGATGCCCGTGTAGAACCCGGGTTCGGCCGCGACTGCCGGGAGGGCGACGCAGGCGGCAGCAAATGTCAAAGCCGCGCAGGCGCGGCGTGCGGCGCAGGCGTTGTCTCTCATCTGAGACAGGGCGGAAAGTGAAGGCGTGTGAAACATCTGTTCGCCAATTCTGCGAGCAAGTCTCACGCCCAGACGCGCCGCTGTGCTCGCCTCCGGAACCCCCTACGGCGGCGACGCTTGCAGCGCCCGCGACGGGGCCTGCCTTAGTAGGTGCGCATCCTCAGGGCGGTGAGCAACGACTCCTGGTCGGCCAGCACCTCGTCTACGTTCACTAGATCCCGCGCTAACATCTCGCGCGCTTGATCCTGCTCGGCGGGTGTCCAGACTACGACCTTCCCCGCGTCGAGCAAGCGAGAAGCCTCCTTTTCGGCTTCGAGCCCCTCGCGGAACGTCGCGATTGCCTGTAGCTCGTCGGTCTTAACGATATCCGGGGCGCGCTTGACCTTCAGCCGGCCCAGCTCGTACCAGGCTTCCGCCAGGTGGGGATTGGCGCGCACCGCTTGCTCGAGCAGGCGCAACGTTTCCTCGGAGTCCTGGGCCGCTAGCGCCTCGCGATAGGTGCCGACGCCGGCGATCTCGGCTTTTTGGACCGGCACGGCCGCCAACGCGGGCGCCGGCGGCGGCGAACTGCCTTTGCCACAACCGGTCAGCGCAGCGGAGCAGAACAGGGTTGCGGCGGCGAAACGCAGGCACAGGCGGGCAAGGGCGGGCATGCGGGCGAAAGGATGCGGCAGGCTCGACGACCTGTCCAGCGTGTCAAGCCTGGATCGAGCTCTTCCCGATGAGCATGGCTGCCCATCCCGACGGGTACTTCGTCCGGCCAAGGGTTTGCTCCGCGAGCGGTGCATCGATCGTCTCGAGCTAACTCTCGAGCGCAAAGCGACGTTCGGCCGGGTTAAGTTGGCTGCCTCCAACGGCCGTATCAAGGGTGCCAGTGGCGCAAGCGCAGCGTTTCGGGCTCCTGCTTCGAAGTATGCACTTACACGGCCCCCGCCCGCCGGGCCCATGTGGCCAGCGGCCATCCTCCGCCGGCCTCGGGTCTGGACTTCTTTGACTATTATTCCCTCGACCGGCGCTGTTCACAGACAATGGTTACCGAGGCCTGGCGACAGAAGCCGACGGATTTGGACGCATCGCCGGCCCTTGTTGTCATAAGACGAACCGAGGCTGCCCCGCAGGCTGCGGCACGCAACCAGACGGCGTGGCATCGTGCATAAGACTCCGAGGACCCAGGGGGAGGCCATGAGAGAAGACGTAGCGGCACTGCGACACCGCGCCTTCGCAGTCAAACTGGCGTTGCGCAGAGTGGCGGCGTTCTACAACGAGATGAAACGCGCCCGGCTCAGCGAGCAAGTGCCCGAGCTGGAGTACTTCGTAGCCGCGCCGCACCTCAAGATCTTGTTCGACGAGTTTCACGACGTGCACGTGCGCGTGGAGACCTCGCTGTTCGAGGAGATGGTGCGGCTGTCCGTCGAAGCCGAGAAGGCGGTCAACGCCTACGCCAAGACCCATTACGACTTTGCCCCCGGCGATGACATCCGGATGGGCTATCCGACATCCGAAAGCCCCGTCAGGCTGCGGGTCCACAAGGTGTTTCTGCAAAGCGGGACCGACAGCGACATCCGGGTGGACGCGAGCTTCCTGAAGCTGGACGGCAGCACGGGCAGCCGCTGGGACGTCTACATGAAAGGCCCGGGCGAGTTCCAGTTCGAGAAGATCCAGCGCAAGGAGACGGTCGGGCGCTGACGCGTAAACGAAGACGGCCAGCCGCGGCTGCGCTGCTCCGCAGCTGAGCGCCGCCGGCGCCTGTCGCTACTGGGTCTGGTTCTCTTCCTGCGCGCGTCTTGCCTGGTCCGCTTGTCGGAGTGTGTCGTTCACGCCCCTTGCCTTCTCGAGGGCATCGCGCTGGGTGTCGAATAAACGGGTCTTGCCCGACGCCTTGGCCGCGTCGGAGCTTCCGCCGCACCCGGTCAGCACCAGCGCCGCCATCACAGTGATCACGAGTATTCGCACGTGTGCCTCCGTGTTCTGCAACGGGGGCTGCGATGCATATTCCATGCCGTAACGTGACTCGCGCGACGCGTGATTCGTAAACGGGAACGACGCAGAGTCGGACGGTTTCGAACGACGAGTCACGAATCACGAGGTGGGGGCTGCTCGGCGTTCGACCAGCCTTACGTCAGTCTGGCATGACGAATACAATCCGTTTCGTAACGCTCTGTAACAGGCAGGGCGCTTGCAATATCGAATTACCTTGCCATTCCCACGCGGTCTGCGGCCCGGGGTATAAGGGAGTCCGGGACAGATGATGAATGCCCAAGACCACATCCTGATCGTCGACGACGACCGCGAGATTCGCACTCTGCTCGCCGACTACCTGCAGAAGCAGGGCTATCGAGTGAGCGCAGTGGCCGACGGCAAAGCGTTGTGGAATGTGTTGGACAGCGCGCGCGTGGACCTTATCATCCTCGACGTGATGCTCCCTGGAGACGACGGCTTCCTGCTGTGCCGGAACCTCCGGGCGCGCGGGAACTGGCCCGTGATCATGCTCACGGCCAAGGGCGATGACACCGATCGCATCGTGGGCCTCGAGCTGGGCGCCGACGACTACCTGCCCAAACCCTTCAACCCGCGCGAGCTGCTGGCGCGCATCAAGTCCGTGCTGCGCCGGCACCGCGCGGTGCCCGACAATCTCCAGCCGGAGCCAGCCGGAGCGCTGCGCTTCGCCGGATGGACCCTGGATTTGAGCGGGCGCAACCTGGTTTCGCCGCAACACGTGGTGGTCGCGCTCTCGGGCGCGGAGTTTCGCCTGCTGCGCGTGTTCGTCACCTATCCGAACCGGGTGCTGTCGCGCGATCAGCTCATGGACCTGACCGTTGGGCGGGAGGCCGATCCCTTCGACCGCAGCGTAGACGTCCAGGTCAGCCGCCTGCGCCAACGCCTGGGAGATGACGCGCGCGAGCCCGTCATCATCAAGACCGTGCGTGGGGAGGGCTACGTGTTGGCCGCCAGCGTGGAGCCCCTGTGATCGTACGCGCACCGCATGTCGCACACGTCTCCTCTACGTCTGGACGAAGACGGTGCGCCAGCCGCAGAGGTGGGTCCCGGCCGGCTCTGAGTCGGGCGTTGTGCGCTGTGCTTCGCGGTTGATCGGCTCATGCGACCGCGCCTCGACTCGTTGTTCGCCCGCCTGGTCCTCACCTTCGTGCTGGGCATGGCGCTCACCATGCTCGTGACGCTATGGGTCCAGCTGCCTGAGCGGGAAGCCTTCGTGTTTCGCATCAGCGCGCTGCGCACCGCGTACCGCCTTGCCGATCTGCTGAAGCTGATGGATCAACTCCCGAGCGCCGGCCGCGAGAAACTGGCGGCGATCGCGGCCGGGCGCGGCGTGGACACGACCCTGGACGTGCCGCCTCGGGAAGCTGGCGCGCCGGAGCCCGGTTCGAGCGCCGCGGTCTTCCGCGGCTTGCTGCTCGAGGACCTCGGTCGCGACTGGCCGATCGTGGTGGAAGTATCGCCTGCGCAGCTCCCGCCCGATGCCGGCAACACGCAGCCCGTCGACGGCTTCGAGTTCAAAGGCCAAGCCCGCATGTCGGACGGGAGCTGGGTCGCCTTCCGGCTCCAGGAACCCCGGCGGCTCCCGCTTTGGCCCCGGCGCGTGATCACCAACATGTTGATCATCGTCGGCGTACTGGCGCTGCTGTCGCTCGTCGCGGTGCGCCGGGTCACGCGTCCGCTGCACCGACTCGCGCAGGCAGCCGAGGCGCTGGGTCGCGACATCAACCGCCCCCCGCTGCCCGAGACCGGCCCGCAGGAAGTGCGGCGGGCGGCGCGCGCGTTCAACGCCATGCAGGATCGGCTCTCGCGCTACATCCGCACCCGGACCGGCATCCTCGCCGCCATGTCCCATGACCTCAAGACGCCGATCACGCGGCTGCGGCTACGCGCCGAGCTGCTGGAGCAGCCCGAGCTGCACGAGAAATTCGTGCGCGACCTAAGCGACATGGAGAACATGGTCAACGCGACCCTCGGCTATATGAAAGGCCTGGACGACCGCGAGCCGCTACGGGCGGTGGACATCCATGCGCTGGTAGGCGCGCTCGCGGCCGATGCCGAGGAGTTGGGTCGGCCCGTGCGCGTTCGGGGCCAACCGCTCGGCCCCTTCTTCGGCAAGCCGGAGGGGCTCAAACGTTGCCTGCAGAACCTCCTGGACAACGCCTTGCGCTACGGTCGCGAGGTGGAGCTGGAGATCGAAGACAGCCCCGCGGCGCTCACGCTGTACGTGCGCGATCGCGGACCGGGGATCGCGGAGCAGGAGATCGAGCGCGTATTCGAACCCTTCTACCGCGTGGAGGCATCGCGCAACACCAGCACGGGCGGCACGGGGTTGGGCCTGTCCATCGCGCGCAACCTCGCGCAGTCCATGGGCGGCGACGTCACGTTGCGCAATCGCGAGGGCGGCGGCCTGGAAGCGAAGCTGGTGCTGCCCCGGTCGAGGGCGGACGCGCCCGCGTTACCGGCGGCGACCGCAGATGGCGTCGGTCGCGTGGGCCCATCTGCATGGGACGCGCCGCGCCCATGATCCACGGTCCCGCGCCGAACGGTTCCTTCTCTTAGATCGGCCGCAGTCGGACGATTTTTCAGCGGCTACGGGCGCGCTGCTATCACACCGCCGGCACACGCACAGGTGCAAGCACCTGCAGCGTCGTGCGCACGACCAATGGCTTGACGCGCTCCCGGTAGGCTTTCATGTGGGGCGCGACCAGGTGGGCGTTCAACTGCTCCAGTCCTGACCACTTCTCGACGATCGTTGCCACGTCCGGACGCATCGGCACCTGAACCGCGATCGAGGTCGCCAGATCCACCGCAGCGCCGTACTCGATGCAGCCCGCCTCGGCGCGGACCTCTGGCACGACCTTGGCGAACTCGTCGAGAAAGCGCTGGCGTGTACCGGGATGAAGTTCGACCGTTGCGATGACGTGGATCATGGGTTCCTCCTCGGGGTTTGCGTGTCAATCGGCCTTATCGCTTGCCCGAGCGCATCAGGAACGCAAGTGCCGCGCTGGCGAGCCCGAAGATGCAGGCGACCAGCAGGATCTTCGTCGCCAGCTCCCCGAGGGCGTCGCGCGGAATAACATCCAGCACGACGAGCGCACCCAGCAGTGCCAGCAGAACGATCGCAAGCATTCCGATGAGCTTCAGAGCGCCGGCGAGCCCGGATCGGTTCGTGCCGGCTGCGTTGCGATCTTCTGGCACGCGTCTTCGTCCTCGTTGGAAATGGGCGAGCGGATGGTTGGCAAGCGACCGCGGCAGTGTACAGCGGATCGGCCGGGATTTCCGCCGTATTGACGGCGATAGGCGGCATCGGACAGTATGACGGCGGCCGCATATGCCGTCCGCTATCTGAGCGTCCCGATGAGCGCACCTGTCCAGCCGGGAGTCCCCGATCCGCCGCCGCGCTCCCCACGCGTGGTGTTCTTCACGCTGGTTGCGCTGCTGCTGGTGGTGCTGTGGCTGGTGCTGTTGGTGTTCCGGCCTTTCTTCATCACGCTGGGGCTGGCCACCGCCCTCACCTTGTTGCTCAAGCCGATGCACCTGCGCTTCACCAGCTGGCTGCGCGGCCGAGACTGGGCCGCGGCGCTGCTGATCGTGTTGGGGCTGACCGTGGTGATCCTCATCCCAGTCCTGGCGATCCTGGCCGCAATCGCCAGCCAGGCGCTGTCATTCTACGAATGGGTGACGCCACACCTGAATACGGTCGAGCTGGAACAGCTTTGGGCCGAGCACCTCCCGTCCCAGCTCGAGTGGTTGAAGCAGCTTCCCGCGTTTGCCCAAGGCCGGCTGGCGGACTTCGTATCCGCCGCGCTGTCGCGCCTGGCGGGCGCGGCCAACAGTCTGATCCAGGGGGCGGTGACGGGGCTGTCCGCGGCGGCCTTCGAGCTCCTCCTCATGCTGATCATGCTCTACTTCTTCCTGCGCGACGGCCCCCAGTTCCGCGCGCAGATCCGGCGCGTGTCGCCGCTATCCAAGGCGCAAGCGGATGAAGTGCTCAACCAAGCCGCGCGCACGATGCGCGGCGCGCTGGCCGCGCTGCTCTTGGTGCCCATCATCCAGGGCGCCCTGGCCACGGTGGGCTACTGGGTGCTGGGTGTGCCCAACGCACTGCTGTGGGGAGGAATCACGACGCTGATTGCCTTCGTCCCGCTCATTGGAACGCCGCTGGTATGGGTGCCGATCTGCATCTACCTGGTGCTCCAAGGCCAGATCTGGCAGGGCGTCGTGCTGGCCGTATATTGCACCATCGTCGTGAGCTCCATCGACAATGTGCTGCGGCCGTGGATCATGAAGGGCTCCACCAACATACATCCGCTCTGGAGCTTTCTCGCCATACTCGGCGGGTTGATCAGCTTCGGGGCGCTCGGCCTTCTGGTCGGACCGCTGATCGTATCGCTGGGCGTTTCGGCGCTGCGGATCTACGAGATGGATGTCTTGCGGGGCGGACGGTCCACCGTGCCCCCGCCGATGGCGGAGGCACGCGTGACAAGTGACCAGTGACGTGTGACAAGTATCCGGGTCTGAGCCCCCGGTGCCGAATGCCTGCTGCGTCTGGGCTGCCAGAGGGCTCTATTCAACCACGCCCAGATGGCCGTTGTGGCTTCCCATGTACCACAGCTTGCCGTTGGCATCCACGATCATCTTGCGGATGCCCACGTTCTCCGAAGGCAGCTTGATCACGCGCATCTCGCCCGAGGCGGGGTTCAAGCGCACGACCGTGTCGGTGTTGATCTCGTTGACCCACACC
>JBGPOV010000071.1:0-17665 GCA_041488255.1 Gammaproteobacteria bacterium | reverse complement strand
GGACCGGATCGGGACTGCGCACGGCGATATTTCCGATATCCCCGTCGGGCAGTATCCGTCCTGTGTCGTCGACGATACGAACGTCGTGCCCGGGGGCGGCCTTCCCAATGGCGCCGGGCAATGCCGGGAACAAGGCGCCGCAGGAGGACAGCACCATGTTGCACTCGGTCTGCCCGTAAAACTCGTTGATCGCCAATCCGAGGGTGTCGCGCCCCCATTCGAGCAGCTCGGCCCCCAACGATTCGCCGCCGCTTGCAACCGAGCGCAGATTGAAGTTCCATCTCTGCCTCGGCCTGGAAACCGACCTCAGCATTTTCAACGCTGTCGGCGGCAGAAAAGTGTTGCGCACGCCATGTCGCGCCATCAGGTCGAACGCCGCCTCGGGATCGAACTTCTCGAATCGACGTGCCAGCACGGGGATGCCGTGATGCCAAGCGGGCATCAGCAGGTCCATCAGGCCACCTATCCAAGCCCAGTCGGCCGGGGTCCACATCAGATCTCCGGCGTGTGGGAGAAAGTCGTGCGACATCTCCACGCCCGGCAGATGTCCGAGCAGCGCGCGTTGGGCGTGCAGCGCCCCTTTTGGTTTGCCTGTCGTCCCCGACGTGTAGATGATCAGCGCGGGATCGTCGGCGCGCGTCGACACAGGCTCGAACTGCTCGGAGCAACGCGCCAGCTCCTCATGCAACGCTGTGCTGCCTTCGGCCGCACCATCGATGCAGTGGACGCTCTTCAACTCGGGCAACTCGGCGCGTAGCCCGGCTATTTTCGCCGCGCCTTCACGGTTGGTGATGAGCAGCTTCGCGCCGGAATCGGCCAGCCTGAACTGCAGCGCGTCGATACCGAACAGCGTGAACAGCGGAACGGCGATGGCAGCGCTTTTGTAGGCTGCGATGTGCGCGATTGCCGTCTCGGGCGTTTGCGGCAGAAGAATGGCAATCCGGTCGCCTTTCCCGATTCCGGCTTGACGCATCAGGTTCGCCGCCTGGTTCGACAGCCGCTTGAGCTGCGAGAACGTGTAGCGCGTTATGGCGCCGTCTTTGGTTTCATAGATGAGAGCCAGGCGCTGCTGATCGTCGGCCCATTTGTCACAGATGTCGACACCGAGGTTGAATTGTTCCGGGACATTCCATTGGAACTGCCGCCGAGCCGCTTCATAGGTGCCTAAGCGCGGCAAC
The DNA here is from genome assembly GCA_041488255.1 of Gammaproteobacteria bacterium. Classification (GTDB taxonomy): domain Bacteria; phylum Pseudomonadota; class Gammaproteobacteria; order Burkholderiales; family SHXO01; genus SHXO01. Next base: position 16,487 of record JBGPOV010000071.1, on the reverse strand, counting down.
ACAGCGCCTCCTTGGCGGCCCGCAACGCACTCCGGCCGGCCGCAAGCGGCTGCAATCGCGGAGCGAGCACACCGAGCTCGAGGCCGCGAGCTCCGCGATTACACACCCATGTACTCCCGCTGTAGTTGCTTGTTGACCAGGATCTCATCGGCGGGGAACTCCCCGACGACTTGGCCCTTGTCCACGACATAGGCACGCGTGGCGAGCCTGGCCACGAAATCGAGATTCTGCTCCACCAGCACCACGGAAATGGCGCGTTTCTCGTGTATCGCTCGCACGGTATCTGCAATCTGGTCCACGATCGACGGCTGGATTCCCTCCGAAGGCTCATCGAGCAGTAACAAGCGCGGATTGGTCATCAACGCGCGGGCGAGCGCCAGCATCTGCTGCTGGCCTCCGCTCAGGCTTCCGGCGCGTGCGCGCCGTTTCTCGGCCAGCACAGGAAAATCGGCGAACATTCGACCGAGCGCCTCGGACCCATCGCGTTGCCGGGTTCCATAGCTCGCCACCCGCAGGTTGTCCAGCACCGAAAGACCCGGGAAGACCAAGCGGCCCTGCGGAACGTACGCGATCCCGCGCTGCGCGCGCTCGTGCGTAGGCAGCCGGCTGATATCGTCGCCCTCGAACCGGATGCGCCCCGACTGAAGCTGGACTATGCCCATGATGGCCCGCAGCAACGTGGTCTTGCCAGCGCCGTTGCGTCCCAGGACCGTGATGATCTCGCGATCGCCCACAGTAAGGCTCAAGGCGCGCAGCACGGTCGTCACGCCATATCCGGCACAGAGGTCTGCAATTTCAAGCAATCGCTTTCCGATGCCTTCCGAGATAGATGTCGAGGATTCTCTCGTCGCGGCGCAGCTCCTCGAGGCTGCCGCGAGCGAAGACGCTGCCCTGATGAAACACCGTCACTGGCACGTCGACTTGCCGCACGAACTCCATATCGTGTTCCACCGCAACCACACTGATGCTCTTGCCCAGCTTGGTGATCAAGGCGGCAGTTCGAGCCGTCTCCTCTCTCGTCATGCCCGCGGTGGGCTCGTCTAGCAGCATCACCGTGGGCTCTCCGCCTAGAACCATGCCGATCTCGAGCCACTGCTTCTGACCGTGCGACAACGTGCTTGCCGCATCCCCGGCCCGCGCCCGCAGCTCCAGCCAGTCGAGGATCTGCGCCGCCCGCTCCGTGGCCGCTGCGGTCACTCGCAGTCTCGCATAGGCTGCGAGCCACAAGTTCTCGAACGTGGTCAGCCCCGGGAAGATGCTGGCCACTTGTAGCTTGATGCCCAGACCGCGCCGCACCCGTTCGTGCGGCTCCAGCCCCGTGATGGGCGCGCCGCCGAACAGCACCTTTCCCGAGGTCGGTCTGTAGCGGCCTACCAGCAGATTGAAGAACGTGCTCTTGCCGGCGCCATTGGGTCCGATCAAGCAATGCACGCCCGTGTCGCGGAACGCTAAGGTTACGTTCTCGACGGCCATCACTCCGCCGAAGCTCTTGTATAGATCGACCCCCTCCAGCACGCCGGTTCGACGCCTCCCGCCGGTCTCGGTCAGCACGTCTGGAATGTTCGCGGACTCGTCAAACGGGATCTCAGCGGGCCGCTCCCGCAACCAAGGGATCCAGCGCTGAGCAACGGCGTGCAGCGCCGGCACCAAGCCCTGCGGCAGCAGGATGACCACTGCGATCAGCACGGCCCCGAGAATGATCGGCGTCGCGCTGCCGCCGCCGGCACCGAGGAAGGATGCAAGTCCTTCGACCAGGACCACGCCGAGAAATGCGCCGGGCAGTGATTTCCGTCCCCCCACCAGCACCCAGATCACCACCACCGCCGCTTGCTGCAGTCCGAACACGATGGGATTGATGAACAACGCCCAGGCGGCATGCTGGGCACCCGCCAGCCCGGCGATCGCTCCGCCGATCGCGAATACGATGAGCTTGCGCAAGCGGATGTCGTAGCCGAGGAGTTGTGTGCGCAGCTCGTTCTCGCGTACTCCCGCCAGGACGCGTCCGAACGGCCCTCGCAGCAGTGCTCGCACGGCAAGGGTGACGATGCACGCGAGGATCACCGTGAAGGCGAGCAACTGGCCCGGGGACAACGCAGTCAGCTCAGTTCCAGGAATCCCATACGAAAGCGGCGGCACGCCCGCCATCCCGTTGTACCCGCCGAGCAAGGCTTCACCGACGCGATACTTGGGACCGGCGGTGCTCGACATGAACGTGAACAACACGAGCGACGTGGCGAGCGTGATGATGCCGACGTACACGTCGCCCACTTTGCCGTAGAACATGAAGTAGCCGAGCACAGCGGCGGCCAGCATCGCGATGATCACCGCGACGATCACCGCGCTGAAAGTCTCGCCCGTCATCCCGGACAGGTTGATGGCGCTGATACCGTAGGCGTAGCCGCCGATCCCGAAGAATGCGCCCTGCCCGAAGCTGAAGATGCCGCCGTGACCCCACACCAGGGCCAGGCTCAGGGCGAGCAAGCCGTAGATCGCCCAGCTCGTGAACTGCAATGCGCGAAACTCCGGAATGAAGCCGGCCGCTGCGACCACGGTGACGGTCAGACCGACGGTCCAGACCAGCTCGCCGGACAGCCGGCCGCCTGCACGCTGGACGGCTGTTTCCGCCGACTCGCTCTCCCGCGTCATAGCTGGCGCTGCCAGCGGCCGGACAGGCCAGTTGGAAGCACGCGCAGAAGCACTATCGCCAGAACTAGCAACGCGCCCTGCCCGAAGAATGGCGTAGAGAGGTAAGACACGATGTTCTCGACTCCGCCCAGCAGCACCGAAGCCGCTGCGGTGCCGCTGAGCACGCCGGGGCCGCCAACGATTACGGTCATGAAGGCGCGCGCGATGTAGGCTTGTCCCATGGTGGGCATCACACCGACCAGAGGCGCGAGCAGAGCTCCTGCAGCGCCCGCCAATGCTGATCCGAACGCAAATGTCCCGGCGTTGACGAGATCGGGGTTGATACCGACCGCGGCGGCCATCTCTGGCACTTGCGTTGCGGCTCTCGCCATCACTCCGTAACGCGTCCGGGTGAACACCCAGAACACGATCGCGAGCAGCGCAACCGCAGTGCCCACCAGCACGAGCGAATAGTAGGCGACGGAATAGTTGCCGATCTGTATGTTGCCGGTAGGCGTCGCAATACCCTGAGTGCTGGGCCCGAAGATCAGGACCATGCCCTGCGCCATGATCAGGCTCAGCCCCCAGGTCGCCAGCATGCTATCCGCCAACCTTCCGTACAGATGGCGAATGAGCAAGCGTTCCACGATCAGACCGAAAACCCCCACCGTAGCGGCTGCCAGCAGCATCGCCAGCCACAAGTAGAGCCCGGCGCGCACTCCGACCAGCGTTGTGTACGCGCCGAGCATGAGAAACTCGCCGTGAGCGAGGTTGATGATGCCCATCATGCCGAACACCACGGCCAGACCGATCGAGACGATGACCAGCACCGCGATGCTCAGCTGCATCGACAGGAACAGGTTGAGCAGCCAGTTGAGCTGATCTGCGCTCACGGCGAAAACTGCCGAACCCGGATACCAGCCGTTATTGTTTGCCTCCCGGAGTGAACTGGGTGTGCTGGTTGGGGTTCTTGATCAGATCGCAAACTTTCTGCTCGTAGGCGGGCGGCACCGCCTTCTGACTGCTGATGATGGTGAAGCCGTGCTTGTCGTTGGTCCGTCCGAAGTGTGTGTTCTGGATCACGTGGTGCGACGGACCGTCGATGGTGACGGTGCCGGACGGTCCATCGAAGCTCAGCCCCGACTCCAGCGCCTTGATGACCTTGTCGCGGTCGGTGCTGCCCGCCTTCTGCACCGCCTTGGCCCAGAGATGCCAGCCGTTCCACACCGTCACCGCGCTGTCGGTGATGTAGGCGTAGTCGTTGCCGTACTCCTTGTGCCACATGGACACGAACTCGCGGTTCACAGCGTTGTCCACTTCCTGGAAGTACGGGTAGACGGCGACGATATCCTTCGCTTCGTTGGGTGCCACAACGACCTGCTCATTGCCCAGGCCAAAGGTCGCGGTGACGATCTTCATCTTGCTGCCCAGGTCCGAGGCTGCGAACTGACGGTAGAAGGCGATGTGGTTGCCGCCGACCAGCAGCGAGAACACCACGTCGGGCTTGGCGTCCTGCAGCTTGTTGATGATCGAGCCGAACTCGGCGACATCCAGCGGAATGAAATCGGTCCCGATCACGCTGCCGCCGCCTTGCTTGACGTACTCGTCGACCCAATCCGCCGAGATGTGGCCGTAGTTGTAGTCCGCCGCCAGCACGTAGAACTTCTTGCCGATGTTCTTAATGGCCCAGGCTACGGTCGGCGCAACCTGTTGCGACGGCACGATGCCGGTGGCAAACACGGTCTTGTCGCACACACCGCCTTCGTATTGCTCGTTATAGAAGTACAACGTCTTGTTGCGATCCATGATCGGCCGCATGGCCTCGCGCGAGGCGCTGGTGATGCCGCCCATGATCACCACCGCCTTGTCCTGCAGTGCGAGCTGGTTGGCATACAGCGTGTACTTGGCGTTGTCTGACTGAGCGTCGTAGGAGATCAGCTTCAACTGACGCCCCAGCACTCCGCCTTGCCCGTTGATTTGTTTGATGGCGAGATTGGTCGCGTCGGCCATTGCCTTGCCGTAGATGTTGAGTCCGCCGGTCTCGTCTAGTACGCTGCCCACGATAATCGGCTCCGCAGGCGCGGCAGGGAAGATGATCGAAAAGCTCAGTGCGAGCCCGCCCAGGGCTCCTATCGCTCGGTTGACGCGCATGCTAGCTCCTCCTCCTTGGTTGGTGGATACAGCAGAAGACGCGGAAAGAAAGACACCCGCCGCGCTACAGCGCAGGCGCCCTCTTGTGGAAGTCGGTTGCCGCCTGGAACGCTGCCCCGACCCTGAATAGCGCCGCTTCGCCGAACGGCTGCCCGATGATCTGCATGCCCACCGGCAGAGCGTCCTGATCGAAGCCGCAGGGCACGTTGAGAGAGGGCAGTCCGGTGAGGCTGGGAACGCCGGTGTACTGCATGATCGCAGACAGCATGTCTTCTTCCACGCCGTTCTCGATCACCACCTTCATGGCTCCGACCGGCGTGGCCGTGAACGGCAGCGTGGGACAGATGAACACGTCGACGCTCTTGAACGCGCTCAGGAACTCGCTCCGCAACAGGCTGCGATAGCGCTGCGCCTGAACGTAGTGAGTCGCCAGCAGCATTTCACCGATCTCCAGCAGCGTGCGCACATCTTCGCCGTAGTCGCCGGGCCGCTCGCGCAGCCAGCGCTGGTGGTAGGAGCTGGGCTCCGCCGACTCGATCGTGAGCTGCGCCGAGATGTTGCCGTGGATGTTCTCGATGTTGACGTCGACCACCGAGGCGCCCAAGCCTTCGAAGGTCTTCAACGCCGAGCGCACCGCATCGTGCACCGGGCGCTGCAAGTGATGGAAGAAGTAGCCGGGCACGACGCCGATCCGGATGCCGCGCACGCCGCGCCCGAGGTCGGCGGTGTAGTCCACCACGGGCGCCGCGGAACAGCTTGGATCCTTCGGATCAGGTCCAGCGATGACGTTGAACATGATCGCGCAGTCCTCGACCGTGCGCGTCATCGGGCCTGCAGTGTCCATGCTCCAGGCCAGTGGAATGATTCCGGCGTTGCTGACGCGTCCGTAAGTCGGGCGAATTCCCACGATGCCGTTGATTGCGGAAGGCAAGCGGATCGAGCCCCCGGTATCAGTACCGATTGCACCATAACACGTGCGTGCCGCGACCGCCGCGCCTGAACCGCCGCTGGACCCGGCCGGGAAACGCTCCGGATTCCACGGGTTGCGCACCGCTCCGTAGTGCGGGTTGGCCGAGGTGCCGCCCCAGGCGAACTCGTGCATATTGGTCTTGCCCACGAAGATCGCCCCCGCCTGTCGCAACCTGGCGGTGACAGTGGCATCTTCGTCGGGAATCCAGTCGCGCAGGATCTTGCTGCCGGCAGTCGTGGCCAGCCCGCGCACAGCGACGTTGTCCTTTAGGCTGACCGGGATGCCGTGCAACGGACCCAGCCAGTGTCCCGCCTGGACCATCGCCTCGGCGGCTTTCGCCACCGCCCGCGCCTGCTCTTCGTAGACGCTGATATAAGCGGCTAGCTTGTCGTTGACCGCACGAATCCGAGCCAGGCAGGCTTCCACCAACTCGACCGGAGAAACTTCCCTGGCACGGACCAGCCGGGCCGCCTCGGCCAGCGTGAGCTGGGCGAGCTCTTTGGCGTAGGTGGCCATGCTCAAGCCTTCCCGTCCGGCTGCTGGGGATGGACGAAGAGGGTCGCGGGCGTCAGCGTCCAGTGCTGCGCCGCGCTCATCTTCCGGCTCAGCTCATTGGCATCTCTTACCCAGGCATCCAGGATGGGCGCGATGGTGGATTCCCGGCCCGGTGCGAGCGGTAGTTCCGCGATCCCGGCGAGTGCTCGAACCATCGCTGGATCGATGGTGGAAGGCTTGGTCATGCTGGGTCTCCTCCTTGTTCTGGCGAACGGAGTCGTTATCCCAGCAGACGGTGGGTGGCGTAAAGGGGACTACCCAACGCCGGCGACGAGGGTACCGACCGCGCCATTGTTTGAACGGCAAAGTATTTGAACTCTGCCTGCGGTTGTCAAGCGCAGCCTCCCCCCCTCTAGCTCCTGGGGACAGACGATCAAGCAACCGCCGCACTGTAGGAGCCGCGCGTTGCGCCCGCTCGCTGAGCCGGTCGAACCCGGCGATCACTTCGATGCTTCTTGGTCCATCCTTACGGCTTGCGCAGTGCTCATGACCATCTCCCTACGCTGCTGCGCTTTGCGGCTCTGCCAGGCGGTCGATTTCGGCTTGCGCCCGGGCGATGCTTTGCTGCTTGCTCGCTGCGCTGATCGCGAGGCCCTCCGCGTACACAAACTCGACATCGTCCATGCCGAGGAACGCCAGGAAATCGCGGACGTAGGACGTCTGCGTGTCGCGTGGGGTGCCTGCGTACAGGCCGCCGCGCGCGGCAAACACGTAGACCTTCTTGCCCGTCAACAGGCCGACCGGACCCCTCTCGGTGTAGCGAAAAGTGATGCCGGCGCGAGCGACGTGGTCGAAGTACGCTTTCAGCGCCGAGGGTAGGCCGAAGTTATACATCGGCAGGGCGAGCACCAGTGTGTCGGCGCGCCTGAGCTCATCGATCAGCGCATCGGAGTAAGCGACTTCCGCTTGCTGCTCAGGCGTGCGCTCCTCGGGCTTGGCCAGGAACGCTGCGAAGCGCACGGCGTCGAGATGCGGCACAGGCTCACGCGCCAGGTCGCGCACGATGACCTTGCCGTCAGGGTTCGAGTCCCGCCACGCCGAAACAAACCGGTCGGCGAGGCGGCTCGACTGGCCGCCGTCGGAGAAGATGCTGGATTGGATCTGAAGCAACGTTTTCATTTCTCACCTCACTGTGTCAAAGCCGGAACTTTCCCCAGGCGGCCGCTGTGGAAATCGGCAAAGGCCTGCTGGATCTGTTGCGGCGTGTTCATGACAAACGGCCCGTAGCCCGCGATCGGCTCATCGATCGGCTGCCCGTTCATCACGAAGAAGGTCGCGTCCGACGCGGCCTCGATCACGGCCTCGTCGCCTGCGCGATCGAACACGGCGAGCTCGGATTCGTTTGCCGCTTCGTTAGCGTTTACGACGGTGTTACCCTTCAGGACCAAGAGCCCGGCCGTGTAGCCCTCGCGCAGACTCAGGCGCATGCGATGGCCCGCGCGCAAGCGCACGTCCAGCAGGTTGACCGGCGTGAACGTGCGCGCCGGCCCTTTCGCGCCGCTGAATTCGCCCGCGATCACCCGCACCGCACCGCCATCCTCCGGCAGGCTCACCACCGGGATGTCCAGGGCGAGGAGCGTCTGGTAGCGGGGGGCCGCCATCTTCGACTTCGCCGGCACGTTCACCCAGAGCTGCAGCGCTTCGAACCGGCCGCCGCGCCGGGCGTAGTCGCGGCCATGCATTTCCTTGTGCAGGACCCCCGCGCCCGCGGTCATCCACTGCACATCGCCCGCGCGGATGCTGCCGCGGTTGCCGGCGGTGTCCTCATGGTCGATCTCACCGTCGTACACCACGCTGACGGTCTCAAAGCCGCGATGGGGGTGCCAGCCGACGCCCCGCTCCTTGTCGGTCGGCTCGAAGTTGGCCGGGCCGGCGTGGTCGAGAAGCAGGAAGGGCGTGAGCTCGGTCCCGAGGTCCTGATAGCTGAAAACGGTATGGACGGGAAAGCCGTCGCCTACCCAGTGCCTTTCGCCGGGCCGGTGAATGCTGGTTACGTTCTTCATGGCGTCTCCTTTCCAAAACGACAAGATGAGGTCATTTGAACATTGAACAAGTAGATGGAAAAGCGCAAAATCCTGACCACACCAATCGGTTGATTAGATATGTCAACCCCTCGAATTACGCTCGACCAGTGGGGCGCCCTCGTCGCAGTGGTGGAGGCAGGCGGCTATGCCAAGGCCGCCGCAGCCCTGCACAAGAGCCAGTCCTCGGTGACGTATGCCGTGCAGCAGGTTGAATCCCAGCTCGGGGTCAAGGCGTTCAAGATCGAAGGTCGCAAGGCCGGCCTCACTTCGACCGGTGAACTGCTCTACCGTCGTGCGCGTTATCTCCTGGACGAAGCGGCGGCGCTGGAGCAGTCGTCGAAACGGCTCTCGGCGGGATGGGAGGCGGAGCTGCGCGTGGCGGTCGAGGTCTTATTCCCGACCTGGCTGCTGCTCGGCTGCCTCGACCGGCTCGGAAGAGAAAGTCCCCACACACGCATCGAGGTTATCGAATCGGTGCTCGGACACCGCACCGACGCACTCGTGGGGGGTCAGGCCGACCTCGCGATATTCGGCAGCATTCCGCCCGGCTTCCTGGGCGAACCGCTCATGCGTTTGCGCTTCGTTCTCGCGGCGCACCCGGACCACCCGCTGCACCGGCTCGGGCGCAAGCTGTCGATGCGGGACTTGCGCCCACACCGGCACCTCGTCGTACGCGAGTCGAGCCCCGAACGCGCGAGCGCCCCGTCTATGGAGACGACGCAGCGCTGGACCGTGAGCCACCTCGCCACCTCTATCGAAGCGGCGCGCTCGGGGTACGGCTTTGCGTGGCTGCCGGAAGAAAGAATCCGCCCGGAGCTCGAGGCGGGCACGCTGAAGCCGCTCCCCCTGCGCGAAGGCGGCGAGCGCTTCTCCGAGCTCTACCTGATATTCGCCGATCGCGAGCACGCCGGCCCCGCCGCGCTGCGCCTCGCGGAAATCATCCGCGAGTCGGTGGCGAGCGAATGCAAACGCAGGGCCGCGCCCATGAAAAATTTCGAGCGGGATCGGATGCGAAGCGCACGCTCACGGCAAAGCCGACGGCGATGAGGCGCAAGAGCAAACCGATGCTGCGTCCAGAGGGTACTGCACGATCTGCCTTGGCGCGGGCGGACTCGCTCCTTCGCCGATCAAAGCCTGGAGCAGTGCTCGGCGCTACGTATCAGAATCGGACAGCAAGGATAGACAAGACGGCCGCTGAGCCGCAGCATATGCTCACCGAATTGTGTGCCGGTCGTGTGTACACTGCTGCGGTCGCCTACCAGCATGCCCTTGAACGCCCTCACCGCGGCCGCTCTTGAGCCCGGACCAACCGAAGGGACCGCCGCTGTCCTGCGGCTGTCCGGGCGTCTGGACGCCTACTCCGTTGGCCCGCTGTGGAACATGGCGCTCGCCGCGCTCGCCGCGCGCGGGTCTGTGCCGGTTATCATCGACGCCGCGGATGTCAACTACTGCGATGGCGCAGGCATCGCTCTGCTGGTCGATCTATTGCGCCGGCCGCGCGCTGCGGGTGTCGAGGTGAGCGTGCGCAACCTGCACAGCCCGTTCGACCGCCTGTTCCAGCAGTTCGACCCCAAGCGCTTTGTCTTACGGCCGGCGCCGCCGCGCGCCCGCCAGCCGCTGGCGGAGCGGGTGGGCGAAGTCGGAGCGGAGGTCCTGCGCGAGGGCTACGAGCGGATTGCCTTTGTCGGGGAGTCTGCAGCGGCGGTCGCCGAGTCGCTGGCTAACCCCCGGCGCATACGCTGGGGCGACGCGCTGGTGATCGCGCGGCGCCTGGGAGCCGACGCGGTACCCATTGTGGTGCTGATCGGCTTTCTAATCGGGGTGATCCTGGCGTTCCAGACCACTGTGGCCCTACGCGACTTTGGCGCGGACATCTTCGTGGCGAACGCGGTGGCGCTGGCCGTGCTACGCGAGCTGGGCCCGCTGATGACCGCCATCATGCTCGCGGGACGCTCTGGCTCGGCCTTCGCCGCCGAGATCGGCACGATGAAGGTGAACGAGGAGATCGATGCGCTCATCACCATGGGACTCTCACCCGTACGCTTCCTGGTGGTGCCGCGCCTGCTCGCTGGGTTTCTACTTTGCCCGTTGCTCACCGTGATTGCCGACCTGTGCGGCCTTACGGGCGGCGCTGTGGTGATGCAAAGCTTCGGCGTCCCGATAGTGACCTACTTTCAGCAGGTGCAAAGCGTTGCCTCCCTGGGCGACCTGTTTGGAGGTCTTGCCAAAGCCTTCGCCTTCGGTCTGCTGGTGGCCGGCGTGGGCTGCCTGCAAGGCCTGAAGACCGGCGAGGGGGCGATCTCCGTGGGGCAGTCCACGACGCGCGCCGTGGTCGGTGGCATCATCCTCATCGTCGCAGTGGACAGCGTGTTTGCGGTGATCTACAACATCCTGGATATCTGAGTGATGGACCAGCCGATCATCCGGGTCGAGCATCTGACTATCGGCTACGGCGGCAAGGCGCTGCTCGACGAACTGAACTTCGAGGTGCTGCACGGGGAGGTGTTCGCCATCCTGGGCGGCTCTGGCAGCGGCAAGAGCACCCTGCTCAAGCACATGATCGGGCTATTCCCGCCGATGCAGGGTCGCATCTGGCTCGACGGCATCGACATCGCCGCTGTCCAGGGCCCCGCACGGCTCTCTGCGCTGCGCCGCATCGGGGTCGCGTATCAGAGCGGGGCGCTGTTCGGCTCCATGACGTTGGCGCAGAACGTGCGCCTTCCGCTGGAGGAATACACCGAGTTGCCGGACGAGGCGATCGAGCTGATCGCGCGCATGAAGCTCGACCTGGTGGGACTGAAAGACTTCGGCGGCAGCCTACCCGCGGAGGTGAGCGGCGGAATGCAGAAGCGCGCGGCGATCGCCCGTGCCATGGCGCTTGACCCGGCGATCCTGTTCCTGGACGAGCCATCCGCCGGGCTGGACCCGGTTACCGCCGCCGGGCTCGACCAGCTCATCCTGCGCCTCAAGCGTGGCCTGGCCGTGACCTTCGTGGTGGTGACCCACGAGCTGCCCAGCATCTTCACCATCGCCGATCGGGTGATCATGCTCGATACGCACGCGCGCGGCATCGTGGCGCAGGGCCGGCCGCAAGAGCTGCGCGAGAACAGCGACAACCCCGCGGTGCGCCAGTTCTTCAACCGGCAAGCCGGCGCGCTGGAGACGGCATGACAAAGCCGCCATCAGAGGGAGCAGGCGCGTGAACCAGCAACTGCCTTACTTCCGGCTCGGCATGTTCATCCTGCTTGCGCTCGCCGCGCTCATCGCCCTAGCGCTCGTGCTGGGCGCCGGCTCCCTGTTCCGCAGGCAGATCACGATGGAGACCTACTTCAACGAGTCGGTGCAGGGGCTGGAGGTCGGCTCGAAGGTGATGTTTCGAGGGGTCATGATAGGCAGCGTCACCCGGGTGACGTTCACCTACGTCAAATACGAGCTGGACCGCCCGCCGGGCCAGCGCAAGCCCTATGTGCTGGTTCAGTTCCAAATCCGTCCGGAATTGCTCGGCGGTATGTCCGACCATGAGGAGATCGAACATGTCATCTCCGGGGAGGTGCAAAAGGGTCTGCGAGTGCGCCAGGCCCCCCTGGGCATCACCGGGCTTGCCTACCTGGAGATCGACTACGTGGACCCGAAAACCAACCTGCCTCTCGCGATCGACTGGAAGCCTGACCACCTTTATATTCCCTCTACGTTCAGCACCGTTAGCCGGATCTTCAGCGACGCCCAGGCGCTAGTGCAGCACCTGGCCAATGTGGACCTACAAGGCTTAGCGACCAATGTCAACACGCTGGTGGTGACGCTCACTCAGAAGGCGAACGAGCTGGATCTCGCCGGTGCGTCCAAGGAAGCCACCGCACTGCTGGTCGACGCACGCCAGACCGTTCTGCGGCTGCAGAAGATACTGGCTAACCCGGCCTGGGACGTGGTGCCGGGCAACATCGCCAGCGCCTCCGGCGACGCCGCGGCCATCGGTCGCGACGCAGCGGCGGCCGCCGCGCGCATCCGCAAGATCGCCGAGTCGGACGAGTTCAAGAAGATCCTGGCGCAGCTGGACCGTACGCTCAGCCGCGTCGACCGCCTCGTCGCGGCGCGTGAGAACGACGTGGCGGTGACGCTCAACAACCTGCGCCAGATCACCGACAACCTGCGCGAGCTCTCCGAGAACGCCAAGCGCTATCCTTCCGGCGTGATCTTCGGCGAGCCCCCCAAACGCGAGCCGCGCGGGCGTTGAACAGATGAATCGGCTTGCCGCCATATTGCCCTTGATGCTGCTGCTGAGCGCCGGCTGCAGCCTGTCGCGGCCCGCGCTGGTCAAGCACTACTACCTCCTGGACGCCTCGCCGAAGCCGGGCGACACGCCGCCGGCCCACCCGGCTGCGATCAGGGTGACCGGTTTCGAGGTCGCGCCACCGTTCGCGGACCGGTCTATGGTCTACCGTCTGGACGATGAGCGCTACGAGGCGGACTTCTACAACGAGTTCTTCGTGCTTCCCCGCGGGATGGTCACGTCCAAAGTGGTCGAATGGCTGACGGTGCGCCGCATCTTCGGCACGACGCTGCCGCCGTCGAGCAGCCTGGACGCGTCTTATGCCATCGAGGGGCTGGTCATCGCCATGTACGGCGACCTTCGCAACAAGGCCCAAACCGACGCGGTATTCGCCATGCAGGTGTTCGTTTCAGAGTCCGGCACGCTGGAAAGGAGCATCGTGCTGGAGCGCACGTACAGCCACCGAGTGCGCGTGCCAGATAGCAGCGCAGACGGCATTTCGAAAGGCCTGAGCCAGGCGTTCCAGCAGTGTCTCGTGGACCTGGAAGCCGATTTGCGGGCGCTGCGGTCGAGCCCCTGACCGGCCCCCGACCCGAGCTCGACGTCACTCATCGGTCTTGGTGAGGCGCATAAGCTGGATTTGCGTATCATGCGGCAGCGTTGCGATTGCCCGTCGAACCAGCGCTTCATAGGCACGCGGATCGGGTGTATCGGTTGAATCGTTGCCGAACTCCGACAGGATCGAAAGGCTGTCTTCGCTCACGGCGTCTTTGCCCTTCTCTGCGTGGTGTACGACAGCAGTTACGCGAAGAGTCTGTACAACAAGCTCACGCATCTCGATGTTCTTCCGTATCCAATCGCGAGCCTCTGCCTGCACTTGCGGTAGATCAAGCCCGGCATGCGTGGGATGGGGAGCGTGTCCGTTCAGAAAGTTCGCAGCGGCCGCTGCCTTCCTCGCTGTGTTGTCCTCCGCACCGGCGGATGCAGTACGGCCCACGCCATAATGCCGCATCAGCGCCATCCCGATGGTTGCCTGTGCGGCCCGAGCCAGAGTATCGATCCTGCCAACACCGCTTCGCTTGTTCCGTCCGAACATAGACTTCTCCTTACGAACCTACGACCCGGGCCGCCACCAAGGCCTCCTTTAACACCCTCCACTGTACACCGTGAACGCGATGGGCAGGCTGGTCCCCACACGGTACACTCGATCGCGTGCTCGGTCTCTGGGGATGGCAGCGCGTGGCCTTACGGCCGAGGTTGCAGATGGACTCCCCATTGCGAGCATTCGAGCCTTGGTTGCCGCAGGCCAAGGCGGTGTGATTGTCGCGTTCCAAGGCTCTGGTGCTTGCCAACTGGATTAGGACTTCGACGTGTCGGTTACGCGCCAGGGAATTCATGCAGCCTTTACGAGAGCCGTCAGTCCTTCGGCATCGACTGTAGCCTTCTTAAGACCCGGTTTTGACAGAAGCGGTCTGGGTCTGGGCTCGGAACTCCTCCGGGTTTGTCCCATACGTATGTCAAGACAAGGTTGTTCCCGAGGAACTGCGCTGTCATACAGCATTGGACGATGTTCGCGTAGATCAGCAAGTTCCCGGTCTGCTCCCGGTTTTTGTCCGACCAACACGCACCCAGGGCTGTCTGCCAAGCTCCGGCTAAAACATATGTCTTGCCTTGGTACCTGTGTCGGAACTTGAAGTCATTGTTTTCCAGGAAAGCGTACACGTTCGTTTGGTCTTGGTCGGCCCAGACACCCCAGCCCACGTCCAGCTTGTCCGAATCGGCGTCTGCGCCTGCTGCGGGACTGATGGACCATATGGCGCACGCAGACACCAGTATCGCGAACTTGAGCATCTTGGCTTCCTTCGTAGACATCTGGCTTGGCCCCTCACGCGTGAGAGGCCGAGCGACGCGCTGTCCCTCGGGCGTCGACGCCCATCAGGACCATCATAGCCACGTCGGCAACAGGTACCAAACATCGTCAAATCTGCGCCGGACGCAAGCGCCCGGGGGCTGAGCGCAGGCTGCGCCGGGCTTTCGGCACCGGTTTGGCATCGCGTGTCTGCGTGAAGAGACGCTTGCAAGTGCCCATGCGGGTGTTTCACGGTTCTCTAACGCCGGTTGGCAAAGTTTGGCACCGCGCACCTGAGGGTGTAACTTCGTGTCCGAACATCTCCTCTCGGTTGTGTTTGCCCGCCTGCACGGCGGGCTTTTTTTTGAGAGTTTGGTGGCTAGTGATACGCGCCGGGCACGTGAGTTAAGATTGTCTCGCCCCTCACAGTGGCAGCTTGCGCGCCAATGTCCGCCTACGCCCACACGCTCGGCACCACTACCTTCCGGTTTCCCGATCTGAGAACGCTGATGGCCCGGGCGACGCCGGCGCGCTCTGGAGACTACCTCGCCGGCGTCGCCGCGGCCAGCGCCGAAGAGCGAGTCGCGGCGCAAATCACCCTGGCGCAGGTGCCGCTGCGCAGCCTCCTCGACGAGCCGGTGGTGCCGTACGAGCAGGACGAGGTCACCCGGCTGATCCTGGACCATCATGACACAAGCGCGTTCGAGCCGATCGCCCATCTGAGCGTCGGCGAGCTCCGCGAATGGCTGCTGTCCTACGAAGCTGACGCCGAGACCCTCGCGGCGATCGCCCCCGGCCTCACGCCGGAGATGGTAGCGGCCGTGTCCAAGATCATGCGCATGCAGGACATGGTCGTGGTCGCCCGCAAGGTGCGCGTGGTGACACGCTTCCGCAACACCCTCGGAATGCCCGGCCGGCTGTCCAGCCGGCTGCAACCCAACCACCCGACCGACGACCCGAAGGGCATTGCTGCCAGCATACTGGACGGGCTGCTGTATGGCTGTGGTGACGCGGTCATCGGCATCAATCCAGCGACCGACAACGTCGAGCAGGTGAGCGGGCTGCTGCGCATGCTGGACGAGATCATCCGCGCCTACGACATCCCAACCCAATCGTGCGTGCTCACGCACGTGACCACGACGATGCGGGCAATCGAGCGAGGGGCACCGGTAGACCTCGTGTTCCAGTCTATCGGTGGAACCGAAGACACAAACCGCAGCTTCGGCGTTAGCGCCGCGTTGCTTCAGGAAGCGAATGACGCCGCGCGGGCGCTGGGACGTGGCAGCGTAGGCGACAACGTCATGTATTTTGAGACCGGCCAAGGCAGCGCGCTATCAGCCAACGCACACCAGGGCGTGGACCAGCAGACCCTGGAGGCACGCGCCTACGGACTTGCACGCATATACCAGCCGCTGCTGGTGAACAGCGTGGTGGGCTTCATCGGCCCTGAATACTTGAACGGCAGGGAAATCGTGCGCGCCGGGGTCGAGGACCACTTCTGCGGCAAGCTCCTCGGCGTGCCGATGGGCATCGACGTGTGCTACACCAACCACGCCGATGCCGACCAGGACGACATGGACACGCTGCTCACACTGCTAGGAGCGGCCGGGGTCAACTACATCATGGGCGTGCCCGGCGCCGACGACATCATGCTCAACTATCAGAGCACGTCGTTCCACGACGCCTTGTATCTGCGCCAGGCCTTCGGACTGAGGCCCGCCCCCGAATTCGAGGAGTGGCTGGTGCGCATGGGCGTGTTCGGTACGCCGAATCGGCTGAAGCCCGCAGATCCCAGCCATCCGTTGCTGCGTTTAGCGGACTACCCCTCACCCTGCCCCTCTCCCGCAAAGGGAGAGGGGACTTGATGCAAGCTTCCTTCGACGGTTGCTCGCCTAACGGCGCGAGCCCCCTCTCCCCTTCGGAGAGGGCTGGAAGGCGGAAACTCCCTCTCCCCTCGCGGGACAGGGCTGGGGTGAGGGGGCTCCCCGGAAGAGGCAGCAGACATAAGATCCCTCTCCCCAGCAGACATAAGATCCCTCTCCCCAG
>JBGPOV010000070.1:0-19248 GCA_041488255.1 Gammaproteobacteria bacterium | reverse complement strand
TTCACTGAATTTCGATAGCCATAGCCGTGGCTTCGCCCCCGCCGATGCACAAGGCGGCCACGCCCCGTTTCAGCCCATGGTGGCGCAGCGCGCCGATCAACGTCACCAGGATGCGCGCCCCCGAGGCACCGATGGGATGCCCCAGCGCGCAAGCGCCGCCGTGCACGTTCACCCTTTCATGCGGCACATGGTGCTCCCGCATCGCGACCAGAGTCACCACGGCGAACGCTTCGTTGATCTCGTACAGGTCCACCTTGTCCGCCGTCCAGCCGGTGACGTCCAACAGCTTGCGGATCGCGCCTACAGGGGCGGTCGTGAACCACCCCGGTTCCTGCGCGTGTGTGGTGTGCGCTAAGACGGTGGCCAGCGGCGTGACCCCGCGCTTGCCGGCGGCGGAGCGGCGCATCAGCACCAGCGCCGCTGCGCCGTCGGAAATGGAGCTCGAGTTCGCCGCTGTCACGGTGCCGTCCTTGCGGAAGGCGGGCTTGAGCTGCGGGATCTTCTCGAAATTGGCCTTGAACGGCTGCTCGTCCTTGTCCATGAAGCGGTCGCCCTTACCGGCCTTGAGCGCTACGGGTACCGTCTCCCACGCAAACCAGCCCTCGTTGTTGGCCTTCTGCGCCCGCTCCAGGGACTTCACCGCAAAGGCGTCCTGCTCGGCGCGCGTGAAGCCGTACTTCGCCGCGCAGTCCTCGGCGAAGCTGCCCATCAGGCGACCCTTGTCGTAGGCGTCCTCCAGGCCGTCGAGGAACATGTGATCGATGACCTGCTGGTGACCCATGCGATAGCCGGCGCGCGCCTTGGGCAGCAGGTAGGGGGCGTTGGTCATGCTCTCCATGCCGCCTGCCACCATGATGTCGTTGCTGCCGGTCAGCAGCACGTCATGGGCCAGCATGGCCGCCTTCATCCCCGAGCCGCACATCTTGTTCACCGTGGTGCATCCGGTTGCCAGCGGCAGGCCAGCTCCCAGGCTCGCCTGCCGGGCGGGCGCCTGCCCTTGGCCGGCCGGCAACACGCAGCCCATGATCACCTCTTGCACGTCGCTGGGCTGCAGCCTCGCCCGCTCGACCGCGGCGCGGATCGCGACCGCCCCCAACTCGGGCGCCGCGAAATCCTTCAATTCGCCTTGCAAAGCACCCATCGGTGTTCGGGCGGCGCCGACGATGACCACGGGATCCTGCTTCATAGCTATTTTCCTCGAGTTCTCGCGCGCCGACGGCGGCGCCTGGCAGTCTAGGTTCCAGTGCTGCGCCGCTTCGCGACGCGATCGATGGCTTCCAGCGTTTCCCGCTCCAGCTCTCGCAGCAACTCACCCGCGGGCAGTCTTCGCGAGAGCGCCACCGCCTGTCCGGCCCATATGGCCATGAAGTCGGGCTGGCCGGCCTGCGCCGAGGCCGTGCGCAGCTTCGCCGTCAGCTGATTCTGCGCGGGGAATGGCAGCCGCGGGAACGCTCCCTCCGCGGTCTCCCGCATGTAGCGGTTGCGCAAGCCTCTCGCTGGCTTGCCGCTGAACTTGTCGGTGAGGCTCGTATCGTCTTCTCTTGCGGCCAGCAGGGCTGCGCGATACGTCTCGGTCGCACCGCTCTCCGGGCAAGGAATGAACGCAGTGCCCAGCTGAGCGGCCTGTGCTCCCAGCGCGAGCACCGCCGCGATGCCAGCCCCGTCCATGATGCCGCCAGCCGCCACCACGGGCAGGTCGACGGCACACACCAGGAGCCTCACCAAGGCCAGCGTTCCCGTCAACGCTGTATGCGGATCACGCGTCCAGGTGCCGCGGTGACCGCCGGCTTCGCCGCCCTGCGCGACGATGAAGTCCATGCCCAGGTCCTGCAGTCGCTGTGCCTCTGCGACGCAGGTCGCGCTGCCTCCCACGACGATGCCCAACGCCTGCAAGGCCGCGATTCTCGTCGCCGGCAGCTCGTTCAGATGGCACGTGACCACCGCCGGCCTCAACTCGAGCGCGGTGTCCAGCTGCGCATGGAGGTCGGGGGCATACGGTGCTACCGCAGGCTCGGGCGCGGCCAAGCCCAGTTCGCGGTAGTAGCCAGCGAGCGCGGCAATGGCCTCACGCTGTGCTTCAGCGGCCACGGGCTCGGGCTGGGGTGCGGTGAAGAAGTTGAGCTGAAAGGGCCGATCGGTAACGGTGCGCAACGCCGCCACGTCGCGGCGCATGGCATCAGGCTGCATGAACGCGCAGCCGAAGGCGCCCAGGCCGCCCGCTTTGGACACCGCAGCCGCGAGCGTCGGTGTCGTCACGCTTGCCATGGGAGCCTGGAAGATCGGAACCCCGAGGCCAAGCCGCTCGGACAGGGGTGTGGTCAGCCGGGTTGTGACCATGCTGCTTCCTTCAAGTCCGTGCGCCGAAGCGGCGCGCGAAGCGTGCCGACTCCGGATAAGGAAAGACATCCGCGATGTGCCCCGCCGCGATGCGCGCCTTGGTCGCATTCCAGAAATCCGGCGACAGCAGGTCGCCATGATCCTCGAGGAAGCTCTCGCCCACCTTACCGCCGGAGAGCAGGAAAGGCCCGAACTCCTCGGGAAAGACATCGTTGGGCGCCACCGGATACCAAGGCTCCGCGGACATTTCGTCTTCTGGCGTGCGCGGTGCGGGAATGCACCTGAAGTTCACGTCTGTCATATAGGCGATCTCGTCGTAATCGTAGAACACCACCCGGGCTCCGCGCGTGACCCCGAAGTTCTTGAACAGCATGTCGCCCGGGAAGATGTTGACCGAGGCCAGCTCCTTGATGGCGTTGCCGTAGTCGCGCACCGCGTGGCGCATCTGCTCCCGGCTGCCCTGGTCAAGGTAGAGGTTGAGCGGCGTCATGCGCCGTTCGATGTACAGGTGCTTGACGATCAGCGTATCGTCTTCCTCCTCCACCAGAGACGGGGCCTCGCGTGTGAGCTCTGCAATCAGCGCCGGATCGAAGCGCGCGCGGGGGAAAGCCACGTCCTTGTACTCGAGCGTGTCGGCCATGCGCCCGATGCGGTCATGGCGCTTGACCAGCGCGTACTTGTCCTTGACCGTCTGGCGGTCGATGGTCTTGGTGGGCGAGATCGCGTCGCGGATGACCTTGAACACGTAAGGATAGGAAGGTAGCGTGAACACGATCATCACCAGCCCCCGGATGCCGGGCGCGATGACGACGTCGTCGGTGGAATGCTTGAGGTGATGCAGGAAGTCGCGGTAGAAGAGCGTCTTGCCGTGCTTCTGCAGGCCCAGCGAGGTGTACAGCTCGGCCCTGGGCTTGCCCGGGACCATGCTGGCGAGGAACTCGACATAGGCCGAGGGTACCTCCATGTCCACCATGAAGTAGGCCCGGCTGAATGCGAACAGAAGCGCGATCTCGCGCGGGTCCAGAAGAATGGCGTCCAGGCTCAAGCCTGCGCCGTTGCCTTCGTGCACGAGAGGGACCGCGAAAGGCAACTCCATGCTGCCATTGACGATCTTGCCGATCATGTAGGCGCGTTGGTTGCGGTAGAACAGCGCACTCAGCACCTGGATCTGATGGTTCGCCTCCAGCCGCAGGGGCCGTGGCAGCTGCAACCGGACGGCGCGCAGCACGTATCGCAGGTCGCGCTCCAGGTCGGCGAAGCCCCGCTTGAGGTCGAGGTCGTGCACGACCTGGCGCAGGACCGCGCGCAGCCCGTCCTGGAGCGGGTAATAGCTGCGGTAGACCGGTGGGTCCGACTCCATGTATTCGGTGGAAACCGCCGGGCGCACGAACATGAAGTCGTTGTGGTAGTAGGTCCGCTGCAGAATCCGACAGCTCACCGAGTTGAAGAAGGTTTCGGCCAGCTCGGGCTGCCTGTGGTTGGTGAGCAGTCCCACGTACTGCAGCTTGATCTCCTGCCACAGCGCGTCGGGCAGCGCACTGGTGTCGAACTCGCGCTGGAGTCGTTCCACGGCCTCGCACACGCGGTCGTCGTAGAACTGGATGCGCTCGGCGTGGGCCCGGCGCACCGCGTGCCACTGCCCGCGCTCGAAGCGGCCCTTGGCCTCACGGCTGATCTGGCGGAACAGGCGATAGTGCTTGTTGAACCCCTCCAGCAGCGCGTGGGCGATGGGGAACGCGATCTTGCTTGCGGGCGTGGTAGAGGGGGCGAGCAGCTCGGTCATCGATTCTCAACGCGCTCAGCCTAGGCGCTGCGGCGCGCGGTCACTTCGTCTCGTCGAACAGCTCCCGCCCGATCAGCCAGCGCCGGATTTCGGAGGTGCCGGCACCGATCTCGTACAGCTTGGCGTCCCGCCACAGCCGTCCGGTGGGGTACTCGTTGATGTAGCCGTTGCCGCCCAGGCACTGAAGGGCCTCGCCGGCCATCCAGGTCGCCCTCTCCCCGGCGTACAGGATCGCGCCTGCCGCGTCCTTGCGCGTCACCTGGCCACGGTCGCAGGCCTTGCCGACCGCGTAAACATAGGCCTTGCAGGCGTTTAACGTGGTGTACATGTCGGCGAGCTTGCCCTGCATCAGCTGGAACTCGCCGATGGACTGACCGAACTGCTTGCGCTCGTGCAGATAGGGTACGGCCACATCCATGCAGGCTTGCATGAGGCCCAGCGGCCCGCCCGCGAGCACCGCGCGCTCGAAGTCCAGCCCGCTCATGAGCACCTGCACGCCCTTGCCCACCTCGCCCAGCACGTTGTCCTCGGGCACCTCGCAATCCCGGAACACCAGCTCGCAGGTGTTGGAGCCGCGCATGCCAAGCTTGTCCAGCTTCTGTGCGGTGGAGAAGCCCTTGTAGCGCTTCTCTATGATGAACGCGGTGATGCCCTGCGGTCCTGCGTGGATATCCGTCTTGGCGTAGACCACGAGTATGTCGGCATCCGGGCCGTTGGTGATCCACATCTTGGTGCCGTTGAGGAGGTAACGGTCACTCTTGCGCTCGGCGCACAGCTTCATGCTGACCACGTCCGAGCCCGAGTTGGGTTCGCTCATGGCCAGCGCGCCTACGTGCTCGCCCGAGACCAGCTTGGGCAGGTACTTGCGCCTCTGCGCCTCGCTGCCGTTGCGCCGGATCTGGTTCACAGCGAGGTTGGAATGCGCGCCATAGGACAGCCCGACGGCCGCGGACGCGCGGCTGATCTCTTCCACGGCGACGATATGCGCGAGATAGCCCATGTCGGTGCCGCCGTACTCCTCCTCGGCCGTGATGCCGAGCAGGCCGAGCTGGCCGAACTTGCGCCACAGGTCCATCGGGAATGCATTGTCGCGATCGATCGCCGCGGCGCGCGGAGCGATTTCCGCGGCGGCAAAGCTATGCACCGTCTCGCGCAGCATGTCGACGGTCTCGCCCAGGCCGAAGTCGAGGCCGGGGATCGGACGAATGCCCCGAACGTCGGTCAGCTTCATTGCCGGTACCCTCCTTGAGGTGACGGCGCCATTATAGTCGCTGCCCGCCCGGCGCCGTCGGCGGGGCGCCGCTGTACCTAAAGTCGACTGTGGCCTTGCCGATGTCATGGTCTTACACCTCCGGGAGAAGCCATGGAAACGGCCAACCCCTACCGGGCACCACGAGCCGCAGTCGGCGATGTCGAGGATCAGGAGTATCAACCGGTGCGGACTTTCTCGGCCTCCGGTCGGATCGGCCGAGTCCGCTACATCGGCTACAGCATCGGCTGGGCAGTCATGGTCGGTCTGCTCGCGGGGGCGCTGATGGCCTTCGCGAAGGGGACCGGCATGGCGCCTGTTGTCGCCATCTCGGTTTTGGCGGCGTATGTAGTATTGTTCGTGATCCAGTTCCTGCTCACCATCCAGCGTTGCCACGACTTCAACACCTCGGGCTGGGTCTGCCTGCTGATCCTGATCCCGTTGGTGAACCTCTTGTTCTGGCTCGTCCCCGGCACACCAAGCGCCAATCGGTTCGGACCGCCAACACCGCCGAACACTACGGGCGCGATCTTGAGTGCACTGGTCCTGCCGCTCATTTTTGTCGTCGGCATCTTGGCCGCTGTCGCGATCCCAGCCTACCAGCAGTACGTCGAGCGGGCACGGGCAGCCCAGCACAACTAGAGCGCTCGCCTGTCTGTGGACTGGAGGATTTGTTAAGATGGCATAACCCCTGGCGGGAGGTCGGAGACACGGCCGAAAGCCCGCCGTGCCGACTTCGCCATTCCATGAACCAGCGTATCCCCGCCGCCGTTCCCCTCTCCGGCGACCCGAGCCTGACCTTTCCTTTCCTCCAGGCGCCGGCCGGAGGCACCTGGCAGGAGGTGGCGCCCG
Organism: Gammaproteobacteria bacterium; assembly: GCA_041488255.1. Classification (GTDB taxonomy): domain Bacteria; phylum Pseudomonadota; class Gammaproteobacteria; order Burkholderiales; family SHXO01; genus SHXO01. Next base: position 13,027 of record JBGPOV010000070.1, on the reverse strand, counting down.
GGGTTTTCTGGCTGCGCATGCCGCTGCCCTTCGCGCTCGACCACATCAATCTTTGGGTGCTGCGCGACGGCGCCGGCTGGACGCTGGTGGATACGGGGCTCAACTCGCAGGCTACGCGCGAGCTGTGGGACCAGATCGTTGAGAAGAATCTGGGGAGCCAGCCCGTCCGGCGCGTGGTGGTGACGCACTATCACCCTGACCATTTCGGCTTGGGTGGCTGGCTGACCGAGCGTTTCGGCGTCGAGCTGTGGATGACCGAATCGGAGTACGTCACCGCACAGGTCGCGTTTGCGCAGTTGCCGGGACATACGAACGCCGCTTCAGCTGCGCTGTTCGCTCGCCACGGCCTGGATGAAGCCCGGCGGGAGGCGGTGCGCAGCCGCAAGCACTCCTATCGGCACGCCATCAGCGAACCCCCGGTGAGCTTCCGGCGCATGCTGGACGGCGATCGGCTGGAGATCGATGGGCGCAGCTGGAAGGTGATGATGGGCTACGGGCACGCGCCCGAGCATGCCGCGCTGTACTGCGAGGAGCTGGGCGTGCTGATCTCGGGCGACATGGTCCTGCCCAAGATCAGCACCAACGTATCGGTGTGGGCATCCGAGCCGGAGGGCGACCCGCTCGAGCTGTTCCTGCGCTCCGTGAGCCGCTACGCCACGCTGCCGGAGCAGACCCTGGTGCTGCCGTCGCATGGGCTCCCCTTTTACGGTCTGCGGCAGCGCGCTAGAGCGCTGCATGAGCATCACCGCTTGCGGTTGGATGAGGTCCTCGCCGCCTGCCAGCGTCCGGTCAGCGCGGCCGATGTCGTGCCGGTGCTGTTCCGCCGCCAGCTCGACAACCATCAAATCGTATTCGCCATGGGCGAGGCGATCGCCCATTTGAACCACCTGTTGTACCAGCGTCGCGTGGTGCGCGAGGCGAACGCCGACGGCGTGCTGCGGTTCAGGAAAACCCGCTAGCATTCCCCTCTCAGCCGATCCATCGAAGAGTGGCCACTTCCTCCGACACCGCACCGCTGCCGCAGGCGCCCGACCCGCAAGAGATCGCCAAGTCCTTCGCGCAGATCGCCGAACGCAGCCAGAAACTGGTCAACGAGTACCTGGAGCGGCACGCCGAAGGCAACGCGCCCGCGGTCGGCGATGACCTCGGCCTGAGCCACGCTTTCATGGACCTCGGCGTCGCCCTGATGGCGAATCCTTGGAAGCTGGCCGAAGCTCAGATGCAGATGTGGCAAGACTACTTCCGTCTCTGGCAAGGGGCCATGCAGCGCTTCCTGGGCGAGCAGCCCACGCCGGTGGCCGAGCCGGCCACGTCCGACAATCGCTTCAAAAGCGAGCTGTGGGAAAACAATTTCCTGTTCGACTACATCAAGCAGTCCTACTTGATCGCCTCACAGAACATCCAAAAGCTGGTGGCCGAAACCCAGGGACTGGATCCACAGACCGCGCGCAAGGTTCGCTTCTTCACCCGCCAGTTCGTGGACGCGGTCGCGCCCACCAATTTCGTGTTCACCAATCCGGAGGTGCTTAAGGCCACGGTCGAAAGCGGTGGCAAGAACCTGGTCGACGGGCTGCACAACCTGCTCGAGGACCTCGAGCGCGGCGGCGGGAAGCTGGCCATCAGCATGACGGACTACCAGGCCTTCAAACTGGGCGAGAACGTGGCCACCAGCCCGGGCAAGGTGGTGTTCCAGAACGATCTGATGCAGCTCATCCAGTACAACCCGTCCACCGCGCAGGTCTGGCGCACACCGCTGCTGATCATCCCGCCCTGGATCAACAAATACTACATCCTGGATCTGCGGGAGAAAAACTCCTTCATCCGCTGGGCCGTCGGCCAGGGCCACACGGTGTTCGTCGTCTCTTGGGTCAACCCCGACGAGCGGTTTGCCCACAAGGGCTTCGACGACTACATGCTGGAGGGCCCGCTGGCCGCACTCGACGCAATCGAGCAGGCCACTGGCGAGCGCGAGGCCAACGTCATCGGCTATTGCTTGGGTGGGACGCTGTTCGCCTGTCTGCTGGCCTGGCTCGCCGCCAAAGGCGAGCAGCGGGTGAAGAGCGCCACGTTCTTCACCGCCTTGATCGACTTCACCGAGCCGGGCGAGCTGGGCGTGTTCGTGGACGAAACCACGCTGTCCAATCTGGAGAAGAAGATGCAGGAGCGCGGCTATCTCGAAGGCTCGGAGATGGCCAACACCTTCAATCTGTTGCGCGCCAACGATTTGATCTGGTCCTTCGTGGTCAACAACTATCTGTTGGGCAAGGACCCGTTCCCGTTCGACCTGCTGTACTGGAACTCGGATTCCACGCGCATGCCGGCGAAGATGCACACCTTCTATCTGCGCAACATGTACATCGAGAACCTGCTGACCAGGCCGGGCGGGATCAGCCTCGCGGGCGAGCCGATCGACGTGGCGAGGATCGCGACGCCGGCCTGTTTCGTGTCCACCATCGAGGACCACATCGCGCCTTGGAAGAGCAGCTACATGGGCGCGAAATTGCTGACAGGCCCAGTGCAGTTCCTGTTGGCGGGTTCGGGCCACATCGCGGGCGTGGTCAATCCGCCGGCGGCGCACAAGTACTGCCACTGGACCAACCCCGGCCTGCCGGACTCCGCCGACGAATGGCTTGCCAGCGCCCAGCGCCACGAGGGCTCGTGGTGGCCCGAGTGGAACGCGTGGGTCAGCGAGTTTGGCGGCGACAAGGTGGTCGCGCGCATCCCGGGCGAGGGCGCGCTGAAGCCAATAGAGGACGCGCCCGGATCCTACGTCAAGCTGCGCCTCGATCCGGCCGGCTCTGCCAGCGCTTCGCCGGTTCGCCCCGAGAACGCAGAGGGAACAGGGGGCAAGACGAAACAACGCCGGATGCCCGACTCCGATCTGCCGAACGCGAGAGCCAAAGCGAAGAGAACAGCGCCGCAGCGGTAGACAACGCGCTGCGGTGGCCAGGTGGCGGCGGGCGGCGGCGTCTCTTGGTAGGCGAGCTCGAAGCGCGGGCACAACCTCTCCGCCCGGATCCACAAGCGCTAACGGCGGCGAGCCGCGGTAGAGCGTGCGTTCGAGCGCGCTGTCTTGGTGGCCCCGGACGCGCTGCGAGAGCGTGCGCTGTTCGAGGCCGCGTTTGTCACGATCGGGGCGGCCGAGAGCGGCAGCAAGCTCTCCTTGAGACAGCCCAGAACGAAGCTGGATTTGCTGTGCCTGATCCCCGGGATGCGATAGAGGCGCTCGCGCAGAAGACGCTCATAGTCGCGCGTGTCGCGCACGGCGATCCGAATGTGGTAGTCGTAGTCGCCCGAAACGAGATAGGCCTCGAGGACTTCCGGGATCTCCTCCAGCGCCTTCCCGAACTCCTTTAGTGTCTCTTCGTGGTGGTTCTCCAGGGTCACTTGCACGATCACCGTCTCGCTGAAGCCGATCGCCACAGGGTCGAGGCGCACGGTGTAGCCTTGTATCACCCCGTCGTTCTCCATCTTCTTGATCCGCGCCCAGCACGGCGTGCTCGTCAAGCCGACGCGTGAGCTGATTTCTTGCAGACTGGCCCGGGCGTCCTGTTGCAGGACCGCCAGGATGGCCAGGTCGAACTTGTCGAGGGGCATGAAACGCCGCTTTAGAATATTTTTCTAAAAAGCTCAATATTTGCAGGCGTCCATTCTACAACAAGCCCGACCCTGTAGAAAACGGAGCCACATTTTCTAGACGCTTGCCTATAGCATCTGTTGCCATGAACGGCCGCGCCTCGCCCGGGTCCATAGCCTTTATCCGGGCCAGCAACCGTTGGTGCGCAGATTGCTTACCCGGACAAGCTTCTGGGGTGCGGCGCTGGAGGAATGTCTCGCCCATGACCGGCCGTTCTTGCTCGACGTGCCCGTCGCCTCTCAGGCAAGCCTGCGGATGATACCGGCGGTTTGCGGCTGGACGAAAGGACCTTCTATTCGCCTGCAAGACCCAGCTGACATCAGATCGATTGCACGAACCGAGCGCAAACGACTCACCCGTCCGCGCGCTCGGCCAGGGAGTCGCCGAGCCGAAGGCGGAATGCCCTGCGTCGAATCCTACAGGAGTGAGACATGCAAGCAGTCACGTTGGACGACAAGTACGTATCCGACAGCGGCCGGATCTATCTGACCGGCATTCAGGCCCTCGTCCGGCTCGCGCTGGTCCAGCGCCGGCGCGACCTGGCTGCCGGCCTCAATACGGCGGGCTTCATTTCCGGCTATCGCGGCTCGCCGCTCGGCGGACTCGACCAGGCCCTGTGGAAAGCCCGCAAGCATCTCGGCGCCCACCGCATCACGTTCCAACCCGGGATCAACGAAGAGCTGGCCGCGACCGCCGTGTGGGGCACGCAGCAGTTGCACCTGCTCGGCGACTCGGACTACGACGGCGTCTTCGCCATGTGGTACGGAAAAGGCCCGGGCGTGGACCGCTGCGGCGATGTGTTCAAGCACATGAACTTTGCCGGGACGTCTCGGCATGGCGGTGTTCTGCTCGTCGCCGGCGACGATCACGGAGCCTACTCGTCGACGCTGCCGCATCAGAGCGATCACCTGTTCTCCGCTTCCATGATCCCGGTGCTGTATCCCTGCAACGTCCAGGAGTACCTCGAGCTGGGATTGCACGGCTGGGCCATGTCCCGCTTCTCGGGGTGCGCCGTCGGGTTCAAAGCGCTGGCCGATACGGTGGAGTCCTCGGCTTCGGTGGAGGCGGATCCGTTCCGCGTCAAGCTCGTGCTGCCGCGGGATTTCGTCATGCCGGAAGGCGGGCTCAACTGCCAGCCGTTGAAGGATCCGATCGGTGTGCAGGCGCGCAAGCAGGAAGCGCTGATGCAGGATTACAAGATCTACGCGGCGCTGGCCTACGCACGCGCCAACCAGCTCAACCGCACCATGATCGACTCGCGCAACGCGCGGCTGGGCATCATCGCATCGGGCAAGTCGTATATGGATGTGCTCGAGGCGCTGGAGGAGCTCGGCATAACCGAGCACAACGCAGCGGAGATCGGCATTCGCCTGTTCAAGGTTTCCATGCCGTGGCCTTTAGAGCCAGACGGTGTCCGTGAGTTCGCGCGGGGGCTGGACGAAATCCTGGTGGTCGAAGAGAAACGTCAGATCGTCGAATACCAGCTCAAGGAGCAGCTCTACAACTGGCGCGCCGACGTGCGGCCGCGGGTCATCGGCAAGTTCGACGAAAAGGGCGAATGGGTCTCTCCCCGCGGCGAATGGCTGCTTCCCCCCAAAGCTGACTTCTCGGTCGCCCAGATCGCGCGCGTCATCGCCGCGCGCATTGCGCGCTTCCACGCCAGCGACCTGATCAAGGCGCGCTTGACCTTCCTGGAAGCGAAGGAGGCGGTACTCAAGAAGGCCGTCAACACACCCCCGCGGCCGGCGTATTACTGCTCGGGCTGCCCGCACAACACCTCGACCAAAGTGCCCGATGGCAGCTTTGCGCTCGCGGGCATCGGTTGCCACGTGATGGCGATGTCAATCTATCCCGAGCACACCAAGGCCACCACACACATGGGCGGCGAGGGTGCACCCTGGATAGGCCAGGCGCCTTTCTCGAAGCTCTCACACGTGTTCGCCAACCTCGGGGACGGCACCTACTTCCACTCGGGCTCGCTCGCGATCCGGGCCGCGCTCGCCGCGAACGTCAGCATCACCTACAAGATCCTATACAACGATGCTGTCGCGATGACCGGCGGACAGCCGATCGATGGAACCATCTCCGTGCCGATGATCGCGCAACAGATGGCGGCGGAGGGGGTGAAGCGCATTGCGCTGGTGACGGAAGATCTGACACGGTATGAGGACCGATCGCAACTGCCGCAGACCGTCACGTTGCACGACAGGAAGGACATGGATGCGGTACAGAAAGAACTGAGGAACTACCGGGGCGTATCCGTCCTCATCTACGATCAAACCTGCGCGGCGGAAAAGCGGCGGCGCCGCAAGAAGGGCGAGTATCCAAAGGCCACGCAGCGCGTGTTCATCAACGAGGCCGTGTGCGAGGGTTGCGGTGACTGCGGTGTCCAGTCCAACTGCACCTCCATCCTGCCGGTCGAGACCGAGTTCGGCCGCAAGCGCGCGATCGATCAGTCCTCCTGCAACCAGGACTATTCTTGCATCCAGGGCTTCTGCCCCAGCTTCGTGACCGTGGAAGGCGGCGCGCCGAGGAAATCGCGTGCTGGCGATCAGAGGGCCGCGAGCGCCTTTGATCTCCCCGAACCTCCCGCGCTTCTGCTGCAAAAGGCCCCGTACAATATTCTGATCACGGGGATAGGCGGCACCGGAGTCATTACGATCGGCGCCCTCGTGGGCATGGCAGCCCATCTGGAAGGAAAAGGAATCTCGGCCCTCGACATGACCGGCATGTCGCAGAAGAACGGCGCCGTGACCTCCCATGTCCGGATCGCGCGCCGGCCCGAGGACATCCAGGCTCAGTGCATCGCTACCGGCGAGGCCGATTTGATCCTCGGTTGCGATATGCTTACGGCCGGGGCGCACGACGCCATCTCCAAAACCAGGCCCGGGAGGACCGTCGCGGTCATCAACACCTATCAGCAGCCGCCGGGCCCGTTCGCCAGAGATCCGAACTGGCAGTTTCCGGCCGAGCAGATCCGCTCGCTCATCGATGAATCGGTCGGCGGCCAGTCGCACTACTTGAATGGCACCCGCCTGGCCACAGCGCTGATGGGAGACTCGATCGCCACCAACCTGTTCATGCTCGGCTATGCCTATCAAAAGGGGTTGGTTCCATTGCTGGAGACCTCGATCATGCAGGCGATCGAACTGAACGAGGTCGCCGTCGACGCCAACAAGCAAGCCTTCCTCTGGGGACGGCGCGCGGCGGTGAACCTGGACCAGGTCGAGAAGATCGCGGTCCCAGCGCAGCCCGTCGTCGTTCAACTGCCGCAGAGCGTGGATGCCTTGATCGCTAGACGCGTAGCGTTTCTGACCGAGTATCAGAATGCCGGCTACGCCCGGCGCTATCAGGACTTGGTCGAGCAGGTGCGGCGGGCCGAGGCGGGGGCCAGCACCGGCGATGCGCTGACCAGAGCGGTCGCCAAGTCGTTTTTCAAGCTCATGGCCTACAAAGACGAGTACGAGGTAGCACGTCTATTCACCAATGGGAACTTCGAGCAGCGGCTGAACCAGGCGTTCGAAGGCGATTTCACCCTCAAGTTCAACCTCGCGCCGCCAGTCTGGGCCAAGCGCGATGGGCAGGGGCGGCTGATCAAGGCCCAGTATGGCTCTTGGATGTGGTACGCGTTCAAGGTGCTCGCCCGGCTGAAGTTCCTGCGTGGGACAATGCTCGACGTCTTCGGAAGGACCGAGGAGCGCCGCATGGAACGTCGGCTCATAGAAGACTATCGGTTGTCCATTTCGGGTGCGATGAGCAGGTTGACCGCGGACAAGCTTGCGTTGATAAACGAACTGGTTAATTTGCCTGAACAGATCCGGGGCTTCGGTCACGTCAAACTGGAGAGCGTGCAAAAGGCGAAGGCACGCTGGCGCCTGATCGAACAAGCGCTGAAGGCAAACAGCGCTGAGGTAACTGCGCATAAGAAGGCGGCCTGATCCCCGAGGCCGGGCGCCGTCGCATTACAATAGCGGTGTTTCCAAGAGGACCTGCGATTGGATCACTGGAGCTTTGGATGACCGATCTCTCCGCCCGACCCGCGGTTACCGCTCACCGCACGGAGCGCCACATCCGGTTCGTCACCGCCGCCAGTCTGTTCGACGGCCACGATGCGTCCATCAACATCATCCGCCGCATGCTTCAGGTCAGCGGCGTCGAGGTGATTCACCTCGGCCACAACCGTTCGGTCGAGGAGATCGTTACCGCCGCGCTGCAGGAGGACGCGCACGGGATCGCGGTGAGCTCCTACCAGGGCGGGCATGTCGAGTTCTTCCGCTACATGCTCGATCTACTGCGCCAGCGAGGCGGGGAGCAGATCAAGGTTTTCGGCGGCGGCGGCGGCGTGATCGTGCCCGCAGAGGTCCGTGAGCTGGAGCAGTACGGGGTCGCGCGCATCTACTCGCCCGAAGACGGTGCCCGCATGGGGCTGCAGGGCATGATCGACGACATGATCAAGCGGGCGGACGCGGACCTGTGCGCGCAGCTGCCGAAAACTTTGGACCGCTTGCTGCGCGGAGACCGCCGCGACCTTGCGCGCGTCGTCACCGCGCTCGAGGGCCACGCGCTGCCGGAAGTGATGCACGAAGCCATCGTAGCGCACGCGGCCGAGCGCGATTCCGTGCCCGTGCTGGGGATCACCGGGACGGGTGGTTCCGGCAAATCCTCGCTGACCGACGAGCTCGTGCGCCGCTTGCGGCTGGATCAGGAGGATCGGCTGCAGATCGCCGTGATCGCCGTCGACCCCTCTCGGCGCAAGAGCGGCGGAGCGCTGCTGGGCGACCGCATCCGCATGAATGCTCTCAACACCCCCAACGTTTACATGCGCTCGCTTGCCACCCGAGGCGCTGGCAGGGAGGTCGCGGCCGCGCTGCCGGACGTCATCGCGGCGTGCAAGTGCGCCGGGTTCGATCTGATCCTGGTGGAGACCTCGGGGATCGGCCAGGGCGATGCGGCGATCGTCCCGCTCGCCGACTTCTCGCTCTACGTGATGACGCCGGAGTACGGGGCCGCCAGCCAGCTCGAGAAGATCGACATGCTCGACTTCGCCGACTTCGTCGCTATCAACAAGTTCGACCGCCGCGGCGCCGACGACGCGCTGCGCGACGTGCGCAAGCAGTTCCAGCGCAACCATCAGGCGTTCAAGACACCACCCGAGCAGATGCCTGTGTTCGGCACCGTGGCTTCCCGTTTCAACGACGACGGAGTCACTGCCCTTTACCAGGCGATCGCGCCCAAGCTGGTCGAGAAGGGGCTGAAGCTGGAGCCGGGTCGCTTGCGGCGCGTCGACGTCCGGGCGTCGTCGCGCGTGCGCGCCATCGTCCCGCCGGCCCGCGCCCGCTACCTCGCCGAGATCGCCGAGACCGTACGCGACTACAAGCAGCACGTCGACGAGCAAGTGAGGCTGGCACGCGAGCGGCAGCAACTGGCGGAGGCGAACCGGATGCTGCGTGCACACCCCGTCTCCCTCTCAACCTCCCCCTCGAAGGGGGAGGAGAAGTCCTCCCCTCTCCCTCAGGGAGAGGGTAAGGGTGAGGGTGGGGTTGCGGCGAAGCTCGACGCGCTCATCGCCGAACGCAAACTCGATCCTCGCGCCAGGAAACTGCTCGACATGTGGCCCGACATGCAGGAGGCCTACTCCGGCGACGAGTATGTTGTGAAGATCCGCGACCGCGAGCTCCGCACCCAGCTCACCTACAAGACGCTGTCGGGCACCTCCATCCGCAAAGTCGCGCTCCCGCGCTACGAAGACCACGGCGAGCTGCTCAGGTGGCTGATGCTGGAGAACGTCCCAGGCTCGTTCCCCTACACCGGCGGCGTATTCGCGTTCAAGCGCGAGAACGAGGACCCCACCCGCATGTTCGCGGGTGAAGGCGATCCGTTCCGCACTAACAAGCGCTTCCATCTGTTGTCCAAAGACATGCCGGCCAAGCGGCTGTCCACGGCCTTCGACTCGGTGACGCTGTACGGCTTCGAGCCGGATCTGCGGCCGGACATCTACGGCAAGGTGGGCAACTCGGGTGTGTCCATCGCGACGCTCGAGGACATGAAGGTCGTGTACTCGGGCTTCGACCTGTGCGACGCGTCCACGTCGGTTTCCATGACGATCAACGGGCCGGCGCCGACCATCCTCGCGATGTACATGAACACCGCGATCGACCAACAGCTGGACAAGTTCCGCCAGGACAACAGCCGCGAGCCTACCGAGGACGAGGCCGAGAAGATCAAAGAGTGGGCGCTCGAGACCGTGCGCGGCACGGTGCAGGCCGACATCCTCAAGGAGGACCAAGGCCAGAACACGTGCATCTTCTCCACGGAGTTCAGTCTCAAGGTGATGGGCGACATCCAGGAGTACTTCATCCACCACGCGGTGAAGAACTTCTACTCCGTGTCCATCTCCGGCTACCACATCGCCGAGGCCGGAGCCAATCCGATCAGCCAGCTCGCCTTCACGCTCGCCAATGGGTTTACGTTCGTCGAGACCTACCTCGCGCGCGGCATGCACATCGACGACTTCGCGCCCAATCTGAGTTTCTTCTTCAGCAACGGGATGGACCCGGAGTATTCGGTGATCGGGCGGGTGGCGCGCCGCATCTGGGCAGTGGCGATGAGGAACAAGTACGGCGCCAACGAGCGCTCGCAGAAGCTCAAGTATCACTGCCAGACCTCGGGGCGGTCGCTGCACGCTCAGGAGATCGCGTTCAACGACATCCGCACCACGCTGCAGGCGCTCATCGCCACCTACGACAACGCCAACTCGCTGCACACCAACGCCTTTGATGAGGCCATCACCACCCCAACTGAAGAAAGCGTGCGCCGCGCCATGGCGATCCAGCTCGTGATCAACCGCGAGTGGGGCTTGGCGAAAAACGAGAACCCCACCCAGGGCAGCTTCATCATCGACGAGCTCACCGAGCTGGTCGAAGAGGCGGTGCTCAAGGAGTTCGAGGCCATCAGCGAACGCGGCGGCGTGCTCGGCGCGATGGAGCTGGGCTACCAGCGCGGCAAGATCCAGGATGAGTCGCTCTACTACGAGCACAAAAAGCACGACGGCTCCTACCCCATCATCGGGGTCAACACCTTCCGCAACCCCCATGGCGATCCGATCCACGACAAGTTAGAGCTGATCCGCTCGACCGACGAAGAGAAGCAGAACCAGCTCAAGCGCCTGCACGACTTCCACGAACGCCACAAGGCCGAAAGCGGCCCGATGCTCAAGCGCCTTCAGCAGGCGGTCATCGACAACAAGAACGTGTTCGAGGTGCTGATGGACGCAGTGCGGGTCTGCTCACTGGGCCAGATCACGCACGCGCTGTTCGAAGTGGGTGGGCAATATCGCCGTTCGATGTGAACGGCGGGGGCCGCCCATCCTGGCGAAAGGCAGGATCCATCGCCAATACCGCCGTTCAATGTAAACGGCGACAGCCCATCCATCGTCGCTGTAGTAGAGTTCGATTTCCTGTCGCTCCGTCCTTCACCCGACAAGAAGACGAGACTTCCCTCAGATGTCTCCGGCAGCCTTTCAGCCTGCGATCCGCGCCGCGCTTTGGATGTCCGGTGCGCTCGTCTCCTTCATGGCGATGGCGATTGCGGGGCGCGAGCTGTCGGTGGAGCTGACGACCTTCCAGATCCTGTTCTTCCGCAGCTTCGTCGGCCTGATTGTCGTCGTTGCCCTCTTGCAGCGTTGGGGTTGGTCGCAGGTCAAGACACGCGTATTCGGAACACATCTGATGCGCAATGTGGCCCACTTCGGCGGCCAGTACGGTTGGTTCTACGGCATCGCCCTTATTCCCCTGACCGAGGTCTTCGCCATCGAGTTCACGATACCGATCTGGACCGCGATCATGGCGACGATCTTCTTAGGCGAGCGCATGAACGGGCTGCGCGCTCTGGCCGTCGCGCTCGGCTTCGTCGGTATCCTGGTCATATTGCGGCCCGGCATGGCAGTGGTCAGCGCGCCGGCCTTGGCGGTTCTTGCCGGCGCGCTGTGTTACGCGATCTCGCACGTATTCACGAAGCGTCTTTCCGGCACCGAGACGCCGCTGACTATTCTTTTCTACATGACTGTGATCCAACTGCCGCTCGGGCTGGTGCCGGCCTTACCGCACTGGGTCTGGCCGTCGGCCGGCTTGTGGCCGTGGGTCAGCGTTGTAGCGGTGACGGCACTCTCGGCGCACTACTGTTTGACGCGCGCCTTCCAACTCGCCGACGCGACGGTGGTCATTCCGATCGACTTCCTGCGTCTGCCGTTGATAGCCATCGTCGGTTTCCTCTTCTACGGCGAGGCGCTGCAGATCTGGGTGTTCGTTGGCGCGCTGATCGTCTTCGCCGCGACATGGCTCAATCTGAAGAGCGCATCGAACTCGAGCCAAGCTCGTTCCGGGACGAAGGTGCAGGTGACATCGTAGACGGCGGCACAGGAAAAACAGCCGTGGTCCAGCGTGATCAACGGGACCCGCTCAGCTGTCGCCCGGTTCGGCGAGCCAGAGGCGCCGCCATCCCTCGAATCCCAGGCGTCGAAGGGTTTCCATGTTCCTTGCGGGGATAGCGGCGACGTCTGGAGTGGCCGCCGCCGCGCGCTCGACGCTCGATTCCCGCAGCAGGTGGAGCATCGGGTAAGGCGAGCGGTTGGTGTAATTCTCGATGTCATCCAGGCCGCTGCCAGCGAACTGATAACGCGGGTGGAAGCTCGCGATCTGGAGCTCTCCCGTGAGCCCGAGCGCTTCGACCGTTGCCTCGGCCGCACCGAGAAAATCGTTGTACTCGAGAAAGTCGGTGAGAGCGCGAGGATGGATGAGCAGAGCGGTCTCACAGGTTTGCGGATCTGCGCCATGCAACGCCCGAAGCTCGCGCGCGAGATCGGCCAAAAGCGCATCCTCTGATTGGGCTTCGCTGACGCAATACCGGATACGATCATTCACGTAAACGGTTTTCGCGAACGGGCACAGGTTCAGCCCGATGACGGCTTTCTCGATCCAGTCCCGGGTCTCGGCGATGACCGTGGCTGCAGTCGCCTGCCGTGTCACGTCACTGAGCCCGGAGGGGTAAGCGTCCATCCTTCCAATCATGGCAGCCCCATGTGTCGCAGTTTGCTCTGAAGGCGTCAGCGGGACAATCTGTTTGTTTGGTTCGCTGCTTCGCCTGACGCCGTCGGCCGTCGCTATCCTGGCAGCAAGGGACTCCGCCACTGCTTCAGACTTTAGAAATTGATGAACGATGGACGCGGTGCGGGTCTGCTCGCTGGCGCCGATCACGCACGCCCTGTTCGAAGTGGGCGGGCAATAGCGTCGTTCAATGTGAACGATGGCGAGTCTGCCAGGTCGCCGCCCTCAATACGCCCGCTTCAATGTGAAGAAGTCGCCCACGGCCCCGTTGATCTCGGAAACTGTCACA
>JBGPOV010000069.1:0-19255 GCA_041488255.1 Gammaproteobacteria bacterium | reverse complement strand
CGGGCAGGTCCTCAGGAAAGCGCCCGCCGTGGACCGGCGATTGTAGGTCATGGTGCTCGAACAAGCAGCCCGAGCAGGACCAGGCGTGAAACCCGGGTCGGCTTTCGGCCAGGTCGGAGCCGCTACCCGCGTGGTGCCAGCTTTGCTTTCTGTTAGACGCGACGAACTAGCCAGGATCTTTCGTCTTGATCAAGGCCTTCAGGTTGGCGAATGGCTGGTGCGTAGCAGGGCTTGGCTCGGCGGCCCCGGCAGACTCGGGCTCCCTGCCCTGCTCGGTGAGGAAGCGCTGATGTTCATTCTCGTGGCAGTAGGTGCATAGGAGTTCCCAGTTGCTCCCATCCACCGGGTTATTGTCGTGATTGTGGTCGCGGTGATGGACTTCCAGGAGCTGGAGATTGGCGTGGGTGAACTCGCGCCCGCATCGTCCACATACCCACGGATAGATCCGCAGTGCCTGTTCGCGATAGCCCCTGGCGCGCTCTTCGCGTGCGCGCCGCGCGTCGGCGACGACACGGTCGAGCCGAGCGTGGTCGGGTCCAGTTTTGCGGTCGGGCATGATGGCTCTCCCGTCTGTGCGCTTGCCTCAACTACTATATCGGAAGCTAGCGTTCTGCTCCGAAGTTGATGCGACCGCCCTTGCTTTACCTCACCGCGCCCGATGCCCACAGGCGCCATTGTGCACGCTGCATGATCAGCGCGTGGCCCGGAGTCAGCCTTCGGTCCAGTCCACGCGCCGAGTTGCCCGCGGTTCTACCAGGTACCTGATGCCATGCTCTGCTAGCGCCGTGGGCGCGTCCGTCCCATTGGCGTGGCGGCGCGCCTACTGCTCCTCGGCTCCACCGAGCGTTTCACCCAGCTGTTCGCGCACCAGCTCGATTGCGTCGCGCAAGGTCTCCTCTGGCAGTCCGTTGATGGTCGCCGCCAGGATGTCGGCGGCTTCATAAGCGGACTCGGGGAGCACCTGGCTGTCCAGTTTGGCGACGAACATAGCCGCTGCGCCCGTCGAGCGGAGGAGATTCTCGCGCTCCGACATGAGGAGCTCGATCTCCGCGCGCAGCATCGCGAGCTCCTGCTCGCGCTGGAAATCGGATTGCCTTCTGCCTCCTTGGGTCGCTCGTCTCTCGCTGTCAGTCATCATGCCTCCCCGTCTCGTGCGATTGTCACCAGGAACGGCGCCGGCTCCGGCGGCCTTCCAGCCGCATGCCGTATCAGGGCCATGCTCGCCAGTGTCGGCTTGAGCAGCCTTGCGACCACAGCAGGACTCATGCCCGCCCGCTACCCACCGCCGCCGGGTAGGTCAAAGCGGTAGATTAGTCCCCTGCGCGCAGGGCCTGGTAGAGCGTGTGCAGCATCCCTGCTGTGGCGCCCCAGATGTGACGCCCTTGGTATGGCATGGCGTAGTAATGGCGCCGACGGCCGTTGATCTCGTCGCTGAGCCGCTGGTGGTTGGCCGGATCAAGAAAAAAGGCAAGCGGCACCTCGAACACCTCGGCGACTTCGAAAGGATCCAGCGACAGCTCGATGGGCGGCTCGATCCAGCCCACCACCGGCGTGACGCGGAACCCGGTCGGGATATCCCACTCTGGCAGCGCGCCGATGATCTCCACCGCGCTGGGTGAGATGCCGATCTCCTCGGCCGCCTCCCGCAACGCCGTCGCCACCCGATCGGCGTCTGCTTCGTCCACGCGCCCGCCCGGGAAACTGATCTGTCCAGCATGGTCGTGGAGATGCCCCGTACGCTGGGTGAGCAGCACGGTTACACCCTGAGGCTGGTTTACGAGCGGCACCAGCACCGCCGCCGGGACCACATCGCCGCCGGGCGGATGCATGTAGCGCTGGAATTCCGGATCATCGGCAATCGGCTGCGCACGGCGCAGGCGATCGAGGATCCAGTCGCGGGTCAGGCCTGGATACAGCGTGACAGACACGTAAGAGGACAAGAAACGAGGGACTTTATTTTACGCTCCTGACTACACGAGTGCCGCAGCCGGCGGACGCGGACGGGCTGGCGCCGCGCAGCGGGCATGCTGACGCCGCCGACACTGCGGAAGCGGCCAATCAGCGCTCACACGCTGTCGTCCGGTTCTTCGTCCATGAGGGCAACCTACCAGCGAATGCGCTTGCGGTCGCGGAAGAAGCCGCCGGTGGGCCCATCGTTGGGCAGTGTTGCGAGCCACACGGCGGTCTCGGCGCCCTTCTCCACACTGCGCGTGGCGTTCGCGCCACCCATCTCGGTGCGCACCCAGCCCGGGCACATGGAGTTCACCAGGATCCCGGAGCCCTGCGTTGCGGCAGCGAACATGAGCGTCAGCGCGTTGAGCGCGGCTTTCGATGCGCGATAGGCGGGCGTGCCGTCGCCCATGTCTTGGAGCTGGCCCAACCCGCTGGACAGGCTCACGATCCGGCCGTAGCCGCGCTTGCGCATCAGCGGTACCAGCGCTTGCGTGACCTGGAGGGGGCCGTAGAAGTTGATCTCCAGCGTCGCGCGGAAAGTCTCCGCGTTTGCGTCGAGCACGCTCGCGCCGCGCTGGTCCACCATTATCCCGGCGTTGTTCACCAGGACGTCGCAGCGCCCATGCGTTCGCTCCATATAGTCGGCAAGCGCGTGGATCTGCGTCAGATCGGTCACGTCCAGGTGGAAGATCACGTTCCAGCCTCCTCGCTGCAGTGTCGCCGCGGCCTTCTCCCCACGGCCGGGATCACGTGCGGTGAGGACGACGTTGACTCCCTGCTGCGCCAGTTGCCGGCAGATTTCGAAGCCGATGCCCTTGCTTGCGCCCGTCACCACGGCGATCCGTTCTGTCATGTCCACGCCTCCGGTTCGATCCGAGGTCGAAGCTTGATCTTCGCACCCGCACGTACGCTGCGATTCTAGGCCACCGGCTACGGGCAGCCAGGCGAACGGGAGTTACTGCAGGTTGCGCGGCGCGCCGAGGAGCTCCTCGATCGCGCTCCGGGCAGCGGTGAGATGGGGGTTGACGCGCAGAGCCGCATGGAACACGAACAGGGCCGACCCGCTGTCGCCGGAGCTGCGCAGGATCTCCGCCAAGCCGCACAGCGCACCGAAATGGCGCGGCTCGAGCTCCAAGGTGCGATGGATGTCGCGCACGCTTTCCTCGTCGCGCTCCTGGAGGTAGTAGAGCGTCGCGCGCTTGTTCCAGGCCTCTGCGAAGTCCGGACAGGCGCGCAGCAGGTGGTTGAGCCGGGTCTCGGCGATGTCGTACAGATGCGTCGCGATGTCGGTGGCCGTGCGCTCCAGCGCCGCCGCAACTAAACGATGCGGGTGGTGCATCCACAACCGCCAGATCTGCTGCTCGACCTCCTCGGCGTCACAATCGGGCGCGGCGAGATTGTGGAACAGCTGGTCGAGACGCGATGGCAGCGCCATCGCAGGGCGCCGCGCACCGAGTGTCGAGACAAGCCTGAGCGTATCGACGTACATCCATGGGCCCCTTCGCCAGACGCCACCTGGAGTCTAAGCAAACGCGGTGCCGGGCGCAAAGGGGCCCGTCGATTGGTTCCACCGTGCCCTTGCCGCCAAGTGAGCATGATAGAGTCCCACGATGGACGAGCCCGCTCTGCAGCTGGACCAACGGGCCGATGGCCGAGACTACCGGCTCGCGCTCGGGAAGCGGATGGAAGTTGCGCTGCCCGAGAACCCCACCACCGGTTACCGCTGGCAACTCGTAGACGATGGCCAGCCCAGTCTTGCCCTCATCGATGATCGCTTCGACACGCCGGGCGGCCCGCCTGGACGAGGGGGCAGCCGGCACTGGGTATTCAAGGCCGTGCGGCTTGGCAGGGCGGAGATACGCGCGGTGTACCGGCGGGCCTGGAAGGCCGAAAACGCACAAAGCCGCAGGTTCCGGACTGCGGTGATTATCGTGTCAGACAAATGAGAAGGTTTTGCCCCGGAGCGCCGCGCGCGCGTCGGGCGCCTCGGAGCAAGGGTGGGCCTGGCTATGCGGACACCACGCGGATGGTCCAGAAGTCGTCGGCCAGGTTATTGTCGGTGAGGTAGGAATAGGGCATCGTGAAATAGCCCTGCAGGCCCCAGTTTTTGCCCCACGAATTGCGCACGATGAAGCGCTGCTGGGTCTCGTCATAGCCGACGGCCAGAACCGCGTGGCCGCCGAGGACCTTTTCGCTGGGTTTGGGCAGCGGGACCTGGCCGGTCTTGGCCACTGCGTCACTCTCGAAGCTCTCATACACGGTAAAACCGAACACGATGGGATAGCCCGACGCCAAGCAGCCTTTGAGCTGTGACGGGGTCTGAACCACCCGTTGGTAGGTCACCGCCTTGTATTTCAGCGCGTCCTTGTAGCATTGGGAGGCGGCTTGACCGCAAACTTGGCGATATCGTAGGGCCATTGCTTCTCGGGACAGTCGCCCTCATGCGCCACGGTCTTGATCCCATCCCGGATCTGGGCGCCGCTATCCGATCTCACGGTCCTCTCGATCACACGCTCGTTGTAGTAGATGAACAGGCGCGAGGGAATGAAATTCGGCTTGAGCTTCTGCTTCATGCGGTCGAATTGGATCGCGGCGCCGATCGCATTCGCGGTACAGCTTCCGAGCTGCCCTTGGTCGTAAACCGCAGGGCACTTGGCGCGCAAGTCCACCTTTGCGGCGAGCTTCGCCAGATGCACCACTGGAGCCGCGTACAGGTGGTCGCGGTGGTCGGGCAGATCCGGGATCCACCCGTAGCGCTCGATCTTGTGGGTCCGAAGAGCCATGTTTTCTCCTTTCTTTGTTTGATGCGACAGAAGTGCACGCAGCCGATATAAGTAGGTGGTGTTGATGCCTGAGAAGTCCCGCCGGTCTGTGGCCGATCCTAGCCGACTCCCCCGGGTGGCTGCAGGATATGGGAACCGGCATCCAAGGTGGATAGAACCAAAGGAATAGGTCGTGCATGGCAAGCTGTCTGGTTCGCCGCCGCTTAGCGCGGTAGCATGGGCGCGCACGTTGCCGGACGGACAACGGGAGCGGTCCTAGGTCGGCTGGAGATCGCGCCGCGTTCGGTCGGCGAGCAAGCCGTTTTCGAGTGGAGCCCAGAGGATGAACCAGGAGCAGCTTTGCTTTACCCCCGCAACCGAGCTGACGCGTATGATCCGCGCCAAGAGCGTGTCGCCGGTCGAGGTCATGCAGGCGACCCTGGAGCGAGCGCAGGCGCTCAACCCGCGACTCAACGCGCTCTGCACACCCACCTACGAGGCCGCGGTTCAAGCCGCGCGCGACGCGGAAGCTGCGGTGATGCGCGGCGCCCGGCTGGGCGTCTTGCACGGCGTGCCGACCACGATCAAGGATCTCGCCTTCACCAAGGGTGTGCGGACGATGGCCGGATCGCAGGTCTTCCGCGACCGCGTTCCGGATTTCGATCACGTGCATGTCGAGCGCTTGCGCGCGGCTGGCGCCATCTCCATCGGCAAGACCACGGTTTCGGAGTTCGGATGGAAGGGCAACAGCAACAGCCCGCTGACCGGCATCACGCACAACCCATGGAAGCACGGCATGAACGCGGGCGCCTCGAGCGCCGGCGCGGCCGTGTGTGCGGCCGCCGGCATCGGCCCGATCCACCAGGGTTCGGACGGGGCCGGCTCGATCCGCATGCCGGCCGCGTTTTGCGGGGTCTTTGGGATCAAGCCCTCCTTCGGGCGAGTCCCCTACCACCCGATGCCGAACAACGGGCTGATCTCGCACGTGGGCCCCTTGACCCGCACGGTGCCAGACGCGGCGCTGATGCTGACAGCCCTGGCCGGCCCTGACGATCGCGACATGACGAGCCTGGAGGCGCCGCCGGAAGATTTTCTCGGCCGCCTCGAGGAAAGCATCGCCGGCTTGAGAGTCGCCTACAGCCCCGATCTCGGCTACCTGAGAGTCGATCCCGAGGTCGCCGCGCCGGTCGCAGACGCTGCACGCGCGTTCGAGCAACTGGGCTGCGCGGTGGACGAAGTCAATCCCGGATGGGGCGACCCGATCGAGATGGAGCATTGCCACTTCGCCTCAAACTTCGCCGGCATGCTCGGCCCTCTGCTCGACAAGTGGGCGGACAAGATGGACCCCGGGCTCGTCGCCTTGACTCGGCACGGCATGAGCTACAGTGCAGCGGACTACTGCAGGGCGCAGGGTGAGCGGCTCGCCTACTACGACAAGGTCCGCGCCTTCTTCGAGCGTTACGACCTCCTGCTCACGCCTGCGCTTTCAGTCGCGGCGTTCCCCGCCGATCTGCTGATCCCCCCGCACTGGGAGCAGCATCCCTGGGATTGGCTCAGATGGGCGGGGTTCAGCTATCCGTTCAATATGACAGGGCTGCCAGCGGCCACTTGTCCCTGCGGCTTCACGCCGGATGGACTGCCGGTGGGGCTGCAGATTGTGGCCAGCCGTTTCCGGGACCTGCGCGTGCTCCAGGCTTCGCGCGCGTTCGAGCAGGCTCGGCCATGGGCGCAGCGACGGCCACCGCTCTAATCTCCTCGCAACTGTTCCCGCGACCGTCACTTCGACTGCAAGTCGGCGGTCTCGCCTAGCCACGGCTTGGCGTTCCTGGACAGCCATTCCAAGGCAATCGGATCGTTCTTGACGAACGCGTCCAAGAAGGCGGTGGTGACGCCTTGTACTTGCGCGACTTCCTTTGTGCGTTGCGCGGAACTGCTTCCTCCGCCCGTAGGCGCGCCGCCGGATCGATTCCTGGGGCGCTGGCGCGGGTCGGTCACGGTTGCCTCGTCGCTCAAGATCGCTGTGTCCGCTTCCGCGTCGCCTTCCGATCCGGATGGCCTCTGGCCCGCGTACTTGCCCTTACCCTGTGCCGGCGTGCCCGCCCCTCCGAGCAGCGAATGCGGCGCTACCGAGAGGATGAGCAGATACTTCTGACCCGGGGGCATGTATTGGAAAGGCGCGCGGCGCACCGCGGCCGACCTCACCAGCCCATACGCGTCCGTGTCCTGTGCGCTGGTTACAGCCAGGACCGGCAGCCGGATCGACCGGAAGTTGCTCTCTACCCCCATGCCCGAGAAGTCGGCATACGGACTCAATGCGATCACGCATTTCACGCCCTCATCGACTTGCATCGCTTCCACACCCGGGACGCTCTCGCCGGCAACCATCATGGCGGTTTGCGCGCCGAGATCGTAACCGGCAACGGCGACCCGCGTGATGTCGCCGCGGCCCACCGCCGTATCGCGAGCAACGCGGTGCCGACGCGACACCTCGTCAAGCACTCCGCGTGCGAGCTGGGTGCGTGTCGCCAGCGAGGGCGTCCCGAAAGCATCCTTCGCGATGTCTAGAAAATCTCCGCCGCGCGCGCGACTGGACGACCACACGGCTGGGCCGTACCTGGTCGGCTGTGCAGACAGCACCGCATAGCCGGCCTGCGCCCAAGCCTGCCGCCAGCCCAGACCGGCATCGGCCGATTCGCCCAAGCCCGGTAAGTAGATCACAAGCGGGTAGCTTCCGGCCTGCGCGGGGACGAGCAATCTGACGTTGACGGGTTCAGAGTCGATCGTCCACGTGTCCCGCGTCGCTGTCGTCTCGAACCGGTGCTCCGGCGTGTAGCCCCGGTCCGCGTACGCCTCGACCGCGGCGTCGGGTTTGCTGGCCGACTTGCCGCCGCAGCCAAAGGTCGCGCAACAGACGAGCGCACCGATCAGCAAGGCGATAGCGAGCTGAGGATGGAGGCTCGGCCCGGGTGAAACGCAACGAATTTTTTGCTCCTGTGAAAACGAGAGCCGTAGTGACTCTATCGGCAACGAAGTATGTCTGGTCATGAAAACACTGGGAACCTCGTCGCTGAGTCAGGTGCCATAGCGCACGGTGGCGTGCATCGCTTTGAGCGCCGCCAGCGCGCTGTAGCAGGCCAGCAATGCAGTCTTAGGATTCTCCGCGGAGGGCACGTTCTCGAGCTTGATGCTGATATTGCCGGTCCTGCCGCGGACGTCGATATAGTGGGTGTTGTGCACGATCCGCGGGTCAGCGACCGCCTTCAGCCGCGTCCGATCCAGGCCGATCCCGGCCAGGGATAGGACCGCCGCGATGTTCACGTTGGCTGGGAAGTGAGGCACGCCGGCGCGTGCCGGGCCGTCGTAAAGCGTTACCGGTGCGCTCAGATGGTCGAGGTCGATGCCCAGCCTCTCGACGTAGGGGATGCCCTTCCAGGCAGCCGCCGGTTTAGTGACGGCGATGGTGACTTCGTCCACACCGGCGATGCAGGCCGCCTTGAGCGCGTCGAGCCCGCCGATCCCACCGGACGGGACATAGAGCAACGCCCGGTGCTGCGCTGCGGCGCGCCCGAGCGTCTCGCGCAGGGTATCGTCCACCAAGGCTCCCCCCGAGAGCACGATCAGCGCCACCCCCGCATTCAGCAGCGGCGGCCCAAACGCATGCACTGCCTCGTGCGAAGCCGCCTCGACCACGACCTCGGGCTGGCGCGCGAGCAGAGCATCGACGCCCATGACAAACGGCACGCGGAACTCGGCGGCAAGCCCTTTTGCGCGCGAGGCGTCGCTGCGTCCCACTACGGCGACGACCTCTCCCTCACCGAGCTCGCCCGCTCGGATGTGGTGGAGCAGCAACCGAGCGATGGTGCCCCCGCCGATGATCCCGACCCGCATGGGCTTCCCTCCGTCCGGTGATTCTGCCACAACGGCGATTGACCCCGGCCGAGCAGCTGAAATGATAGGGTAGAGCCCTTGTCCTGGCGGCTTCGGACAGTTAGGCTTGCCGCCGGTCGATCCGCCGAGGAGGAGATGATGCGTTGCTCATCCGTTGTTCTTCGTGCGCTGGCCGCTGCGCTCTTGCCATTGTCGCTTACCGCACTGCCGCACGCGCATGCGCAGCACAAGGAAGTGAAGATCGGCGTCATCTACGACTACACCGGTCCGTTCGCCGCCGGGGGCTCGCAGGCTGCTGCGCTGGGCACCAAGATCGCCATCGACATGATCAACGAGAAGGGTGGTGTCCAGGGCTATAAGATCAATCCTATCTACGCCGATGCGCAGTCCAAAGCCGAGGTCGCGATCAACGAGGCCACTCGCCTGCTGGATCAGGAGAAAGCGCAGCTGGTGATGGGCGTGTACTCGAGTGCGCAATGCGTGCCGATGGCGCAGAAAGTGGACGCCGCGAAGCAATTCATGTGGGCGAACGTGTGCACCTCGTCGGCCGTGTTCAAAGGCAAGAACCTGCACTACGTGTTCCGCCCGCAGGTGCACTCCGACCAATTCGGCGCCGCTTCCTGCTCGTTCCTCAACGAGAACGCCAAGGCCAAGCTGAACAAGGATCCCAAGGACCTCAAGATAGCCATCATCTACGAAGACGGCCCCTACGGCACCGGGGTTGCCACCGCAAACGAGGAGACGTGCAAGAAGTACGGCATGCAAGTCGTGCTCAAGGAAGGCTACACGGCAACCGCGCCCGATCTGTCGAGCTTGGTCACGAAGCTGCGCCGGGCACGCGCCGATGTGATCCTGCATTCCGGCTACAACCCGGACATCACCCTGTTCTGGCGCCAGGCGCGCGAGCAGGGCCTCAAGTGGGCGGCGCTGATCGGCCATGGCGCAGGCTACAGCCAGTACGACAAGCTGCGCGAGGCATTCGGCAAGGACGCCGAGTACATCTACACGGTTGACCCGGTACCCGCGCAGTTGCTCGACCCCAAGACGCTGGCTCCGGGGATCAGCCAACTGACGCAAGAGATGGTCAAGCGCTACAAGGCCGAGACCAAGGCCGATCAGGTACCGCCGCACGTCTCCATGGGGTTCAACCAGACCTGGATCTTTCTCACCGACGTGCTGCCGCGCGCGATCAAGAAGTATGGCGGGACGGATCCGGAGGCGCTGCGCAAGGCCGCGCTCGACACCGACATCCCGGACGGCGCCACGATCCAGGGCTACGGCGTGAAGTTCTTCCCGCCGGGCAGCGAAATGGCGGGCCAGAACGAGCGCTGCTCGCCGGTGGTGATGCAGTACATCGGCGGCAAGACCGAAATCGTCTGGCCCGCCAGGCTACGCACCGCCGACCCGGTGCTGCCCTGGCCCAAGAGCCACAGCTATTCCAATCAGTAGTGGTCTCGGCTGGACGTGCACTGCACTCAAGTCGCTCCCTCACCCGGCGCTTCGCGCCACCCTCTCCCGAAGGGAGAGGGAACTGACCTCCCCTCGCCCTTCGGGAGAGGGGTGGGGGTGAGGGAGAACGAATAGAAGGGATCAGGTCCGCGTGTTGTCCGTCCAAGGACTCACTAAGGTGTTCGGCGGCTTCACGGCCGTCAACCAGGTTTCGTTCGAACTGCAGCAGGGCGAGATACTCGGGCTGATCGGCCCAAACGGTTCCGGCAAGAGCACCACCTTCAATCTGGTGGCCGGGGCGCTCCTGCCCACCCGCGGCTCGATCCGCTTTCTCGGGCGCGAGATCGGAGGCCACCCGCCGTATCGTGTGGCCCACTATGGCATTGCCCGCACCTTTCAGATACCGCGCCCTTTCCGGCGGCTGTCGCTGCTCGAGAATGTAGCGCTCGCTGCCTACTATGGCCAAGAGCAGCGCCCTTCGCGCGAAAGGGCCTATGTGCAGGCGAAAGAGGCGCTGGATCTCGTCAATCTTTCCTCGCATCCCGGCGCCCGCGTGGACGGGTTGGGTGCGGCAGCACTGAAAAAGCTCGAGCTCGCGCGCGCGCTGGCGACGCAACCCAAGCTCCTGCTCGCCGACGAGTCCCTCGGCGGCCTCGACGAGACCGAGATGGAGCAGGCCGCCGCCCTGCTCTCTCGGATCCGCGCGCAGCGCGGCATCACGATCATCTGGGTGGAGCACATCATGGGGGTGCTGATGCGGGTCGTGGACCGCTGCTTGGTGCTCGACCACGGCGAGGTCATCGCCGAAGGAAAGCCCGAACAGGTCGCCCACGATCCCAAAGTCATCGAGGTGTACCTGGGCACGGACGCGCGGGACGTGCAGGCCACCGTGGCCGCGAGGAGCACCTGATGCTTGTCCTGAACAAGCTATCCGCCGGGTACGGCAGCTTCCGGGCGCTGTTCGACGTGAGCCTCGAGGTGAACGCCGGCGAAACCGTCGCTGTGATCGGACCCAACGGGGCGGGAAAGACAACGCTGCTGCGCGCCATCTCCCGGCTGATCGATCCCAGCGCGGGCGAGATGATCATGGAAGGCAAGCCGCTCGGCCAGGTGCCGCCGCACCAGCTCATTGCGCACGGCATAGCGCACGTGCCCGAGAACCGGCGGCTGTTCCCGCGGCTCACGGTCGAGGAGAACCTGCGCATGGGCGCCTTCGCCCCTTCCGCCCGCGCCAAATTCGCGCAGCGCCTCGAGCGAGTGTACCAGCTCTTCCCACGCATGCAGGAACGGCGCCGGCAGCCGGCGGGCACCCTGTCCGGAGGCGAGCAGCAGATGTGCGCCATCGGCCGCGCGTTGATGTCCGGACCCAGATTGCTGCTGCTCGACGAACCCTCGGCCGGGCTCGCCCCGGTGATGGTGCAATCGATTTTCGAAGCGGTGAAGAAGATGAGCGGCGAGGGCTACACCGTGCTGATCGTCGAGCAGAACATCCGCCAGGTGCTCCACATCGCGCACCGCGGGTATCTGCTCGAGACCGGACGCATCAGGTCGAGCGGAACGTCGGCCGAGCTGCTGGCGACCGACGAGATCAAGCGGGCGTACTTGGGACTGTGAGCATGCAGATTTTCGACGTTTTTCTACTGGAAGCCGTGCTCAACGGGGTGCTGTTCGGCGGCATCCTGGCGCTGCTCGCCTTGGGACTGAACCTCATCTTCGGCGTCATCGATGTGGTGTGGATCTGCTACGCCGAGCTGATCATGATCGGCATGTACGCGGTGTATTACCTGCACGCCGTGTACGGCTGGCCGTTGTGGCTGGCGTTCCCCGCCTGCATCGCGGTGGTTTCGTTGCTGGGCATGGCGTTGCACCAGTTCGTGATCCGCCCCGTGCTCGCCGCCGAGCCGATCAACCAGCTCCTCGTCACCGGCGGGGTGCTCTTCCTGCTCCAGGGGGTGGCGACGCTCGTGTTCGGTGTCGAATTCAAGAACCTGGGGGTTCAGCTCCCGCTGCTGCAAGTCGGCGAGCTCTACCTGAGCGCGGCCCGTCTGATCGCGTTCCTGTTCGCGCTGGTCGGCATGATCGGCATGTACCTGTTCCTGACTCGTACCTATCTCGGTACCGCGATCCGGGCGATCTCCCAGGACCGCGCCGTGATGCCGCTGATGGGTGTGAATCCGCACCGCATCTTCCTGCTCACCTCCGCTCTCGGCGGGGCGCTCGCTGGCCTCGCGGCCTGCCTTCTCGTCCTGCAGTACGACATCCACCCCGCGATCGGCCTCTCCTTCGGTCCGGTGGTGTTCCTGGTCTGCGTGCTCGGCGGGTTGGGCAACATGATCGGCGGGTTCGCCGCGGCATTCCTGTTCGCCCAGTTCATCTCGGTGGGGGGATACTTCTTCCACCTCGAATGGGGCTACGTCATCGCATTCCTGTTCTTCATCGTCGCCATGTTCTGGAGGCCGCGCGGGCTGTTCGGAGGCAAAGCGTGAACGCGCTGCGATGGATCGGAGTCGGCGCGCTCCTGCTCCTCCCGCTCGCCGGCTTCGGGAACTACCCGCTGCACCTGATCATCATGTGCCTGCTTTGGGGCTACGTATACACCGGCTGGGCGCTGATGGGCCGGCTCGGCATGACGAGCTTCGGCCACGGGGCATTCCTCAGCGTCGGCGCCTACGTGGTGGTGATGGGATGGAACCACTTCGGCTTGTCGCCCTGGTTCGGCGTCCCCATCGCGCTGGCGCTTACCGCGCTGGTCGCGTTGGTGATCAGCTACCCCTGCTTCCGCCTGAAGATCGTCGGCCACTACTTCGCGTTGGTCACGCTGGCGCTGTCGGAGATCGCGCGCATGATTATCGTTGCGCTGCGCGATCAGACCGGAGGGTCGCTGGGTGTCACGCCCAACACCGCGCTCTCCGACACGTCCTGGTCGTTGGTGGCGCTGCAGTTCTCGTCGAAGCTCGTGTGGTTCTACATCATGCTCGCGTTCTGGCTCGCCGGGCTGTGGATCTGGACGCTGGTGGATCGGTCGATGGCGCGGGTCGCGCTCGAGGCGATCAGCCAGGAAGAGGATGCCGCTGCCTCGATAGGCATCGGAGTCACCCGGCTCAAGCTCGGGGTCACGATGATCTCGGCGCTGATGACCTGCATGGGCGGCGTGCTCTATGCGCAGTATCAGCTGTACCTGAACCCCGAGACCGTCTCGGGGATCGGCGTCAGCCTGCAGATGGTGTTCGGGGCGATTGCGGGGGGCATGTTCCTGCGCCTCGGGCCAACGGTGGGCGCAGTGTTCACCTTGCTGCTCACCGAGGTTCTGCGGCTGGCCCTGGGTCACGACATCCATGGGCTGGACACGACACTCTATGGCCTGCTGCTCGTGCTGTTCATCATCTTCATGCCGAAGGGCATCCTCGGCGCGGCGATCGTACTCTGGCAGCGCTGGCATCGCGCGAAACCGAGCGCCGCGACCGCTTGACGTTCAGTTTTCCGCCCGCGACTGAGCGCGAGCCCGATCGAGCCATCAAGCATTCAGCTCCGGCAAACTTGGCCGACGCTGATTCCACGGCCGCGCCTGCTCGAACAGCGCGGCTGCACGCAAAAGCATCGCGTCCGCGCCCAGGCGACCGATCAGCTGCAGCCCGATCGGCAACCCTGCCGTGTCCCACCCGCACGGAACGCTCATCGCCGGGTTGCCGGTCATGTTGAACGGCAGCGTGTAGGGGTACCACGCGCGGCGCATGGTATCGACGGGCTTGCCGTCGATCTCGACCAGGTCGAAGAACTGGTGCTCGATCGGCAGCGCCGTGCGGGCCAGCGTTGGTGTGACAACGATGTCCGCGCGCTCGAACCAGCCCTGCACGTGGCGGTACATCTTGGTCCGCAGAAAAATCGCGCGATACAACTCCTGCGCCGAATACCGGCTGGCGCGCTCGAGTTGCGCCACCAAAGCAGGGTCCATCCGATCGCGATGCTTCTCGAGATGATGTCCGTACTGAGCCAGCCGGTACGTTCCATTCACGATGAGCCACAGTTCTTCCGCGTTCTCGAAGTCATCCGGCATTTCCAACAGCTCGGCGCCGAGCTCGCCGAAGACTTTGACCGCATTCACGCATGCGCTCAGAACCTCCGCCGCCACGACGTCATTGCCGAGGAACGGGCGCCAGGCGACTTTCAGCCCGGCCAGATCACCTTCTGCCTGGGCCGCTTGCGCATAGGCTTCCCGGACCCGATTTATCGTGCGCGGATCGTTCAGATGCGGGCCTGCCATTGCGTCCAGCATCAGCGCGGTGTCCAGGACGGTGCGCGTCATGGGCGTGATGTACGAGATGTCGCTGAAAGCATCGTCCGCAGTGTCGTGCGGCACGACACCCAGGCTCTGCTTGAACCCGACGACGCCGTTGCACGCGGCGGGAATCCGCGTGGAGCCGCCACCGTCGGTCGCGACCGCAATCGGCCCGAGCCCGGCGGCAACGGCCACTGCGGCGCCACCGCTGGAGCCTCCGCAGGTGCGATCCGCGTGCCAGGCGTTGCGTGTACGGCCGAACAGCGGCGCGTCAGTGAGACCCTTTTGGCCGAACTCGGGTGTGGTCGTCTTGCCGATCAGGATCGCGCCGGCGGCCTTGAGACGTGCAACCGACGCGGCGTCGACCGCTGGACCGTGGTTCTCGAAGATTTTCGATCCATAGGTCGTGCGCACGCCTTTGGTGTTGACCAGATCTTTCACCGAAAACGGAACGCCGTGCAAGGGTCCCAACAAAGCGCCGCGAACGGCTGCCGATTCTGCGTCGCGCGCCGCGGCCAGGGCCTCCTCCGCGCAAACCGTGATGAAAGAGTTGAGGACCGGCTGCGCCCGCTCGACGCGAGCCAACGTGCTGCGCACGATCTCGACGGGCGAGAGCTGCCGGGTTCGGATCAGCGCCGAGAGATCAGCGGCCGACGTATAACTGAGATCCTCATGGGTCATGCGACGCTCTGCTGTTCTGTTGGCTCACGCCCAGATGACCCGCTCGGGGCGTTGCCTACTCGGCTCGCACCAACTTGCCGTTGCGATACACCACGAGGAAGCCGGTGTCGCGCCCGAGCGACTCGTGGTTGGTTTTGGTGAAGGGATGCGGTTTCATCTTGGTTACCGCCTCGGTGAAATCGTCGATCTCCTCCAAAGCGTCGCGGACCTTGGCGGGGTCGGGGCCGACCTTGTCGAGCGCGCGCAGCACGAGGCGCGTAGCGTCGTAGGCCTGGGCGGTCCCCACTGGCCAGAAATCGCCGCCCTGGTCTTTGTATTCTTGCTCGATCTTGGCGTGGAACGCCTTGGCGTTGTCGCTGTGATCCGTCGTATAGGAGGTCACCGCCATCACACCTTCGACGGTATCTTTGCCTCCCAACCGCAGGAAATTCGGCGCAATCAAAGCCCAGGTCGACGTCCATGGCACGTGCAGATCGATCTTTTGCATGCTCTTCGCGATCTGCACTCCGGCGGACGACAGCGAGTAGGCGATAATGAAGTCGACCTTGGCCTCCTTCATCTTGGCGAGCTGCGCTGTCATGTCGGTATCGTTCTGGTCGAACACCTCAGGGCCGGCGACGATATTGAGTTTCGCCTCGCTGAGCAGGCGCAACGCCGTCTCGCGACCGCTCTGGCCCCACCCGGTCGAATCATTCATTAGGCCAAGGCGCTGATAATGTTTCTTCTGGATGTAGTCGATCATGATCGCCGTCTGGATTCCGTCGTTCAGCGAAACGCGGAAGATGTAGTTCTTCGCAGCATTCTGGTAGCGCTGGATGATCGGCTCAGCCGTTGCGATCGGGTCCATGAGCGGGATCTGGTTCTTCTGGGCGATGTCGATTATCGCGAGCGCGACGCCGGAATTGACCGGGCCGATGATGGCGAAGACCTTATCGCGGGTGATCAGGCGCGTAACGTTCTCCACGCCTTTGGCCGGCTTGGTCTCGTCATCGTAGGTGATCGCCTCGACCTTCTGACCTTTGTACCCGCCTTTGGCGTTGTATTCTTTCAGCGCCAGCACGACGCCCCTGTACGCCGCTTGGCCAGCATCATCGGTACCTCCCGTCAACGATAAGTCGACGCCGATCTTCAGATCGGCCCCCCACGTTGGCGCGTTGACCCCGCAAGCGAAGGCGAGCCCGAAAGCCAAAATCAACGCATTCAAACCCACATTTCGTCGTTTCGTCGTCATCTTCGGTCCTCCTCTGATCCACCCAATCGCGCGCCGAACTGGGGAACGAGCTAATGCCGTTGGCACGTCGCAAGAGGCCTGGGTGAGTAGAGGGAAGTATAGTCTCTCGCCGGCGGGGTAAGCTGGACCCGTCGCTGGCAGCCGGTTGACCACGACAGGGCGCTGTGATCATCCCGTCCGTCTCGACTGGAACGCAGCTCCTGTTCGGCGCGGCTGTCCAGATCGCCAACACGTAGGCGCAGCGCCGGTTCTTGACTCCTCGCCGGCTTGGGATCCATAGTCTCCCCGCCATAGCTCGCAACCGCTCGACCGCTGGAGCCGCTCATGCGTGCGTGTCGGCTGGGTATCGGGGGCTCGATCCTCCTCGTCCTGATCACGGCAGCGCCCGTGCTCGGGTCCTCATTTGTGCGCGCTGCGGAGCCTCGCAGAAGGTTGTGAGATTGGGTTTCGTGCACTCGCAATCGCCATCCACCACCAACCGCGGGTTGACCGCATTCTGAGTATATTGAACTTGCGCGCCGCCATCGACAGACGGGTGGCCGCCGGTTCGACGCCAGGAGACGAGCATGCCATTGTTTAGCCAACACGAACGAGACCTCATCGAGGCTGTCAACAACGAGCTACCCAGAAGTCTCGTTTGTTCGCGCGTCGAGATCAAGATCGCGACCGACCAAGGCGCAGCCGTCGAGATGGTCTACATCGACATCCAGCCTCTAGGCAAGAGGCCGGAAGGGTTTTCTCAGCGCGAACGGATCAGACGGTGTGTTGCCGAAGCATTGGTTGCCATCGGAGGACCCGACTTCCACGGCCTCCTCTACGAGGAAAAGCAGGAGGACGATTCACTGATACGATTCGTGCACCGTGCATTTCTGTAGTCGGGCATTCATGCCGTTGCGGTCTTCTTCCACCTCCTATCGCATGACCTCTCCAGCGATCTCAACCTTGGTGAAGTCCAACTTGTGACCGTCCACCTCGAAGCGGCGCGGTCTCGACTCGGGATGCATGAGGTGCCAGGGCGTGGGGACCGATCCGTTGTGCAGGTAAGGCGTCGTCGCCCTGACACCGTTCAGGATCGGTGCGACGTAGCCCCCGGTGTTCGCGGCGGTGACGTATCTGGAAAGTTGCGGAGAGAAGTCAGGACACCGGGAGAACACGCTCGACCGCCACGCCGCGCACATCCATTTCGAACTCGAGCTCGTCGATGGGCGGACGGCAGTAGTGCCAAGTGAGGCCGCTTGCGTTGCCGGCGCGCGGCACGATCTGGTCGCGGAGGATGGCATGGAGATCGTGCACCGTGTACACCTGCGACGCGGTCACGTCCTGCCAGGACACGCCGAGATCGGATAGACGGTTCTCCATTGCGTCCAACACCCAACCCGCCTTGGCCTGCATCCCGACCGGCGATACGTCCCCGTACGACACGATATCGTCGGGGAACTTCCCGCCACTTGGCCATTCGCCACTGCCCGCGACAACAAATGCCGGAGAGGCGTTGCGCGCAGGCACTGTATAGCAGAACGCATAGAAGCAAGGTTCGGCGGGCGGAGCGATTTCCGGCGCGACGTTCGAGCGCGCGACCGGGTTAAGCTCGTCGCGGAACAAGCCCCATTGCTTCAACACCGCGACATAGCCCTCGTTGAACGCGCCGAAACCGCTCAAGCTGAAGGGCTTGGGGGAGCGCAGCTCGGCGGCACATAGCGCGGTGCGCGGACGGCCGAGCGATGCAAGGTGTGCCTCGATCGCCGCGAAGCCCTTCTCGACCGGGAGCGGCCGCGCAAACCGTACCCGCTCGATCGCGAACCCTTCGAGCGCCCGCACGCCTTGGCAATAGGGAAATCCGCCTTTGAGGAAGCCGTAGCCACCATCGGGAAACGGGATCAGCTTGGACATCGGATTCTCCATCTCGGTCCCCACCTTAGTCGTAGGGTGCCACGCGCTCGCTCGGGGGGGCCCATGGTGACCGCTACGCTCCCACGCGACCCTGCACTTCCAGGCGGGAAGTGTCGCAGATCAGGCGTCTCCCAGTACAAAAGTTATACCTGATATCCCCAACGCGGCATTGCGTATCTGAGCCGTCGCGGGGATGATCTAACCTTACCGTTGCTCCGGCACCTGGGCCCACCACGGTGACCGCAGTTCTCGCCACCAGGCGGGGAATGTCACACAGGAGAGCTTGCATGCGCGTATGGATCGTATTTTTGGCTGCGACCGGCTTTGTCATTGCCTCGCTCTCGGGATTTGCGGCTGAGCCGTCCTCATCCCAATCCAGACTCGAGCAGCGAACCAGTGCCGAAGGTGACGAGTTCAGTCTCAAGTCCACGGGCGGTTGGAGGAAACCGGCGCGCGCGGCCGACGAAGACGCGCCCCTCAAGTCCGCCGGCGCCTCGAGCAAACCTGGACGCGCGGCCGACGAAGACGCGCCCCTCAAGTCCGCCGGCGCCTCGAGCAGACCTGGACGCGCGGCCGACGAAGACGCGCCCCTCAAGTCCGCCGGCGCCTCGAGCAAGCCTGGGCGCAAGGTCGAGGAAATCGCTCCCTTGCGATCCGCCGGTGGCGTCACCAGGCCCGCCGCTCGCATCGAGGACGACGGCAACCGGATGTAGTCCGAGCGGTCAGGGCCGCCGCGCTGCACAACGCCAAGGCAGGGTACCTCCCCTGCCTTTTGTTTCTCGATTACCGATGAGGCTCACCCGAACTTATGGCTCCTTCCTCCGCTTACGCCCCCTCTCCCCACCCCTCCCCCGCGCCTTCGGGCGCAAGGGAGGGAGTCCTAAGATGTTTCTTGCCTACGCCGCGAGGAAGATGCCTGCCAGTGCCTTGTTGCTCCTGCTCTGCTCCAGCTTTTCGCGTGCGTACCGGTAGCCCACCTCGACGATCCGATCGATCGCCTCGAACTCGAGGACGCCGAATTCGTCGATCGGCGGCCGCAGGCACAGGTCGGCGTCGCGCTTCACCTCGTCGGTCTTCTGGTGGCTGCCGGCCTCCGTCGCACGCATGAGCACGGCGGCGATGTTG
>JBGPOV010000068.1:0-19292 GCA_041488255.1 Gammaproteobacteria bacterium | reverse complement strand
GGTGGTGCCGCGTGCGTCCCACAATCTTGCGCACCTCCTGGTGGGCTCGGAGGGAACGCTGGCGTATTCCCAACGCCTGCGCCTGAAGCTCGCGCCGATCCCGAAGCACAGAGTCCTGGGAGTGTGCCACTTCCCGACGTTCCACCGGGCGATGGATGCGTCGCAGCACATCGTGAAGCTGGACCCGGACGCCGTGGAGCTGGTCGACCGCACCATGATCGACCTGGCGCGCGGCAACCCCGCGTACCTCTCGATCGTGGAGCGATTCCTGAAGGGGGAGCCCGACGCGATCCTGTTGGTCGAGTTTGCCGGTGAGCAACAGACCGACCCAGTGCGCAAGCTGACGCAGCTCGTTTCGATGATGGGAGACCTGGGGCTGCCGGGCTCGGTAGTGGAGGTTACTGATGCGGCGCTCCAGCGCGATATCTGGGAGGTGCGCAAGGCGGGCCTCAACATCATGATGTCGATGAAAGGCGACGGCAAGCCGGTGTCCTTCATCGAGGATTGCGCGGTGCCGCTGGAGCACCTGGCCGAGTACACGGACAAGCTCACGCGCGTGTTCGAAAAGCATGGCACCAAGGGGACGTGGTACGCCCACGCCTCGGTCGGCACCCTGCACGTGCGCCCGATCTTGAACATGAAGACCGATGGCGCCCAGAAGATGCGGGCCATCGCCGAGGAGGCCTGCGCGCTGGTCAAGCAGTTCAAGGGCGCCTACTCGGGCGAGCACGGCGATGGGCTGGTGCGCTCCGAATGGATCGAACCGATTCTGGGCGAGCGGCTGACGCGGGCGCTGTCGGAGGTGAAGGAGCTGTTCGACCCGAAGGGCCTGATGAATCCCGGCAAGATCGTCCATCCCACCAGGATGGACGACCGCTCGCTGTTCCGCTTCAAACCGGACCACGCTGCGCCCAAGCTCGATACCGCACTGGACTGGAGCGAGTGGGGCGGGTTCGACCGCGCCGCGGAGATGTGCAACAACAATGGCCATTGCCGCAAGTTCGACGCCGGCACCATGTGCCCCTCCTTCCGTGTCACCGGCGACGAGCAGCACCTCACCCGCGGGCGTGCCAATACGCTCCGGCTGGCGCTGTCCGGCCAACTCGGGCCCGCTGCGCTCACCTCGCAGGCCATGTACGACACACTCACGCTGTGCGTGAGCTGCAAGGGGTGCCGCCGGGAATGTCCAACCGGCGTGGACATGGCCAGAATGAAGATCGAGGTGCTGCACCACTTTACGCGGCGTCACGGCTTGACCGCGCGCCAGAAGCTGATCGCTTTCTTGCCGCGCTATGCTCTCTGGGCTTCTCGCTTGGCGCCCTTGATGAACCTGCGCGATCGCGTCCCCGGCCTGGCGCAGCTGAGCGAAAAGCTCCTCGGGATCTCCTCCAGGCGGATGCTGCCGAGGTGGCGGCGGAATACTTTTGTTGGAACCCCTGCGCGCTTCACCACGCTTTCCTCTAAACCAAAGAAGGCGATTTCTGAGCCGACCGATCCCATCTCCCGAGTCATTCTGCTGGCGGACACGTTCAACAACTACTTCGAGCCCGAGAACCTGCGGGCCGCGCAAGACGTGCTGGAGGCCGCCGGCTACCGCGTCGAGACGCTTCGCCCGCGAGATGGCGGACGCCCGCTTTGCTGTGGCCGTACCTTTTTGGCGGCAGGGTTGGTCGATGAGGCACGCGCCGAGGCGCGCCGGCTGCTCGATGCGCTCGGAGCTCTTACCAATCGCGGCGTGCCGATCGTTGGCCTCGAGCCTTCTTGCCTGTTGACGCTGCGAGACGAGTTGCTGTCAATGTTCCCGCGCGCCGAGGTCGAGGCGGTCTCGCGTCGGGCGCTGCTGTTGGAGGAGTTCCTGGCCCAGGAGCAAGCCGCGGGGCGGCTCAAGTTGCCGCTGGTGCCCCAGCCGGGCAGGCGCGCGCTGCTGCATGGCCACTGCCACCAGAAGGCCTTCGGCGCCATGCCCTCGGTGGAGGGGGTGCTGCGTCTGGTCCCCGGCCTCGAGGTCGATACGGTCGCATCGAGCTGCTGTGGCATGGCCGGCGCGTTCGGCTACGAAGCCGAACACTTCGAAGCCTCGATGAAGATGGCCGAGATGAGCCTGCTCCCCAGCGTGCGTGCGGCGCAGCCTGACACCCTGATCATCGCGGACGGCACCAGCTGCCGGCACCAGATCCGGGACGGCGTCGGGCGGGAAGCCGTGCACGTGGCGCGGGTGCTGCAGGCCGCGCTTCCCAGCGAGCAGTCCTGGCGCGCCTGATGAAGCGGGCAGCAAAGATCTTCGTCGGGTTTCTAGTGCCGGGACTGTGCAACGCGGGCATGGCCGCGTGGCTCGCTTGGCACCTCCTGAGGGCGCCGTCCTATGCCCGGGACTTGAGCTTCCGTACCTTCGTGTGGTTTTATGCCGTAGGCGGGCTTGCGATCGTGCTGTCCTGCGCGGCTGCGTTCCTGCTTTTGGCCACCGAGCAACCCGTCGCTACGGACGTGGTGGCACGCAGGCGATGGGTGGCCGTGGCGTTGATCAACACGTCCGTCCCGAGCCTGCTCATGCTCGCGCTGATTTTGCTCCGCTAGGGTGGTGAGCGGAGGAGCGCGCATGCGCTGATGCGCCGCTCAGCCGCGTTCCGCCCTGGAAGATTCCAGCCGGTGCTCGAGCTCGCCAATGTACGCGGAGAGCGTGTTTCCAGCGTTTTCGATATCGGTGCGCAGCGCCTGTTCGACCGCGTCCACCCGTGAGACGAGCTTGGCGTCGGCCTCGGTGCTGAAGGTGCGCAACGCCGCCAGCTCCTGGGTGACAAAGTTGCGCAGCTCCGTAAAACGCGAAGCCTCTGCGCGATCGGCCAGCTCACGCTGGTTCTGCAGCTCTTTCGCGAGCCGACGGGTTTCGAGCGCGGTGCTGGTTTGCAGGTAGACGACGAACACCAGGAAAGCCACGACGATCGTCCCCGTCAAGATCAGCATGAGCACGCCGATTGGCGCCTCGACCGTCGTCACGATCAATGTCAGTCGTGCGGGCGTGGTGAACGCGTTCCAGTTCAACGCCGTGAACAGCGTCACGGCGGCAAGCAGAAACAGCAGTGCAGCGGTGCGGAGCTTCAATCGCTTCTCCTCCTTTGAGCGCAGGTCGTGGGCCCCAGTATGCCCCGGCTGGGCCATCGCCAGCGGCGTTTGTTGTCCAACCGGCGAGATCGCCGCTCCTCGTCAGTGGATCTCGGGCTCGGGCGTGGGCGCGGTTCCCTCGAGAAAGCGGAAGTCGCAGCCCTGGTTGGCCTGGGAAATGTTGTCCTGGAACAAAGCGCCGAAGCCGCGCTGATACTTTGGCCGAGGCCGCCTCCAGACGGCGCGCCGGCGACGTTCTCGCCGAGCGTCTTGCCGCTTACCGTCTTCTCTTCCAGGCTCAGATGGTCCTTGAGTTCCGCCAGCAGCGCGCGCAATCCTCCCGCGTAGTAGAAGTCCTCCATAAGCCACTTGCCGGACGGGCGCACGTTGGCGAGCAGAGGGATCTTGCGCGACATCGCGTCGAAGCGATCCAGATCGAGCTCGATGCCGGCACGCCCGGCCATGGCCACCAGGTGCACGATCGCGTTGGTCGAGCCCCCCAGCGCCATCATCGCGCTGATGGCGTTGTCGAAAGAGCCGGGCGTAAGCAGATCGCGCGGCTTGAGATCCTCCCAGACCATCGCGACGATGCGGCGGCCGCAAGCTTCGGCCATGCGCGCATGGCCGGCGTCGGCCGCCGGGATCGACGCAGCACCCGGCAGCGTCAGACCCAGCGTTTCGACCAGGCTAGTCATGGTCGAGGCGGTGCCCATGGTCATGCAGTGGCCGGCCGAGCGGGCGATCCCCTCTTCGATTTCCTCCCAGGCTCGCTCGTCGATGTTGCCGGCGCGCAGCTCCGCCCAGTATTTCCACGAGTCGCTGCCGCTGCCCAGCGTGTTGCCGCGCCAGTTGCCCCGCAGCATCGGGCCGCCCGGCATGAAGATCGCGGGCAGGTTCATCGACACGGCGCCCATGATGAGCGCCGGCGTAGTCTTGTCGCACCCGCCGATGAGCACGCAGCCGTCCGCTGGATAGGAGCGCAGCAACTCCTCGGTCTCCATCGCCAGGAAGTTGCGGTACAGCATGGTCGTGGGCTTTTGAAATGGTTCTGACAACGATAGCGCGGGCATCTCGACCGGGAAGCCCCCGGCTTGCCAGATGCCGCGCTTGACCTCTTCGGCGCGCTCGCGGAAGTGGCTGTGGCAGGGGTTGATCTCGCTCCAGGTGTTGATGACGGCGATGACCGGCTTGCCAACGTAGTCTTCGCGCGAGTAGCCCATCTGCAGGGTGCGCGAGCGATGGCCGAAGGCGCGCAGATCCTTGGGGCCGTACCAGCGGGCGCTGCGAAGTTCTTCAGGCTTCTTTCTGGGCATGGGACCGGGCGATCAGGATTCGACCATGCAGATACCTTATCACTTCTCTTGAGACTCCCACCATGGCCGGTTCTTGATCTCGCTCAAGCGCGTCCTGCGTTGAGGTGGTGTAGATTTTCCTGCTCACGGAGCCATGGGCCACACGAAGAACGTCCAAAGCGGGTCCCCGGCGACCCTGTAGGAAGCATGTGGGTGAACTTAGAGGACCCGTTGATCTGCATCAAAGGCCGGTGCACGGCGCGCTGATAGCTTTGCTGTTGGCGCGCCCGTGAGGTTGCCTGCGCCGGAACGCTTAAGCGAGGAGAAACGTGGAACGGGGCGTGGCCGATAGGTCGGTGCTCATCCGCAAGGTTACGGAGGAAGGCTGGCCCGAGCCCAACCTTGCGCGTTACGAGTCTGCTCGCGCGTCATTCTCGTGGGCTGCGGCGCGCCAGGAGCTGGACGGGCTTCCCGGTGGGGGGCTCAATATCACGCACGAAGCCCTGGACCGGCACATCGTGGCCGGCCGTGGCGGGCGCCTGGCGGTCCGGTGGCTCGGCAAAAGCGGCCAGACGAAGGACTACACCTATGCGCAGCTTGCCGAGCTCACCAGCCGGTTCGCCAATGTTCTGGCCGGGCTGGGCGTTCGCAAGGGCGACCGCGTGTTCGTGCTGGCCGGCCGCATTCCCGAGCTGTATGTGGCGGTGCTGGGGGCGCTGAAGCACCGGTGCGTGGTTTCTCCGCTGTTCTCGGCCTTCGGTCCCGAGCCCGTCGCCACACGCTTGAGGATCGGCGAGGGGATCGCGGTAGTCACGACGGACGTCTTGTATCGGAAAAAGCTCGCACCGGTCCGTGCTTCCATCCCATCGCTTCGGCACGTGCTGGTCGTGCCCGAGGAAGAAGGCGCCGAACTGCCCCCCGATACTTTGGATCTGCGCGCGTTGATGCAGGGAAGTTCTGCCGATTATCGGATCGGGCCCACCGAGCCCGAAGATGCCGCGCTGCTGCATTTCACCAGCGGCACCACGGGCAAACCCAAAGGCGCCGTGCACGTGCACGAGGCGGTAGTTGCACACCACATCACAGGCAAGCTTGCTTTGGACCTGCATCCAGGTGATGTGTTCTGGTGTACCGCCGACCCCGGATGGGTCACTGGCACTTCCTACGGCATCATCTCGCCGCTCACCAACGGCATCAGCATGGTCGTCGACGAAGCCGACTTCGACGCGGAGCGCTGGTATTCGATCCTGGCGCAGCAGCAAGTCAGCGTCTGGTATACGGCGCCGACCGCGGTGCGCATGATGATGAGGGGAGGCGCGGATGCGGTGCGCCGGCACGCGTTTCCCAAGTTGCGCTTCATCGCGAGCGTCGGCGAGCCGCTCAACCCGCAGGCGGTTCTGTGGGGCCAGGATGCGTTCGGCCTGCCCATCCACGACAACTGGTGGCAGACCGAGACCGGCGGCATCATGATCGCCAACTTCGCTTCCATGCCGATTAAGCCCGGCTCCATGGGACGCCCTTTGCCCGGCATCGAAGCTGCGATCGTGCGGCGAGGCCCCGAGGGCGGGATCGAAGCTGTGACCGAGCACGACACGGAGGGCGAGTTGGCGCTCAAGCGCGGCTGGCCCTCGATGTTCCGCGCCTACCTGCATGAGGAGGAGCGCTATCAGAAGTGCTTCGCCGATGACTGGTACCTCACAGGCGACCTCGCGAAACGCGACGCAGACGGTTACTTCTGGTTCGTGGGTCGTGCCGACGACGTGATCAAGTCCTCGGGCCACCTGATCGGGCCGTTCGAGGTCGAGAGCGCGTTCATGGAGCATCCGGCAGTGGCCGAGGCGGGCGTCATCGGTAAGCCGGATCCCGTCGTAGGCGAGGTGGTGAAGGCCTTCGTGGCACTCAAGCCCGGTTTTGTCGCGGGCGATGCGCTGAACCGCGAGCTGCTGGGCTTTGTGCGCAAGCGTTTGGGGACCGCTGTCGCCCCCAAAGAAATCGCTTTCGTTGCAACGCTGCCCAAGACACGCAGCGGCAAGATCATGCGGCGCCTGTTGAAGGCACGGGAACTGGGATTACCCGAGGGCGATACGTCTACGCTGGAGTCGGGGGTCGCATGAGCCTTACACGCGACATTGGGCTCAGCCTTCTACGTCAGATGATCGGCATCCGCCGCTTTGAGGAGAAGTGCGCCGAGCAGTACAGCGCCGGCAAGATCCGGGGGTTTCTGCACCTGTATATCGGCGAGGAAGCGATCGCGGCTGGCGTGATGCCCCATCTCACGCTCGAAGATGCAGTGGTTGCAACTTACCGTGAGCATGGACACGCTCTGGCGCGCGGCATCCCCGCTGGCAGCGTGATGGCCGAGATGTACGGCAAGCAGGAGGGTTGCAGCCGCGGGCGCGGCGGATCGATGCATCTTTTCGATGTCTCGCGACGTTTCTATGGTGGTAATGCCATTGTTGGCGGCGGCCTTCCGATCGCGGCCGGGCTCGCGCTGGCCGACAAGATGATGAAGCGCAACCGCGTCACCGCCTGCTTTTTCGGGGAAGGCGCAGTCGCAGAGGGCGAGTTCCACGAGACGGTGAACCTGGCCGCCCTGTGGAAGCTGCCCGTGCTGTTCCTGTGCGAGAACAACCTCTACGCCATGGGCACGGCGTTGTGGCGCTCGGAATCGGACACGGACCTGGTGACCAAGGCCGCCAGCTACAACATGGCAGCGGAAAGCGTGGACGGTATGGACGTCGAAGCGGTCTGGGAGGCCGCGCGCATGGCAATCGACACCATCCACCGTCTGTCGGTGCCGTACTTCCTCGAGCTGCGCACCTACCGCTTCCGTGCGCACTCCATGTTCGACCCCGAGCTCTATCGCAGCAAGCACGAAGTGGAGCAGTGGAAGCAGCATTGCCCCATCGCCACCCATATCGAGCGTTTGCGCGGGCGGGGAGAACTGACGCCGCAAGACGTTAAAGCACTGGAGACGGAAGTGGCGCGCGAAATCGTAGAAGCCGTCGCTTTCGCAGAGGCGGGGACTTGGGAGCCGGTCGAGGACCTGGAGAAGGATGTCTATGCGCGTCCACTGCTTCCCGAGGGCGCATGAGCGTGCGATGAAGGTCGATTGCCGAGTGGATTTGGCTGCGCGACCAGTCGCGCGCCTTGCTCCGACCGACGGCGAGATCGACGCCGGCGCCACTGCGCGCAAGGTCGAGGCTTTCGTGGACATAGTCCGTGCCGAGTTGCCGAAATGAGCCAGGCCGTGCGGACGACCTATCGAGAGGCTCTACGGCAGGCGCTGCGAGAAGCTCTGCACCGCGACCAGCGCGTGTTTCTCATGGGCGAAGACGTGGGACGCTATGGTGGAAGCTACGCCGTGAGCAAAGGTCTGCTGGAGGAGTTCGGCGAGGAACGCATCCGCGACACGCCGCTGTCCGAGTCGGCGTTCGTCGGTGCCGGCATCGGCGCGGCCATGAACGGCATGCTGCCCATTGTCGAGGTGATGACGGTCAACTTCAGCCTGCTGTGCCTGGACCAGATCGTGAACAACGCCGCCACCCTGCGCCACATGTCGGGGGGCCAGTTAGAGGTCCCGCTGGTGATCCGCATGGCCACCGGCGGCGGGCGCCAGCTGGCCGCCCAGCATTCGCATAGCCTGGAGGGCTGGTACGCGCACATCCCGGGTCTGCGCATCGTCACGCCCGCGACCCTGGAGGATGCGCGCGGCATGCTATGGACCGCGATCCAGGACCCGGACCCGGTGATCGTGTTCGAGAATGCGCTGCTGTACAACCTGGAAGGGGATCTGGCGGCGGACGCCGGACCGGTGGACATCGACTCCGCGGCGGTGCGCCGCGAGGGCGTCGACGTGAGCCTCATTACCTACGGCGGGAGCCTGGGCAAGACAATGCAGGCCGCCACGCAGCTGGCCGACGAGGGCATCGGCGCTGAGGTGATCGACCTGCGCACGCTGCGGCCGCTCGACACGAACGCGATCCTCACGTCGGTGCGCAAGACCCATCGCGCCCTGATCGTGGATGAAGGCTGGAGAAGCGGAAGCTTGGCCGCCGAAGTCTGCACCCGCATTGTGGAGGGTGCTTTCTACGAGCTGGATGCGCCTGTGGCCCGCGTATGCAGCCGCGAGGTGCCCGTGCCGTACGCCAAACACCTGGAGGACGCGGCGCTGCCCTCAGTGCCCGCCATCGTGGCGGCTGCGAGACGGCTGGTGGTCCGCCATGACTGAGTTCCGCATGCCGAGCCTGGGCGCCGACATGGAAGCGGGCACGCTGGTGGAATGGCAGATCAAGCCAGGCCAGCGGGTGAAGCGCGGCGACGTCGTGGCGGTGGTCGAGACGCAGAAGGGTGCGGTGGAAGTGGAGATCTGGGACGAAGGCGTCGTGGATCAGCTGCTGGTCGAGCCTGGAACCAAGGTGCCGGTGGGCGAAGTGCTGGCGCGGCTTCACACCGAAGGCGAGGTGCTCGCCCCGGCGGCCCCGTCTGCGCCAGCCGCCGCCCCACCTCGCGCAGCGCCGAAGCCTGCAGGTCCCCCGGCGCCGCCCCCGGTAGCACATGTGGCGCGCTTCAAAGTCTCGCCTGTGGCTCGTCGCCGTGCCGAGGAGCTGGGCGTGGATCTCTCGCTGGTCACGCCGAGCGGGCCCGAGGGGGTGATCTCGATGGCCGACGTCGAGCAAGCTGCGCAGGCCAAGCCAGTGGCTGGGGCGAGACCGGCCGCGCTGGACAAGCTCGTGGCTATGCGCCAAGCGATCGCCGCCGCCATGGCCAAATCGAAGCGCGAGATCCCGCACTATTATCTCGGGACGAAAATCGACGTGTCCCGGGCGAGCGCCTGGCTCGAGCAGGAGAATGCCAAGCGGCCTGTGACTCAGCGCGTGCTGTTCGCCGCGGTGTTGCTGAAGGCTGCCGCAGTGGCGCTCAAGGAGGTCCCGGAGCTCAACGGCTTCTGGGTAGACGGCGCGTTCAAGCCAGTGCAGGCGGTGCACCTTGGCGTAGGAATCGGACTCCGGGGCGGCGGGCTGGTCGCTCCGGCCATTCACGATGCCGAGGTCAAGAGCCTGCTCGAGATGATGCAGGCACTGTCCGATCTGGTGACGCGAGCGCGCAGCGGCGCGCTGCGCAGCTCCGAGCTGTCGGATGCGACGGTGACGGTGACAAACCTCGGCGAGCAAGGCGTGGAGACGGTGTACGGCGTGATCTACCCGCCTCAGGTTGCTCTGGTCGGATTCGGAAAAGTGGTCGAGCGGCCGTGGGCGGAGAGCGGCGGGCTTTACGTGCGGCGCGTGATCCACGCGACGCTGTGCGCCGATCACCGCGCGAGCGTAGGGCATCGGGGCGCGTTGTTTCTGTCCGCGCTCGATCGCATGTTGCAGGAACCGGAGAAGCTTTAATGACTCGCGACGACATCCGAAACGCATTGCTCGACACGCTTGCCAGCGTTGCGCCGGAGGCCGACTTCGACGCGCTCAAGCCCGAGCGGCCGTTGCGCGACCAGCTCGACATCGATTCCTTCGATTTTCTGAACGTGATCCTGCGAGTGCACGAGAAGCTGGGTGTGGACATTCCGGAAGCCGACTACGCGAAGCTCGCCACGCTTACCGGTGCTCTGGACTATCTCGAAACCAGACTGAGGTAAAGGCGAATATCTAACCTGAGGGTAAAGCCATGGCAGCCAAGACGCTTTTTTTCCATGAACGCGCACGCGAACGCATTCTCACCGGGGTGAACGTGCTGGCCGATGCGGTCAAAGTGACGCTCGGACCAAGGGGTCGCAACGTGCTCTTGCAACAGTCCTATGGTGCGCCCACCGTGGCCAACTCCGGCGTGGTGGTCGCCAAAGCCATCGAGCTGCAGGACCCGTTCGAAAATATGGGTGCGCAGATGGTGCGCGAGGTCGCGGCCAAGACCTCCGAAGTGGCCGGGGACGGCACGACCACCGCCACCGTCTTTGCGCAGGCCATCGTCAGGGAAGGGATGAAATACGTGGCCGCCGGCATGAACCCCATGGACCTCAAGCGCGGGATCGACAAGGCGGTGGTAGCGACGGTGGATGAACTGAAGAGGATCTCTAAGCCCTGCAGCGCCAGCAGCGAGATCGCGAATGTGGCCGCTATTTCCGCCAACAACGACCGCTCGGTGGGCGAGATCATCGCGCAGGCCATGGAAAAGGTCGGCAGGGAAGGCGTGATTACTGTCGAAGACGGTTCGGGGCTCGCCAACGAGCTGGAGATCGTGGAAGGGATGCAGTTCGATCGCGGCTATCTGTCGCCCTACTTCATCAACAACACCGAGAAGCATGCTGCGATTCTCGACGAACCTTACATTCTGATCCACGATAAGAAGGTCTCCGCCATTGCGGAGCTGCTGCCATTGCTCGAAGAGATCACCCGGGTGAATCGGCCGCTGCTGGTCAT
Source organism: Gammaproteobacteria bacterium (assembly GCA_041488255.1). Lineage (GTDB taxonomy): Bacteria > Pseudomonadota > Gammaproteobacteria > Burkholderiales > SHXO01 > SHXO01. Next base: position 8,485 of record JBGPOV010000068.1, on the reverse strand, counting down.
CGCGGAAGAAGTGGAGGGTGAGGCGCTGGCCACGCTCGTAGTCAATGGCATCCGCGGGATACTCAAGACCTGCGCGGTCAAGGCGCCGGGCTTCGGCGATCGGCGCAAAGCCACGCTGGAGGACATCGCCATGCTGACCGGCGGCCATGTGGTGTCAGAGGAGCTCGGCCTCAAGCTGGAGAAGGCCGGGCTCGCCGATCTAGGCCAGGCCAAGCGCGTGGAGGTGGACAAGGACAACACCATCATCATCCACGGTGCTGGAGATCCGAAGGCAATCCAAGCGCGCATCGCGCAGATCCGCGCCGAGGCCAAGGAGACCAAGAGCGACTATGACCGCGAGAAGCTGGAAGAGCGTGCAGCCAAGCTCGCGGGCGGCGTGGCGGTCATCAAGGTGGGTGGCTCCACCGAGACCGAGATGAAAGAACGCAAGGTACGGGTAGTGGACGCCTTGCATTCGACGCGCGCAGCGGTCGAAGAGGGCATCATGCCCGGGGGTGGCGTCGCCCCGCTGCGGGCCCGCTCCGTGCTGGAGATACTGAAGGGCGAGAACGATGAGCAGACCGCGGGCATTCGCATCGTGCTGCGCGCGCTCGAGGAGCCGCTGCGCCAGATCGTGGCCAACGCCGGCGTCGAGCCGTCCGTGGTGCTGAACACCGTGCTCGAGGGCAAAGGGAGCTTTGGATACAACGCTGCCACGGGTGAGTACGGAGATCTGATGGAGATGGGTGTGATCGACCCCACCAAGGTCACGCGCAGCGCCCTGCAGAACGCCGCTTCGGTGGCTGGGCTCATTCTCACGACCGATTGCATGGTGGCGGAAATGCCGACGCGTGAGCCGGTGGCGCCGGGGCCCGGTGACATGGAGATGTGACCCGGTATACGCACGTTCAGGCGGTGCGATCGGGTTGTCCCGGGCGCGCAGTCGCTTGGGCGAGCTGCCTCCGGCATTTCCGCAATAGCGAGCGGAGCAATAGGTGGCACGGGGTCGAAGTAGCTCAAACGATGGCGCCGCATCGGGCGAAGCAGCCGCCGGGCTGCGCAACGCCGCGCTCGCCTATCTTGCGCGGGGTTGGTCGGTGATCCCCATGGAGCCCCGGGGCAAGCGTCCTCTGGTGCAGTGGACCGAATATCAGCTGCGGCCGGCGACGGTCGAAGAACTCGGGGGTTGGTTCAAGCGCTGGCCGAAAGCCAACGTCGGAATCGTCACCGGTGCCGTGTCGGGCGTGGTGGTGCTCGACGTCGACGAACGCCACGGGGGCGCCCTCAGTCTGTCGCAGCTGAACACGGAACTCGGTCCTAGCCCAATGACCGTGGAGGCGGCCACTGGAGGAGGCGGACGCCATCTCTATTTTCGTCATCCCGGCGGCAGAGTGGCTAACCGGGTTGCGGTGCGTCCCGGCATCGATCTGCGCGGCGACGGCGGCTGCGTCGTAGCACCGCCATCCGTGCATCCGAGCGGCCGGCCTTATGCGTGGATGCTGGGTCATTCTCCGGGCGAAATCGAGATTGCACCGCTGCCTTCGTGGCCGCTATCCCGCTCCGAGCGCGTCGAAGGTAGCGTGGGCCACCCGCTGGCGCACTGGCGGAAGCTGGCGCGACAGGGCGTGGCCGAGGGCGAGCGCAACAGCACGCTGGCTTCGCTCACCGGGCATCTGTTATGGCGTGGCGTGGATCCCGAAGTAGCCCTGGAGTTGTTGCTGGCCTGGAATCGCGTGCGCTGCCGCCCTCCGCTGTCCGACGCGGAGGTGGCCGGAGTCGTCGAGAGCGTCACGCGCTTGCATGCGCCTCACGCGGCGAGGCCCGAGGATTGACCCGCGTCCGGGGCGACTCGGCTTCGAGACACGGCGGTCATCACTTGGACAGCCAGGCCTTCAGCTCCTTGAGACCGCGGGTATTGAGCACATCGTTCTTCTCCAGCCATCCGCGCCGCGCCTGCCCAACGCCGAAGCGCAGCACGCCGAACTCGAAGGTGCTGTGCGCGTCGGAGTTGATGGACACCAGCACGCCTTCCTGCTTCGCCATTTGGCAATGGGTATCCAGAAGGTCTAAGCGCTCCGGATGGGCGTTGAGCTCGAGTGCGACCCTGTTGGCTTTGGCTTTGCGGATGATCTTCTGCATGTCCACGTCGTAGGGCTCGCGTTCCTCGATCAACCGGCCGGATGGATGCGCGAGGATCGAGACGACGGGATTGTCGAGCGCCGTCAAAATGCGTTGGGTCTGTTTGGTGCGCGGCAAGTCGAACTTGCTGTGCACCGCTGCGACCACAATGTCCAAGCCGGCAAGCACCGAGTCGGGCAGATCCAGCGTGCCATCCTCCAGGATGTCCACCTCGATGCCCTTGAGCACGGTGATGCCCTCGAGCTCGCGGTTAAGCCGGTCGATCTCAGCACCTTGCTTCGCCAGCCGTACCGGATCGAGGCCATGCGCAACGGTCAACCTCCGGGAGTGCTCAGTGATCGCGACATACTCCAGACCGGCGGCCTGTGCCGCCTGTGCCATCTCGCGGATGGTGTTATGGCCGTCGCTCGCCTTGGAGTGAACGTGCAGATCGCCTCTGAGGTCGGACAGTTCGATCAGCTTGGGCAACGTCCGCGTCAGTGCCGCTTCCACCTCGCCGCGATCCTCGCGCAGCTCGGGCGCAATCCAGGGCAGCCCGATCGCTTTGTAGACCGACTCTTCGGTCTCGCCGGCGATGCACCTGTCGGCCTTAAACACGCCGTACTCGTTAATCTTCAGCCCCCTCTCCTGCGCGATCCGGCGTATGGCGATGTTGTGGGCCTTGGAGCCCGTGAAGTAGACCAGCGCCGCGCCGTAACTGTCCTCGGGGATGATGCGAACGTCGACCTGGATGCCAGCTTTGAGCACGACGCTGCCGCGCGTGGGGCCGCTGGCCAGCACTTCCTTGACATCCCCGTACGCCGTGAAGCGGTCCATCACGCCGCCGGCCTCCTGTGCGGTGACCAGGATGTCGATGTCGCCGACGGTCTCGCGCATGCGGCGGAAGCTGCCAGCGATGTCCACGCGCTGAACCCCCTTGACCCGGCTGAGATAAGCGGCGAAGGCTTCGGCATACTGGGCCGCTACGGCGAGCTTGAAGCGCCGCGCCTGGGACAAATGCGCCTGCGCTGCTTCGACGATCTTCTGCTCGGTCTTCTCGCCGAAGCCGGGAAGCTCGCGGATGCGACCGTCGCGCGCGGCCCGCAGCAACTGCTCGAGCGTCTGGATGTTCAGGTCATGCCATAGCACTTTGACGCGCTTGGGCCCCAGACCAGGGATCCTGAGCAGCTCAGTAATTGCAGGGGGCAACTCCTTGTGGAGCCGCTCGAGGAATTCGCATTTGCCGGTCTGGAGGATCTCCTGGATTTTCTTGGCGAGGTCTTCGCCGATCCCAGGGATGTCGGTCAGCGCCGTGCCGCGCTCCATGAGTGCCTTGACATCGGTTCCCAGGTCTCCGATGGTGCGAGCGGCATTCCGGTAGGCGCGTACGCGGAACGGGTTCGCGCCCTGGATGTCGAGGAGGTCGGCGATCTCGTCGAAGATCGTTTCGATGCTGGCGTTGTGGACCGGCATGCGTCTACCCGTGGGGCGCTAGGCACAGGGCCCTGGTGCACCGGCCCACCGCTGTTTCATGCGCTGGCCCATCGGCTGGCCGTCCCCGCCTGTGCGCGGCGACGCGAGATGCCGTGGCGCACCAAGCTGGTTTCGAAATCCGCGAAATCGCTCGATCGTCCACCGGCGTTGCTCCATATGTCCTTGAGCCGGTCCAAGATACGCGCGGGATCGTGCATCCGCACGGACACGAATCCGAGGTCGCGCGCCGCTCTCATGCCCATGCTGCACGGGAGCGGGTCCGCCTTGGGCCAGATGCTACGCAGCTCGCGCAGGAAGATCTCGACAGTGACAGGCCCGATCCCGGGGCCCAACGCCATAAGCCGCCGCTCGAGATCGCTCGAGTCGTTGGCCGCGCGATGCACTGCACGCAGATCACCGGAGTAGACATCCACCAGCGCTTGGCAGACCGTCAGCAGCTTGGTGGCCGTCTTCTCATCGTAGCGCACGTATCCGGCGCGATCCAGGATCTGCACCAAACCCCGCCAGCCGTTACGCAGCACCGCTTCGGGGCTTGACGCACCTGCCGCAACCAGCTCGCGGCAGGCGCGCGCAGCGACGGCGTGCGAGATCGGCGCACCGAACAGCACGGCGGCCAGAAACCACTTGAACAGCTCCTGTCGTTTGCGCGATCTGAGGTCGATGCCGAGGGCGGTGGCGAAACGGCCTCCGAGCCGCAGTACCAACTCCCGCGGCGCGACGCGCCATTGGGCTCTCGCCCTACGGCTATTGCTTGCCGTAATCGAGCGGCCAGCGCGCGCTGAGGTAATCGACGACCTGCCCGTCAAGAGCGGGCGAACGGTAGATCCAGACTGCGCCATGATGGTCTAGCTTATTGAGCCGTCTGGAACGGACATTGATGTCCTGCAGCGCCAACTCGCCGCGCGAATAAGCTTCGACCTCGCCCTGCGCCTTCGGATCGGCGCGCGAGAACAACCACTCGTTGAAGAACAGGTCCTGGAGCTGGTCCAGGCGATGGGCCATCTGTTCCTCCACCGCGACGCGCCGGACGAGCGCCGGAGCGCTGCGCGCGTAGTCGTAGCGCCACCCAGCGTACAGATCCGAGCCTTCGGTGGCGAGGAACACCGTGTCCCGGGGCGCGTAGAAGTTCTCCAACTTGAAGTACGCCGGCAGATAGCGATAGTCGTGAAAACCAGTCCACCAGCCGTAGATGTCGTTGTCGAGCGTAAAGTAGACCACCGCGCACATCAGCCCCGGGCCGCGCGGGGCGTAGGCCAAAAATGCTTCGTGATCGGTCATGGCTCTGTCCTCAGAGCTCGGCCGCTAATCCATGTCGGCGTGCCCATTCCTTGGCCCGCGCAATGCCGACACGAATCGCAAATCCTTCGTCGTGCCCCTCCTCCAGCAGTGCGTTCGCAATCTCGATGGCTTTGGCCCGCACCGCGGGATCAAGGTGCGTCATCGCCGGCGGGTAGTATGACTCGCTCCAGGGCATCGCCTCGGCCCCGCTTCGATTCCGCTGTGCTCAGCGGTATACCAACACGGGTATCCGGCTGTGGGTCAGGACTTTGTGAGTCTCGCTGCCAAGCAGCATGCCCTGCACGCCTTTCCTCCCGTGGGACGCCATCATGATCAGGTCGCATCCTCTCTTCTCTGCGGCCTGGATGATCGCCTCATAAGGTTGATCGCTGGTGGCAGAGGCCGTTTCACATCGGATGCCTGCGTCCTTCGCCGCCTCTTGGATGACGGCGAGGTATTTCGCCGCGTGAGCTCGCGAGTCGCTGGCAAATTCTTCCCGGGTGTCCTCCAGCATCTCCGTCCGGTAGGTGAATACGTGGAACTGCGGTATTACGTGAAAGCCAGTCACCTTCGCGCCGACGCTCTTGGCGAAATCGATCGCCTTCTGGATCGTCACTTCGGACAACTTTGAACCATCTGTGGGTAACAGGATATGCTTGAACATACTTTCCTCCTCTCCGCTGCTGGCCGCGTCTGGGCAGCTGCGTTCAACGCTTCCAATACACACGGACCAGATACTCGTTCGGCGAGTACTTGATCTCCAGCTCGCCCTTCCAGGCGTGTTGCACAGCTTCGCCGATGCGCCGCGGAAGGTGAGTGCCGGTGGTGGTGATGACCATCTCAGCTTCCTCTTTCTTCACTTCGATGATTCGTTCCAGCGGGTGCTCTGCTTTGGCTCTCGCTTCCTCGTTGCTCACCAGCCCAGAGATGTCGGCGGCGTGCTGCGCCAGAAACGACCCCGAGAGCGTGACATGACCCGCGGGAAAATGGTCCTGGATGCGCCGGCAGGCCGGGCAGATATGCTCGTGTGCACCGGCATCCTTGGCGCCCCATTGCCAACGACCGCCCTGAAAGATCGCCTCGCATCGTGGGCAGAATGCCGGTCCACTGGGTTTGTAGCGCTCCTGGTAGGGGTCGTGAACGACCTCTTCTATCTTGCGGTCCGTATGGCCGCGCGTGCGGCTGCGAATCCTGTCGTGCGTTCCCATGGCGACTCCTCTGTGATTTCAGGGTAAGGGCGCGTGCTGACCCGTGAGCTGCTGCAGCAACTGCCGCGACTGCTCTGCGATCTCGCGCTGGCCCATGTGTTCCGTGTCAAGAGTCCAGACCGGCTCGTCGCGGATGAGCGGATCCTGAGTTTGCAACTGCCGGTCGAGCACGGCGGCAGTCGCTTCCGATGCATCTGCTCCGTCAGCGGCGCGCTGCGCGATGCGGCGCCGCAACTCGAGCGCACTCGCTTCTACATGCAGAATTGCGAATGGTACGCCGAGCCTAGCGGCCAGGATACGGAAGCGCTCGCGCTGGCCGTGGTCCAGAAACGTGGCGTCTACCAGCACCGGAAATTCACCCTCCAGCACGCATGAGGCCAGCGCGGCGAGGCGCTCATAGGTGGCTGTGCCGGCAGCATCGGTATAGATACCCTGGCCCACGGCGGAGCCGCTAGGCTCGCTGCCGGTGAGTCCGTGCAGCCGCTTGCGCTCGATGTCCGAGCGGATACGGATGGCGCCCACGGTTTCCATGACGATCTGCGAAACGCTGGTCTTGCCCGAGCCCGAGAGTCCGTGCAGGATCAAGAGCGCCGGCCTCGGGGATTCGATGAGCTCCACAGCCAGCGCCAGATGGGCGCTGCACTTCGCCCGTAGCGCTGGTCTGTCTGCGCGCTTAACATTGTCCTGCGCCGCTCGCATCGCGGCCACTTTGGCCCGCACTAGGGCCCGGTAGACCATGTAGTACCTGAGCAAGCGCACGCCGGCATAGTCGCCCGTGATCTCGACGTAGCGGTTGAAAAATCGGTACGCCAGATCGGGGCGTCGGCGTTGGATCAGATCCATGGCCAGAAACGCCGACTCGTTGATGACGTCGATCCAGCGCAGGAGCGGATTGAACTCGATGCAGTCGAAGATCCGCACGCGGCCATCGATCAGCACCATGTTTCCCAGATGCAGATCGCCGTGGCATTCGCGCACGAAGCCCTCGCGGCGGCGTTCCTCGAAAGCGCTCCCGAGCTTGGCGTGCTGCACCTGCGTCCACTGGCGTAGCCGATCCAGCGCTGCGCGATCGGGCTCGCGTTCGAGCAGGGGCGAAAGCTGATCGAAATTCTGCAGTGCCGGGCCCATGATGCTCTGCGGGTTCCCGTAGGGGCTGTCGGTTGGCGCGGGAGGCAAGGCAGCGTGAAAACCAGCCACCAGCTCCGCAATCTCGTCGGCGTGGCCGGCTGCCAATTCGCCGCGGGCGAGGACACACTCGAGCATTCCGGCCTGGTCGAACTGGCGCATCTGCACTGCGTACTCGAAAGGCTCGCCTTCACCGCGGATGCGTGGTCGGGCAGGCTTGCCCGTGATCGGCACCACCGCGAGGTATAACTCGGGCGCAAGGCGCCGATTCAACCTCAGTTCTTCCTCGCAGCACAAGCGCCGCTTCTCGAGCGTGGAGAAGTCCAGGAACCCCAGATCCAGCGGCTTCTTCAGCTTGTACGCGTATTCGCCGGTCAGAAACACATCGGAGATGTGGGTTTCGATGTGCTCAATCTGCCGCACAGGGTGCGGGTAGCGGGCCGGATCCAGCAGAGCCCGGACCAGGTCTAGGTGGCGGTCCGACGCGGTCCGTTTCGAAAGGTCGACCCGTCGAGTTGCAAACGTGCCCACGGCATGCGCTTTCGGCAAGGTGATCATAACTCCGGCGCCCGCAAGGCCAGCGCGCTCTTCAATATTTTCGAACCTCGGCCTCGTGCCTTTGTTCCCGTGAGACCATCTTCGCCAACGCCGTCATCTCCTCGGCCAAGAGGTCCAGGATGTCGTCGGCGGTGAGAATACCGACCAGGCCACCTCGCTCGTCCACGATGGGAACCCTGCGCACCCCTTTGGCCCGCATCAGCTCGATGGTCTCGGACAGACCGTCGGTCTCGTGTGCGAGCACCAGGTCCGTCCCCATAACCTCGCCGACCTTGAGCGCGTCCGGGTCGAGGCCCTTCGCCACGACTCCCACCACGACGTCGCGGTCGGTGATGATGCCGCAAGGCACCCGCTCGCCGTCCGACTGGTCCACCACCACGAGGTCGCCCACATGGTATTCGCGCATCAATTGCGCCGCTTCCTTGACGGTATTGTCGCGGCGCGCAAAGACCACTTCACGCTTGCATATTTCGCCAATGGCCATAGGGCTTTTCTCTGTTCGGAAAGAAAGAAACCAGGTCGTTCTCGTTAGCTGTTGGAAAGACTACCGTCACAGCCAGCCCGGGCCTTGATGCAGGTCAACAGAACGAGAAGCTTGATGGATGCACGCCCAATCTTCGAGAAAGCACGCAAACGACAGCGGACGCATGTCCACGCCGCGTGTAGTCGATCCCGCCGGATCTAGTGCTTGGCGAGCAGCACGCCGATGATTGCGCCCAACGCGG